>CAZQLE010000004.1:40093-57677 GCA_964593905.1 uncultured Anaerolineaceae bacterium | reverse complement strand
ATTTCTTCCGGGGTGGTACGGTACGGATAATATCCACGCGATGAGATCCGCTTTTCAATCTCCAAAACCTGATCTTCACCATGCAAAATTGACTCTTGCTCTAAAAGCACAGCTCGATAAGTCGAATTTCCATTATGGATAATAGGAACAATCGCCTTGCCGGTGATATCTCCGCCGAGTATGATCACCTGCGCACCATAAAACTTTCCCGAGTTTAAGAACTTGTTCCAACACACGGTCGAACCGTGAATATCAGTCGCGAAAAAAATTGTTAACAAATCAAGTAATCTCTTTCCTACCGGGTGATTTGCACTATTCAGGAAGTTTGCAAATAAAAATGCAATGCAGCATTATAAAGCATTCTTAAAGATAATGAAAGATCGTTCACCGCGGCCGGCAATAGAAAACACCCCCGTTCCATTCGTCCGAACAGAACGGGGGTGCTGTATACAGACCGTTTTGACGCTTTTAGAATACGCCCAGACCGCCCAGCAAAACAATAATCACCAGCACCGGGGTGACAAACCGGATAATCAGCATGAAGACATTGATCACCGCCTGATTCTTTAGCGCTCCTTCGTTGCTTAAAGAATTGACCACATTTTTGCTGCCCCACACCCAGCCAAAGAAAATGGCAATAAACAGGCCGCCAATGGGGAGCATCAGGTTCTGGCTGACATAATCAAACAGATCAAACATGGTCAAGCCAAACAGTTTAAAATCTGCCAGTGTGCTGTTTGAAAGCGCCGCCAGAGAGCCGATCAACGCCAGGGTAACACTGGTGGCAATGGTCGCTTTAACCCGCGAGATCTTGTATTTTTCATTTACATAAGCCACCGGAACTTCGATCAACGAAATCATGGCGCCTGTGGCAGCAAAGGCAGTGAGAATGAAGAACAAGATCATGAAGATCTGTCCAAACGGCATTGAGGCAAACACAGAGGGAATGGTGATGAACATCAATGAAGGGCCAGAAGCCGGCTCAAAACCAAACGCAAACACCGCCGGGAAGATCGCCAGCCCCGCCAACAGCGAAACCAGAAGATCAGAAAGCATCACCGTTGCTGTGCGCAGCGGAATATTTTGCTCTTTCTGCCAGTAGGAACCATAGGTGATCATGGTACCCATCCCAACCGAAAGTTTAAAAAAGGCCAACCCCATCGCCATCAAAATGGCATCCCAGGTCAGCTTGCTAAAATCAGGCTTAAACAAAAAGCTCAGCCCCTTTGCCGTGGCAGCCGGGTCCAGCGTCAAACTGCGCACAGCAATAATGATGACCATGACCAGCAGCGAAGGGATCATGAACTTTGTTACCCGTTCGATCCCTTTGGAGACGCCCATGATAATGATGATGCTGACAACGACCAGCACAATCCACTGCCAGATCAAAGACTGCCAGGGGTTGGTAATGAGATCGCCAAAAATTTTGCCGGTCACCTCGGGGTTCGTCGACAGGCCGCTGCCATCGAAAGATTTAAAGATATAGGCATACACCCATCCAGCCACTTCGGTGTAGAAAGCCATAATGGTAAATGCAGCCAATGCACCAATCGCGCCGATCAACCACCAGGGCTGATTTTTGCTCGGGCTGAGTTTCTGCATGGTGGTAATTGCATTGGCGCGCGCGGTGCGCCCCAGGGCAATTTCTGCAATCATCACCGGCAAACCCACCAGGAGTGTGCAGGCAATATAAACAATGAGAAACGCAGCCCCGCCATTTGCGCCCGTCACAAAGGGGAATTTCCAGATGTTTCCCAGCCCGATCGCCGACCCAAGCGTGGCAACCACAGCCCCAATAGCCGTTGCAAAAGCACCCCTGGACAACATCTCTTTTTGATCACGATTAATAACGCTCATAACAATCTCCTTAAAATAGAATTAACCCGCTATGATGAAAAAATCCCCGGTTGCGCCGGGGAGTGACCTCAATACATGGATTTCCTGGTTAAACACAAAAGCCAACCCACCCGAAAATTAATCTAGGGTAAGATAATGATATCGTTGAAATAAAATGATCGGATTCATAACGGCCAAAACTATACCAGCCTTTGGATGTTTCGTCAACAAAAATTTTGCCGTTCTTTCTACGGCCACCAAATAATACTGTTGCAGCAATTGATTTTGCGCCACCCGCAGAATCACCTTGAGCGGAGTTGTCAATGGATCCCAATAACCCTTCGATACCCCCTGAATTATGGGACGTTCTCCAATCTTTCAAACGGCCTTATGATATTCAAACCTTTTTAGACCAGACCCCCTATATAAGCGAGGAACTGGACCGTTCACCCCTGCGTGTGCTGCATGACCGCCAGTGTCACTGCCTGGATGGGGGGATTTTTGCCGCCCTGGCTTTCACCTTCATCGGTCACCCCCCGCTGCTGGTTGACCTGACGCCCGAGCCGGGTTTGGATGACGATCATGTTTTGGCCGTCTACCAGTTTGATGGATGCTGGGGAGCAGTGGCAAAATCGAATTTCACCGGGCTGCGTTATCGCGAACCGGTGTATCGCTCACTGCGTGAACTGGCAATGTCTTATTTTGATGATTTCTTCAATGTGGATGGAGTCAAAACCATGCGCGGTTATACACGCCCGCTAAATCTCTCTCCATTTGACCGGCATTTCTGGCAGACACGGGAAGACGGCGTCAAAAAAATTGCCCGCCGTCTTTACCAACTCAAGGCCATTCCCATCCTTGCAGATAAGATGGTGAATCGTCTTGAGAAAATAGACCCGCGGTCTTATCAAGCCGGGATGCTGGGGGTCAATTACGACGGCCTGTATAAAACCGGGTAAAACAGGCCGTTTTATATTACGTCAGGTCAATGCCCTTATACCGCACCAACCGGGCAGAATTTAACAAAATGCCGATATCGGGTAAAGACTGCGCGGCTGCCGCCAGAGAAGGCGGCAAAAACCCCAGGGCAGCAAGCGTTAACCCAATAAGGTTGTAAAGCCCGGTAAAAACAATGTTTAATCGGACAACCCGCATGGTCCGCTTTGCCAGGGCAAATAATTCGGGGATGCGCAGCCAATTCTCTTGCATCAAAGCAATATGCGCAGCTTCAACCGCGATATCTGCGCCCGCCACGCCCATCGCAATGCCAATATCGGCCTGCGCCAGAGATGGGGCATCGTTTATACCATCACCCACCATAACCACGATCTTCCCTCGCTGCTGATATTCTTTTACGATGCGAATTTTATCCTGGGGCAATAAATTGGCCCGATACTGAATCTTTAATGGCTCCGCAAGGAGTTTTGCAGCCTGTTCATTATCACCGGTTAAAAGTTCGATTGTTTGGATGCCCATTTTTTTAAGTTGAACTAGAGCGGGGGCAATTTCTTCACGCAGTGGGTCGGCGGCAGCCAACACACCCGCTGCCTGACCATCGACAGAAACCCATAAAAGCGTGAAACCCTCAAGCGATTTTTCAACCCCGGCGCGGTCCACATCCTGCTGCCCGGCCCAGGCATAAGACCCTACCCGAACCACCCCTGCCGCAGTTTTAACCTGCACGCCTTTTCCGGCTTCCATCAAAAAGTCTTCCCCGGGAGAGAGATTCCCAACCTCGCGCTGAGCCGTCTCAAGCACCGCTCTGGCAAGCGGGTGTTCAGAATACCACTCGGCAGCCGCAGCCAGAGCCAGTACATCTTTACGCTGCCAGTCGGCAAAAGGCAACACATTTTGGATCGTTGGCTTTCCGAGCGTCAGGGTGCCTGTTTTATCCACCAGCAAAACGGTCGCCCGATCCAGAACTTCAATATATTTTCCACCCTTAATCACCAGTCCATTCCGCGCACCCGCGCCAATTGAAGCCAGCATCGCCACGGGTGTTGCCAGAGCAAATGAACAGGAACAGGCCACAACCAGAACGGCCGCCGCAGAGATGGGGCTGCGCGTAAGAAAAAAAGAAAGCAGGGCAATGCCGGCCACAATGGGCAAAAAATAAGCCGAAAAACGATCGGCAAACCGCTGCACATCCGCCCGGTTTCCTTCGGCTTCTTCAACAAGCTGAATGATCTGCCCGAATGTAGATTGCGCCCCAACTGCCATTGTTTCAACCCGCAGACTGCCGTTGATCAAGAGCGTTGACGAAAAAACCCGTGTTCCAGAAGCTGCTTCGGCCGGCATGGGCTCGCCGGTAATCGCTGCCTGGTCAACGGCCCCCTGACCACTGATCACCCACCCATCCACCGGTATGCGCTCACCGGGCCGGACAACCACAATATCGCCGGGGACAATTTCTTCGATTGGCACCCACTGTTCACCTGCTTCTGTTTCTCGGTTGGCGGTTTCAGGGGCAAGAAGCGAAAGGTCTTGAATGGCATGTTTCGCCTGGCGGGATGTAAACTGTTCGATATAATCGCCTATACGCATAAAAAGCACAACCAGAACCGCGGTCACCCATTCGCCCACAACCACAGCCGCAACCACACCAGTTGACATCAGGGTATGCGATATAACCTTGCGGCGCAAAGCAGCCCGGATCACATTCTGAAAGACAGGATACCCACCCCCGCCAATTATCACAGCCCATACCCACCAGGGAATAACCCCATTTAATGTATCGAACCACCCCAGCAGTTCACCACTGACTACCAGCCCCAGCATGACAATGAATACACCACCCAGTAACAGCAATAAGGATTTCGGCGTCGGCTGACCCCTCTGTGCATTTTTCCACTCGTGCTCGGCAGGAATTGAATATCCGGCAGATGCCACCGCACTGCGAATCTCATTCAGCGCCACTTCACCCGGCACAATGGTGATGACGGCTTTTTCAGCGCCCAGGTATACCTGAGCACTTTTGACGCCCGGAACAGACTCAATCGCCTGTTTAACATGCAGAACACATTCGGCACAATCCATCCCCCTTACCGGCGCCACCAGACGAGAAACAATTTCGGCCATTATCTAAACCCTTCTTTTATCATTAACCGACGAATCTAAAAATCAAGAGCATTCTACCCAATCAATATTCACCTTATTATAGGCCTAATTATCCAAATTTCGGGTGCAAATTCAGAACCCTCTGGATGCATAACCCGCTGAATTTTTAAGATTCCTATGAGTTAAATTGAAAATTTCTTTCAAAATTCGTAAGTTTGTAGAAGTTGCCCTCACAAAGGGATATTGCTATACTCAAATTAGTTTTAATTATCAGAATTATAGTACTTTACATCAACAATTCATTACAGGTGCCAATGCTGATCCAGATCAAGGCTATGTGGAACATGGAAACAAAAAACTGATCTGGGGTCTTTATTGTGAACAATTGTCTGGAGTTTAGTATGACTAACGCGATGATTCCATCATTCCCAGCAAACAACAAGGAAGATCCATCACTGGCGGGTAATTTTGTTTCACTGGTCAGCATTCTTCAAACACAGGCGAACAGCAATCCAAAACAACCCTTCGCCGCCTTGATTAATGAAAAATTACAGGTCTCTTATTCATATACCCTGGGTGAATTCGAACTTCGCGTGCAGATGCTGGCAAAATGGCTGGTGGCGCAGCAGGCATCTGGAAAACCGGTCGTGCTGCTATTTCCCACCGGCTTTGATTTTTTAATTTCGGTCTGGGCCTGCTTATACGCCGGCGCAGTTGCCGTGCCCTTATTCATGCCCCGCAACCGCGAACAGACCGAACGGCTGCTGAATATTATGGAAGATACCGGGGCCTGCCTGGGGCTTACAATTTCTTCCACCTTTACCAAGGTTCAAAATGCCCTCGCACAGCACGAGACCTTCCGCGGCATCCAGTGGAACCTGGTGGACCAGACCCAACCCCTGATCGAGATCCCCGATTGGAAACCTGCCCAAGCGGACCAGAATACACTGGCGTTCATTCAATATGCTTCCGGCTCAACCAGCGAACCGCGGGGGGTTATGCTCACCCACGGCAATTTATACGCCGCATTAAAAGCCACCGAACGAGCCTGCCAGTTGCAGCCACAGGAAAAAATGCTCGTCTGGACCCCGCTCGACCATATCATGGGGCTGCAAACCGCCATTTTCCAACCGGTTGTGTCGCAGATGTCTTTATATTTACTGCAACCGCAGGTTGTGATGAGCTCGCCCGGGTTGTGGTTGGACGCCATTTCAAAATTTAAAATTAACGTTACAGGTGGCCCAAACTTTGGCTATCACTGGTGCGCCGAAAACTATCACCCCGATGAAAATAACCCGCTGGATCTTTCCACATGGCGGATTGCGTTTTGCAGTTCCGAACCGGTACGCGCTGAGGTAATGACCAGTTTCCACAACCGGTTTGCCCCATTCGGGTTCCAAAAATCCAGTTTCATGCCCGGCTACGGGTTAACCGAGGCGTCTTATATCGTCTCGGGGCAGCCCCAGCCAGAAGGCCCCAAAACACTGCTGGCAGCGCGGAATGAACTGGAGATTAATCACTATGTCCCGGCGCAGGCAGATGATCTGAAGGGAATCGCCCTGGTAAGCTGCGGTTCGCCCTTCCCAGAATGTGATCTCCGCATTATAGACCCGAAAAACCGCCATCAATTAGATGAAAAAGAAATTGGCGAAATCTGGGTTTCGGGCGAGATGGTGGCCGCCGGCTACTGGCAAAAACCGGAAGACACCGAGACTTTCTTTGGCGCTTTTACATCCGACCCGGTGGATGGCCCGTTTTTGCGCACCGGCGATCTTGGCTTTTTACTCGATAACGAGCTGTATATTACCGGGCGGTTAAAAGAGCTGATCATCATCCGCGGTTTAAATTTTTATCCGCAGGATATCGAAAAAAGCGCCATCGATTCCAACCCGGGGTTAATCAGCGCGGCAGCCGCCTTTTCGACAGATATCGGCAAAGAAGAACGGCTGGTCATTCTGGCAGAAACCACCCAGGTTCCAGATACGCAGAGCATAAAAGGCATTTTTGAAGGCATTCGCAAGGCCGTAGCCAAAGACCAGCAGTTGCCTGTTCAGAGTGTGGCAATTTTGTTGGCCGGCAATCTGCCCCGCACCGCCAATGGAAAATTAAGCCGGACAAAATCAAGAGCCGCTTTTTTGGTGCCAGACTTTCCGGCCATCGCCATTTCAACGCTGGACCAGCTTGCCTTCCAGGAGGAAAGCCGGAATCTGCGCGCTGTCTTGCCCGTTGAAGAGAAGTTGATCGCCATTGCACAACGCGAACTAAACCGCACCACGGTCTTCCCAGATGACAATTTCTTTGAAATTGGCGGCTCGTCGCTGGATGCCGCCTTCATTCTGTCTGAGGTGCGCGCCACTTTTGGGGTCGATCTCGATTTGATGGAGCTTTTTGAACACCCCACCATCGAATGGCTGGCCCGCGAAATTGAACGGGCGCAGATGGCCGGGGCAAAGCAGTCGCTCCCGCCCATCGAACCCATCGACCGAAGCGGGTCGCTGCCGCTGTCTTATTCACAGGAGCGCATGTGGTTTCTGCACCAACTGCAACCCGCTGGAACGGCTTATAACATGGCCACCGCGCTGCGCTGGAAGGGCATCTGCCGGCTGGATTATTTGCAGGAGGCGCTGGATGCAATTGTCAGCCGGCATGAAGTTTTGCGCACCTCTTTCCCGGTCGAAAATGGCGTCCCGTCCCAAAAGATCCACCCTGCGGGCAGTCTCACCATCAAAACCATAGACCTGCGAGACAGCCCGGTTGACCCGCAGCAACTGATGCAAGAGCTGACCTGCGAACCCTTTGAGCTGACAAAATTGCCCCTGTTTCGCGTGACCTTAATCCACATTGCAGAGGCTGAATACATTCTTTTATCGGTAATGCATCATATCATCACCGATGCCTGGTCATTAACCGTAAACGTAAAGGAGCTGGCCGAAATTTACTCGGCCCGCATGGAGGGCAGAACACCGCTGCTGCCACCCGTGCCAATACAAGCGGTAGATTACGCCGCCTGGGAGCGCCAACTCTCCACTTCTGGCTCGTTGCACGCCGTGATCGACTTCTGGCGTCAAAAACTCAGCGGCGTTCCCGTGCTTTCATTAAATACAGACCTGCCCCGTCCGCAAATCCAGACCAGCCGCGGTGCAATTTTATCGCGCGACATCCCACTGGCCCTGCAAAACCAACTGCATGAATTCACCGCCAAACGCAACGCCACGCCCTTTATGGCCGCACTGGCTGCCTTTTACACCCTGCTTTATCGCTATACCGCGCAGGAAGATCTTTCGGTGGGGGTGCCAGTGGCCAACCGCCGCCACCCTGCAACCGAAAACCTGGTGGCTTCGCTGGTCAATACGCTGGTCATGCGTCTCAATCTGAACCCTGAATACAGCTTTGAACAACTTCTCGAGCAGGTGCGCACAACCACCCTGGAAGCCTTCGACCATGACGAAATCAGTTTCTCTTCACTGGTCGCAGAGCTAAACCCACCGCGAGATGCCTCCATCTCGCCCTTATTCCAGGTGATGTTTAACATGATCAACGTGACCATGCCGTCCATCCATTTTTCCGGTCTCGAGACAACCTATCTGGATGTAGACCGCAAAGGTGCACAGTTTGACTTCTCATTCACGGTGATTGATTTATCCGATTATCACCGGCTGACTGTGGAATATAACACCGATCTTTACCACCCCGAAACCATGCTGCACATGTTGGATCATTATATGGTGCTGCTGCAAGCCGCGCTTGATCACCCCGGGGCAAACCTGAACGAACTGCCGCTGATCTCGGCGACAGAGCAAACCCAAATTCTGGATATCTGGAACGATACAGAGCGCGATTATGCCCCCGAACAGTCGCTGGCCCACCGTTTTGAGCAGCAGGTTTCAAACACACCCACCGCCGAAGCGATTGTGTGCGGCGACCGTCGCCTGACCTATGCGCAGTTAAACGCGCAGGCCAACCGCTATGCCCACGCCCTGCGCGCCAGCGGTGTGCAGCCAGAATCACTGATCGGCATCTGTCTGCCCCGTTCGGTCGAAATGGCCGCCTGCGTGCTGGGCGTTCTAAAGGCTGGCTGCGCGTACGTGCCGCTGGACCCGGCCTTTCCGCCTGAACGACTGGAATTTATGGCCGCAGATGCAAACCTGGCCGCAGTCTTTACCGTCAGCCAGTTCCAGGGCTTATTCACCGCCCGCGCAGAAACGATCCTCTTCGACGAGCAGCACCCCCTGCTGACCACAGCGGCATTTGAAAGCGACCTGCCGCCAACCGCCACCGGGAACAGCCTGGCCTATGTAATCTACACCTCGGGGTCAACAGGCAAACCCAAAGGGGTTTTAATTGAGCAACATGCCGTGGCGAATTTCATCAATGCCATGCAAACTGCACCGGGGTTCAAACCGGGCGGCCGTTTGCTGTCGGTGACAACCCTGTCTTTTGATATCGCTGGTCTCGAACTGTATCTGCCGCTTTTCTACGGCGGCTGTGTGGTATTGGCCACCGATGAAGAGATTGTCGACGGCGCAGCACTGCTCACCCTGCTGGATCGGGAAAAAATCGACCTGTTGCAAGCCACTCCGGTCACCTGGCGTATGTTGTTGGATGCCGGCTGGGCAGGCAAAGCAGACCTGACCGCACTGTGCGGCGGCGAGGCGCTGCCGGCCGATCTGGCCCGGCAAATTTTAGAGCGCTGCGCAGCGCTGTGGAATATGTATGGCCCGACCGAAACGACCATCTGGTCCACCATCTGCGAGGTAAAACATAGTCAACCGATCACCATCGGCCGCCCCATTGCCAACAACAGAGTGTATGTGCTTGACCCATTTGGGCAGTTACTGCCGCCGGGCATCGCCGGAGAACTGTATATCGGCGGCGTGGGTATTGCGCGGGGCTATCTCAACCGGCCCGAGCTGACTGCCGAACGGTTTCTGCCCGACCCATTTTCTCCCCATCCCGCTGCACGCATGTACCGCACCGGCGACCTGGTGCGGTGGCTGCCCGACGGCCAGTTGGAATATCTGGGACGGATGGATTTTCAAGTGAAGCTGCATGGGCACCGCATTGAACTGGGCGAAATCGAATCGGCCCTGAGCCAGCACCCCGATATCGCCTGGGCAGTGGCGCAGGTGGTCGAAATTCTGCCGGGCGACCGCCGTCTGGCAGCGTATCTGGTCAGCGCAAACCACAGACAGGTCCCCACGCCAGAGCTGCGCAGCTACCTGCAGCAAAGCCTGCCGCTATATATGATCCCCTCGCATTTCATCTATCTGAGTGAAATGCCCTTAACGCCCAATCGCAAGGTCAACCGCAAAGCGCTGCCGGTGCCGGTCATCGACCGCGATGAAGCCGGCGAACATATTGCCCCGCGCACCGTCACCGAGCGTTGGCTGGTTGCCGTGTGGGAAGAATTATTAAACACCCATCCGATTGGAATCACTGAAAATTTCTTTGATCTGGGCGGGCACTCACTGCTGGCAATTCGCATGTTTGCCAAAATTCAAACAAAATTCCAAAAAAACCTGCCTCTGACCATTTTGTATGAATCTGGCACAATTCAAGCGCTGGCCGCGCAAATCGAGCAATATCATGCCGGCTCAACCTGGCGAATTGTGGTGCCGTTGCAGCCGGCCGGCAGCAAACCACCCCTCTTCTTCATTCACCCCTTTGATGGCGACGTGGTGGGGTTTAGCATCTGGGCCCGCTATCTGGGAAACGATCAGCCCTTGTACGGCATCCGCGCCACCGGGATTGATGGCGTCAGCCAGCCGCTGGACCGCATTGAGGATATTGCCAGTCAGTATATTCGTGAGATCCGCCAGATCCAGCCGGAAGGCCCCTATTACCTGGCCGGTTACTGCGCCGGCAGTGTAATTGCCTATGAGATGGCACAACAGCTATACCAGCAGGGGCAAAAAACCGGGGCAGTGATCATCGTCAACTATGCGCATCCCGATTCGGGGTATTACAACTTTCAACTGACCCCCCGCTCGGCCGCGGCCTTTTTGCACAACCTCGGCCCCTGGTTGGCAGACCTTTCAAAGCTGCCTTTTCCTGAAATCGTGGGGCGAATTCGCAACCGTACGGCTGGTTTTCTGGTCTGGCTGGTAAGCCCGGTTAGAAGAACCAGCGATGAATTTGAAGGCAACGGCATCGCCGACCATCTCTTGCGCTACCCCGAAGAACGGCATGAACAGTTGCTCGCTTATTTTCGGTCGGTCAACCGGGCATTAAAAAGCTACAAACCGCAGCCATATCCAGGAGAAATCACCGTAATCCGCACCAGCCGGCAGCCGCTGGTGTGTTCATTTGAACCAACTCTGGGCTGGCAAAAATATCATCCCGCCAAAATCAATGCCTGTGAGGTCGAAGGATCAACCACCACCATCATTAAAGACCCATACGCCCGTTCATTTGCCAGCGCAGTCACCCGCTTGTTGCAGCAGGCCCGCCCGGAATAAAACCCTAAAGTGATCCATCAACCCGATAACCCCGCGTTGCGGCAGGGTTATCGGGTTGGTAATCAGGCCAAAAGATCCCTATCGAATTTGCAAACCCCAAGAATTATTTACGGGGTGAGTGGCATTCTTTACAATTTTTCTTTATAATAAGATACGGCTTAATTTTTCTAATAGATGAAAACCAAAGGTTTTGACGGGGAAACCATCGCTATTCATTCGGGCAACCTAAGGTTGAATCTAACAGAGACCGCCTATAAAACCTTCAATTAAATAGATCACAGTCCATGATGACAGCATGGAAATGTTTGTGGCTGTCATCCATCATCGAAGGATCATTCATGACACTCTTTCGACCGTCCTCTCCTGTAACCCGGCGCGAGTTCATCAAAATTGGCTCGGCGGCGCTGGGTAGTTTGGTTTTAAGCCTCGGAGCAGCAGGGATGGGTGCTTCGCCCGTGCAGGCCGAATGGGCAGACAAACTCTACCACGGCACCATGGATGGCAAAATTCTCGTCTCTGAAGACGGCGGCAGCACCTGGCAGCAGATCTGTGACCTGGGGTCTGACAATCGCATTGCGCGCATCCAGGTAATTGCCAGCGATCAATTGCAGGTGCGCATCATGCACCGCAGCGGATACCCTTTCTATCTGCGCTCCAAAGATGGCAAGGTGTGGTTTCATACAGCATGATGGTCTGAAGCGAGGATACACAAATGGCCGATCCATTCATGAGTGAAATTAAAATTTATTCCTTCCAGTTTGCCCCCCGTAATTGGGCGTACTGCCATGGTCAGCTTATGTCCATCATCCAAAATCAAGCTTTATTTTCTCTGTTGGGCACCACGTTTGGAGGCGATGGGCGTGTCAGCTTTGGTCTGCCCGACATGCGCGGCCGGGTTCCCATCGGTCAGATGTATGAGGAGTATAGTCCGGGGCAACACGTGGGGGAACTCGGGGGCGCAGAGGCCCACAGCCTGTCCATCAGTGAGCTGCCCCAACACAGCCATGCCGTACAGGCTTCCTCCAGTTACGGCAATTCTCCCATCCCCACCAATAACATTCTGGCTGCCAGCCCAACCGGCGGGCTGTACACCAACCCCGAGAACCTGGTGGCGATGAACCCGACTCTTGTGTCAAACAGTGGCGGATCGCAACCGCATGAGAACCGCCAACCCTATCTGGCGCTTTCCTTCTGCATCGCCTTGCAGGGCATCTTTCCATCTCAATCCTAAGCGGGGTAAATCGGCTATGAGCACACAATACATTGGTGAAATTCGGATGTTCGCAGGGAATTTTCCCCCATATAGGTGGGCATTCTGTGATGGCCAGATGTTACAAATTTCTGAGTACGAATCCCTATTTAATTTAATTGGCACGACTTATGGCGGCGACGGCCAAGAGACCTTTGCACTGCCCGATTTGCGCGGCCGCGTTCCAGTCCATTTCAACGCTGCCAACCCCATCGGTTCACTGGGCGGCGTTGAAAACGTTACCCTCACCACCCAGCAGATTTCCACCCACAATCATGTCATCACCGCCTCAGCCTCCATCGGCACCGATTCAAATCCCGCTGGGAAGGTTCTGGCGGTCAGCGAATCTTTTGATCTTTATCGCCCTGCCACAGCTCCCAACACCCCCACCAGCAACAGTTTTCTCCAACCGGTGGGCGGCAGCCAGCTACATGACAATATGCAGCCCTATCTGAGTATCAATTTTATCATCGCGCTCTACGGGTATTTTCCCAGCCCGTCATAACCAGGAGACGTTATGGATCCATTTGTTGCCGAAATTCGTATCTTTGCCTGCAATTTTGCGCCCAACGGATGGGCCACATGTTACGGTCAAATCTTGCCAATCAGCCAGAACACCGCCCTGTTTTCCTTGCTGGGCACCACCTATGGCGGGAATGGAGAGAGCAACTTCGCCTTGCCTGATCTGCAAAGACGTGTTCCCTTGCACGCCGGCTGGGGACCCGGCCCCGGTCTAACCGAGAGATTTTTAGGTGAGACAGGTGGGTCAGAGACCATTCAGTTGATTGAGACTGAAATGCCAGCTCATTACCACCAGGCTGCTGCCCTTAGCGCCCCGGCCAGTTCACGCAACCCGAACAACGCTGTTCTGGCTCGCTCACGGGGTCAGGCTGCTTATCAGACCAATTCCAGTTCCAATCTGGTATCGTTGGCGCCAAACTCAACCTCAATAACAGGCGCTTCAACCCCTCACAATAACATGATGCCTTTCTTAACCCTCAATTTTTGCATCGCCCTATTCGGGGTATTCCCTCCCCGATCATGAGCCAGAACACCCCATCCATCACCCTGAGACCCATCACAGATCAGGATGCCGACTTTCTATTTCAATTGTATGCCAGCACCCGCCGGGAAGAACTGGCCATTACCGATTGGACTGAAGACCAGAAACTGTCCTTTTTAAAGATGCAGTTTGATTTGCAAAACCGTTCTTATTTTCAAAATTATGAAACCAGGTCTTATTCGATCATCGAAAAAGACCACCGGCCGATTGGGCGCTTATACCTGGCCTTTTACGATCGGGAGATCCGCATCGTGGATATCGCCATACTGCCAGCTTACTGCCGGCAGGGAATCGGAACGCAGCTGCTGAAGGATGTCTTTGCGCAGGGCGATGCCAGTGGAAGATCGATCACCATTCACGTAGAGTGCAACAACCCGGCCCGGTTTTTATATGAACGGCTTGGTTTTCAATTACGCGAAGACAAAGGGGTGTATTTATTTATGGAAAAGGCACTCAAAAACCATGACTGAACCGGTTGGCATGGAAATGTTTCAAGCTCACTGCCACGAGGTGTTTTCCATCACACTGGCTTCAGGAGAAGAATACAACCTCGTTTTAACCTCGGTGATCGATCACGGCCGCCAGCACGGCAGCCAATTTCCGCGCGTTTTTCATCTGTTTTTTCACCATCCACGTACAGACGTACACTTGCCGCAAAAAACTTATCGCCTGAAACACGCTGTTCTGGGCGAGATCGATGTTTTCATGGTGCCCCTGGGCCCACAGGAAAACGGGATGTGTTATCAAGTTATTTTTGCTTGAGGAGTTGTTCATGTATCGTCGCCATCCGTCACGCCACATCATCCACCGCCTGTTGTCGCTGGCTGTCGTCCTCTCCATGCAGGCTACTGCGGTCCAACCGGTGCTTGCTGCTCCGGCACCGGCAAGCGTCATTCTGCAGGTTAACAATCGCGACTCGCTGCTTAATGATGTCAACCATAATGGCCGGGCCGATGCGGGCGATACGCTGCGCTACACGGTGGTCATCGACAATCTGGGCACCGCAGACGCCGAGGATGTTCAGTTCCAATCGCAGTTGGAATCGTACGTTACGCTGGTCCCCGGATCGGTTAACACCTCTCCGGTCACACCCGACCAGAATTTAACCGGGTTGGAAGATGTGCCGGTGCCGGTCACCGTGCCCGATGCAGACGCCGATGGTAACCCGTTAACGGTTACCATCACCACCAACCCGACCCAGGGGACGGTAACCGGCGCCGCACCAAACCTGACCTACACGCCCAATCCAGATTTCAACGGCACCGATTTCTTCCAGGTGCAAAGCTGCGATACGTTCACCCCGCCCGTATGCGCCACCTCCACCATCCGCATCACTCTGGCGCCGGTCAACGATGCGCCCACCTTCACCGCCGCAGGAGATGTGAACGTGGACGAAGATGCGCCCGCGCAAACTGTCTCGGGTTGGGCCAGCAGCATTCTACGTGGCCCGGCCGATGAAGGCGCCCAGACTGTTACCTTCAACATCACCGCCAATGATAACCCGGCGCTGTTTAGCGCCGGCCCTGCCCTGAGCAGCAGCGGCGACCTGACCTTCACCCCGGTCGCCGACAGCACCGGAGAGGCCAATATCACCGTCAGCCTGCAAGATGACGGCGGCGTGGCCGATGGCGGGTTGGATATCAGCGCTCCGGTCTCATTTAAAATCACCATCGTCAACATCAACGATGCCCCGATCCTCGCGGATGCCAGCTTCACGCTGCCTGAAAACAGCCCCAATGGCACTACGGTTGGCGCGCTGTCATTCAGTGATGCCGACAGCGGGCAAAGCCACACCTTTTCCATCACCGCCGGAGACCCCGGCGGGGCCTTTACAATCGATGCGACCGGAACCATTCTGGTTAACACGACCTCATTGCTGAACTATGAAACCACCAGTTCTTTTCTGCTCACTGTGCGCGTAACGGATGATGGCACAGGCAGCCTGTTTGATGAAACCGATATTCCGATTACCCTGACAGATGTCAATGAGACCCCGCAGGTTTCCACGGCTGTGTTTTCCATCCTGGAATATACTGCCAATGACACCTCGCTGGGTTTTGTAACGGCCTCCGACCCCGATTCTGGCCAAAGCCTGACCTACGCAATCACTGCGGGGAACACATCCGGGGCCTTTGCCATCAATGCCGCCACCGGTGAACTGACGGTTGCCAATTCCACCGCGCTGGATGTGGCAGTGAACCCCACCTTCGGTCTGACGGTTGAAGCAACCGATGATGCCGTTCCCCCGCTTTCAGGCTCGGCGACCATCACCGTCAACCTGAACAATGTCAATGATGCGCCAGACATCGCAGATGATTCCTTCTCCCTCGGCGAGTTAAGCCCCGCCGGCTACGAGGTTGGGACGGTTTCTGTGACCGATGCGGACGCCAGCGATTTCCACACCTTCAGCATCACCGCCGGCAACACCACAGATGTTTTTATTATTAGCCCTGCCGGCGGCGTCATTACGGTTGCGTCGGCCAATGTGCTAGATTTTGAAACCACCCCGACCTATAACCTGACCGTTCATGTGGTTGATGACGGTGTGCCTGCACTTTCAGATGACGCTGCCATCACCATCAACATCACCAACGAGAACGATGCCCCGCTGGTGCAGACCGACGCCTTTGCCATTGATGAACGCAGCCCGGTTGGCACGGCAGTAGGGACGGTTTTATTTACCGATTCAGACACCGCCGACACCCATACTTTCAGCATTACCGCCGGCAACACAGACGGCGCATTTGCAATTGACGCTTCAAGCGGGGCCATCACCGTTGCCAACAGCACCCCGCTGGCATTTTTGACGAACCCGTCTTTTGCGCTCACCGTTACCGTCACCGATGACGGCAGCCCGGCCGCCAGTGACAGCGCCACCATCACCATCACCTTGAATGATATCAACGATCCTCCGACCGCGCTTGCCGATACTTTTGACACCATCGGCAACACCCTGCTGCAGGTCGCCGCGACCGATACGGCAACCGGCCCGCACATTTTCTATGCCGGCAACCTGTTGACCAATGACACCGACGCCGAAGGCGACATCCCGCTGACCGCCGAGTTTATCGCGGCCGATGCCGGCGCGGTGGTCACCGTCGAAGAAGATGGCAGTTTCACCTTTGTTCCACCCGCAGGCGCCACCGGAACCGCTTCCTTCACCTATAAAGCCATTGACGCCCTGGGAGGCGAGAGCCTTCCGGGCACAGTGACGATCAATCTGGTCAGTTCTGTCTGGTATGTCAAAAATGACGCCGCTGTCACAGGCACCGGCCGCTCAACCGATCCCTTCCAGACCACCGCCGAGTTGGCCGCACTGCCCCAGACCGGCGACACCATCTATGTTTACCGCGGCGACGGCACCGCGAACGGCTATTCCACTGGCATCACCCTGCTGGATAATCAGCGCCTGATCGGCGGCGCAGGTGTGTTGGATCTGCCGGTGGCAGTAAATGGCGGCGCCAACCCGACTGTGTTGCAGCCAGCGGGTCAGGCAACCCTCCTCGGTCAGAACACTTCCGGTTCAGCCGCGGTGCAGGTTGGCGCAAATGCCACCCTGCGCGGGCTTAACATTCTGGGCAATTCTGGCAGCGTGGCCGTACGCGGCGCCGCCATTGGTAGCCTCACCATCGAAAACAGCCAAATCAACACCGCTGGCAGCGCCTTGGACCTTGCCAACGGTACTTTAACCGCCACATTAAGCGCCTTAAACACCGCTGGCGGCGTGAATGCCATCAACCTCAACCTGGTCAACGGCACACTGACCAGCCCGCTGGGTACATTAACGGGCGCATCGGGCTCAACCGTGAAGATCACTGGCGGCGCGATCAATTTTTCATTTGATGGCAGCCTCAACCAGGCCAACAATGCGGCCCTGCTGGAAGTTACCGGCGGCCATACAGGAACCCTGCGCTTTGGAAC
>CAZQLE010000004.1:0-40083 GCA_964593905.1 uncultured Anaerolineaceae bacterium | reverse complement strand
AATGGGACCTATCAATTTGAAGGCCCGTTCACCCTGGCCGGCGGCGATGCCGGGGTGGATATCACCGCTTCGAGTGGCAGCTTCACATTCCCCGCCGGCGCAACCATCATCAGCCCCAGCGGCCCGGCGTTCCTGGTGACCGGCGGCAGTTGCACCATCACCTACCCCGGCCTTGTTACAAAATCAAGCAGCGGGAACCTCATCTCGATCACCTCGCAAAGCGGTGGCACGATCACTTTTTCTGGCGACCTCACGGCCATCGGCGCTGCCAGCGGTATCCGGCTGGATGGCAACAACACTGCGGGCATTATCTTCAGCGGCGCAAATATCAACCTCTCGACCGGTACGCGGCGCGCCGTGGATATGAGCAACATGGGCAGCACCCCGGTGACTTTCAGCGGAGGGCGCCTGATCATCAACACCACCACGGGCAACGGTCTGACTGCCCAGGGCGGCACCCTCGCGGTGACCGGCGCAGATAACACCATCATCAGCGGCACCGGCACCGCCTTAAGCCTGTCAAACACCACCATCGCCCCCGACGGCCTGACCTTCAAAACCATCACTGCCAGTGGGGCCAACAATGGAATTTCCCTCCAAAACACGGGCACGGCGGCCGGGTTAACAGTAACCGGAACCGGCACGCCGGGTTCGGGTGGGGCGATTCAAAATACCACCGGGGCCGCGGTTTCACTGACAAACACCGGCAGCATTTCACTGGCCTGGATGACCCTCGCCGGCAGCGATAGTCACGGCATCTACGGCAGCACAGTTCGCGGGTTGAGCCTGGTCGACAGCCAGGTTTTGGACGCGGGAGATGCCATCGGTGAACATGGCATTAATCTCAACAACGCCAGCGGAAACCTGGTCTTCCAACGCGACACCATCAGCAACCCATTTGAGAATGGCTTCCAGATCGTTAACACCGCGGGAACAGTAGATCAGCTTACCCTGGTGGATAACGCCTTTGTAAATGTAGCCGCTCCGAAAGGAAATGGGATTTTAATTTCCGCCCCTGCCGGCAGCAGCACCGTATTCAACCGGGTTGATATTATGGGAAACGCAACACCCGATCCGATGTTGATTTCCAATTACATGACCGGCGTTAATATTCGCCTGGGAGGCAGCGCGCGGATCAACCGACTTGAGATGGCTTACCTCAACCTGATGGGCAATAACACTGCCTTCAATTCCCGCACCGACCAAACTGCCCAGAACCATTTTCTGGTCCATGACAATACAATGGTGGGCCATTATGGACAGGTTAACTTCCTCAATTTTGGCGCCAACGCTTCCTTGCAGGAAGGTTTCTTCACCAATAACATCGTCTCGGTTATCACCGACATCTATGCCATTGGCGTGAACGCAGTCAATGAGGGCAATGGCACCCTGACACTGGCTGTTAACGGAAACCAGATTAACGGCTTTGGCGATACCGGGCTAAACCTTGAATCACGCGGGGGCACGGGTCATGCCAACTTCCTGGCCCAGAATAACACCTTAACCGCCGGAGCAAACGCATTTTCGTCCATCTATGCCCGTACCGGCAGCGGCACTGCATCTGACAGCAACGAGCTATGTCTGGATCTGCTGAATAATGTCGCCCCGGCGCCCGTTAGCACCGCGCAGCTTTATATCGACCGCATCCTCACCGCCGATGCCACCGTGCTGTCCATGCCAGGTCTCGTACCTTCGCCGGCAAATGCCGCCGGGGTGCAAGCCTATATGGCAGTCCGCAACCCCGCCATGACGGGTATGATTTATGTCGAAGAAGATGAATATCTTAGCGGAACCTGCGCGACACCTTCCATCGCAGCCGTGTTGCCCGAAGGCATACAGGTGGCCGGTGCATCCAGGGGCGGCGGGTTGGCCAGCCTGCGTTCAGACCTTCTGCCGCGGCCGCTGGCTCAGGGTGAGCTGATTTCGCTGAATCTGGGCACTTTGGCTGCCGGCGCAGCAATCACCATTACCTACGATGCGGTTATCAACGACCCGCTCCCTGCCACGGTCCGTCAGATAAGCAACCAGGCGGTGGTCAGTGGCAGCAACTTTACCCCGGTCAATAGTAACGACCCCGATACAACCACCCCCAACGATGCCACCATCACCCGCGTTGGGGCCGCTCCGGTCACGTCTGAAACAGGCGCCGATAGCCTGCCGGCCAAATTGCCGGCCACCGGGTTCGCCCCCAACCGGGCGTCCACCGTCCCGGTTCAGCCGGCTGAAAAAGCCTATCAAGACCTGGGTTCGCTGTGGCTCGAAATTCCCGATCTGAACCTTAAAGCAGCCATCACCGGGGTGCCCGTTGTGGATGGCGACTGGGATCTGACCTGGCTGGGCAAACAAATCGGCTATCTAAACGGCACCGCCTACCCCACCTGGTCGGGCAACACCGCGCTGACGGCGCATGTCTATGATGCCAATGGCAAACCTGGGCCATTCGCCAACCTCGGCACGCTGCGCTGGGGACAAAAAGTCATTCTGCACGCCTGGGGCAGCGCTTACGAATATGAAATCCGCTCGGTCGACAGCTCGGTGGACCCCGGCAAAACCAATGTGCTCAAACACGAAGAAAAGAGCTGGCTCACACTGATCACCTGCCGCGGATATGACGAAAGTGAAGAGCAATACCGCTGGCGCACGGTAGTGCGTGCGGTGCTGCTAAAGATAACCCCCGAATAAATCCGGGCGCTTCACACACCTTCTGGAGGTGGGTCCAAAAGACCTGCCTCCAGTTTTTTTGTTCTTGGCCAGCAGTCCATCCGGGACTGCCAGAGAGCGCCGGTCAGCCGCCCAGCTATGCCCCGCGAACTGGCATCAAGATTGCATCTTGTTCTTTGAATCTCATCTGCGAAAGATAGCGCAAGAGGTTCAGGAGGCGACATGCTTACCGGATTATTGTTTATCGCGGCGGGAATCTTGTTAACCTGTTTTGGCCGGCGCCTGGTCTATCTGGTCTTTATCCTGATCGGGTTTGGCCTGGGGTATTTGGCCGTGCAGATCGTTATGCCCGAAAATACCGTCGCTGAAACCACCCAGATTGTCATCAGCGTGATCATGGGCGTAATATTTGCCGTTGCTGCCCTCTGGTTCAAAAAATTCACCCTGGGCATCCTCGGATTCTTATCGCTGGGCGCAGCGCTGGTTTTCGGGCTGCGCACCAGCCTGAACGAAACACTCAGCCTCTCAACCACCCTGCTGGCCTTTCTTTCCGGCGGCGTGTTGGGCGCGATCCTCATAGCCGCAGTATATGATTGGGCGCTGGTCTTCCTCTCGGCCTATGGCGGCAGTGTGCTGGTTCTGCGCGGCACCGGCCAGTTCATCGAGCTGGGCCGTGACATTTCGCTGGCCGTGTTAATTCTAATCACCATCCTGGGGGTTGTCATTCAGGCCAGTTCGGTTCGAAAAAAGCGCCTCGCCGCCTGAGCTCGTGATATACTCGACCCATGTTAAGAGTCGCTTTTCAAGGTGAACCTGGCGCTTATTCTGAGGCCGCCGTATTTGGGCACTTCGGAGACCAACCCATTGAGACCGTGCCCTGTGAGTCTTTTGATCTGGTTTTTCAGTCGGTCGAGAGCCGCGCTTGCGACCTCGGATTTATTCCGATTGAAAATTCCCTGGCCGGAAGCATACATCGGAACTATGATTTGCTTCTGCGCCATTCGCTGGCGGTTGTGGGTGAGTATTTTCTGCGGGTGCAGCACTGCCTGATCGCCAAACCGGGTGTCAAATTAGACCAGATCCGCAAGGTCATCAGCCACCCCCAGGCGCTGGCGCAATGCGAAGGGTATCTGAGCGGGCTGCAAAATGTAACCACCGAACCGGTCTACGACACCGCAGGCAGCGTCAAAATTGTGCGTGACCAGAATGACCCCACCCTGGCCGCCATCGCCTCCCGCCGGGCTGCCGAGTTATACACCATGTCCATTCTTGCCGAGGGCATTGAGGAAGACGTGGCAAACTACACCCGCTTTCTGATCATTTCGCCCAACCCGGTTTTGCCCGATAAAATGGCAAAGACCTCGGTTGTGTTTACCCTGAAAAACCAGCCCGGTTCGCTATTTAGAGCCTTAAGCGCATTTGCCTTACGAGATATCGATCTGACCAAAATCGAGTCGCGCCCGTTGGCGGGTAAACCCTGGGAATATCTGTTTTATATTGATTTTCTTGGGTCGTGTGAAGAAGAAAAAATTGGCAGGGCGCTGGCTCATCTGGCAGAATATGCGCTCATGTTGCGGGTATTGGGCTGTTATCCACGGCATGTCATTTAGGGTGATTGAAAGGGCTTTTTCTAATTTTTTTCAAAACTCTTGACAATATTCGATCTTGTTGTACAATCGATACAATTAACAGGATAAATGTAATCATGCATTCAATGACTTCTTTCTGGTTTTATTATTACTTTAACGGCTCCCCCAACAGGCTGCCGGCGAAGTAGTTTAAACGGGAAAGAACGAGTCTAACCCAATAAACACGGTGCCAGCGGCACCGTGTTTTTTTATTAACTTTATTTTGCAAGGGAGGCTTATGGCTGTAAGAGGAGTGCGCGGCGCAATTACCATAACCAGCGACCAGGCCGAACAGGTTTTATCTGCCACACAGGAATTGTTGGAAGCCATTCAGGCGGCCAACCCCACCCTGCGCAGCGCTGACCTGGCCAGCATCTGGTTTACCGCAACACCGGATATCTGTTCAGTGCACCCGGCCCGGGCTGCGCGCAATTTGGGCTGGACGCAGGTGCCCTTGATGTGTTCGGTGGAGATGGACGTACCCGCTGGCTTACCGCATTGCATCCGCGTGTTACTGCACTGGAATACCGATTTACCGCAATCTGCGATTCAACACGTTTATTTAAAAGAGGCCGTCAGGCTCCGCCCTGACCTGGTCAACACAACCCCAAACCAATCCGAACTTATTTCATAAATTTACCTGTCACATTTCATTAAAGGAGCGCCATTATGATGATCGTTATGAATACCGAAGCTACCAGTGAACAGATTCAGGCCGTTGTTGCCAGGGTGGAGGCCAATGGGTTCAAAGCCCACCCGGTGATCGGCGTTGAACGCTCGGTGATTGCAGTGGTCGGCAACAACCCCATTAAGGCTCGCGAACAGTTTCTCTACATGCCCGGAATCGACCAGGTGCTGCCCATTTCACGCCCATTTAAAGTGGCCTCACGCGAATTTATTCCGACCAATTCTGCCTTTGCATTGGATGGTATTCAAATTGGCGGTGACGAAGTAGTGATCATTGCCGGGCCCTGCGCAGTAGAAAGCCGCAGTCAGATGTTGGAAACCGCCCAGGCCATTAAAGAAGCCGGCGGCCAGGCGCTGCGCGGCGGTGCGTTCAAACCGCGCTCTTCACCCTACAGCTTTCAGGGGTTGGGCGAAGAAGGGCTTGAGATTCTGGCCGAAGCACGCGAAAAAACCGGTCTGCCGATCATCACCGAGGTGATGTCACCCGAGGCCGTTCCGCTGGTGGCAAAATATGCCGATGCCCTGCAAATTGGGGCACGCAATATGCAAAACTTCTCACTGCTGCATGCCGCCGGTGAAAGCCAGCATCCGGTGCTGCTCAAACGTGGCAACGCGGCCACCATTGAAGAACTGCTCATGGCTGCCGAATATATTCTTTCGCACGGCAACCGGCGGGTCATCCTCTGCGAGCGCGGCATTCGCACTTTTGAGACCTCCACCCGCAACACCACAGATATCAATGCCATTCCGGTACTTAAGTCTCTGACCCATCTGCCGGTCATCCTCGACCCCAGCCACTCAACCGGCCACTGGAATCTGGTGACGCCCATCGCCCGGGCAGGCATCGCCGCCGGCGCCGATGGTCTGATCGTCGAAGTTCACCCCACGCCCGAACAGGCGCTCTCAGACGGCGGGCAATCACTGAAACCCGAGAAATTCGCCGCGCTGGTCGAACAGGTGCGCGCCATTGCCCAGGTTGTGGGAAGAAAATAAAATGGACACCGCTGAGCCTGAGTTTTTAAGTCATGCCACTGTAGCCATTATTGGGCTGGGACTGATGGGCGGATCACTGGCAATGGCGCTGCGTAGCAAATGCGCCCAAATACTGGGGGTTGATTCGAACCCCGAGACGCTGGACCTGGCGCTGCACACCGGGGTGGTTGATCTGGCCTCTTCTCACCCCGAAGAACTGCTGCCCGGGGCAAACGTCATCATTCTGGCAACGCCCGTCGGCGACATTCTGAAAATTCTGGATGCCCTGCCCAGATTGCACCCCGGCGCCGCAGTGGTAATGGATTTAGGCTCTACCAAACAGGAAATCTGCGCCAAAATGCAACGGCTGCCGGCGCGCTTCGAACCGATTGGCGGGCACCCGATGTGTGGCAAAGAGAAACTCTCGCTCGCCAATGCCGATCCCCGGCTCTTTCAGGATGCGGCTTTCGCGCTGGCGGCCTGCCCAAACACCGCCCCGCGCGCGCGGCAATGTGCCCTGGAGGTGGTTCGGGCGGTCAACGCCCGCCCATTGTGGGTTGACCCGCTTATGCATGATGAATGGGTTGCCGCCACCAGCCATCTGCCCTACCTATTGGCCTGCGCACTGGCGCTGGCCACCCCCGCGGCCGCCGCGCCGCTGGCAGGGTCGGGCTACCGCAGCGCTGCACGGCTGGCAGCCACACCCACCCATATGATGAATGATATTCTGGCGACAAATACAAAAAACATTTTACAGGCGCTGCATCTTCTTCAAACACAAATCAACCAGATCGAAACGCTATTATCCAGCGATAATCTGACAGATCTTGAAACAGTACTGGTTCAGGCCGGCCATCATCATCAACAGATTATTGAAAGGGGAAAAACATCATGAAATTGATCATTCAACCGGGGTCGCCGCTGCGAGGCGAAGTGAGTCTTCCCGGTGATAAATCGCTCTCTCATCGTGCTGCGCTCTTTGCCGCGCTCGCCGTCGGCCGCAGCCGAATCGAAAATTTCCTCGATTCAGGGGTAACCCGGGCAATGCTCAACGCGTTAACAGCGCTGGGCGTCCGCTGGAACTTGCAGGGAACTACCCTCACCGTGGAGGGACACGGTATTCAAGGACTAAAAACTCCGGCCCAACCTTTGAACTGCGGCAATTCGGCCACCACCCTGCGCCTGTTGGCCGGAGCCCTGGCCGCCGCCGGGGTGACAGCCACCCTGGATGGTTCGGCCAGCCTGCGCAGCCGCCCGGTGCAGCGCATTGTCGAGCCGCTGCGCCAGATGGGTGTAGAGATTGAAACCACTCACGGCGCAGCCCCCATCACGTTGCACAGTTTTCGCCAGCCGTTACTGGCTCTGAATTACACTCTGCCGGTCGCCAGTGCCCAGGTTAAGACCTGCCTGCTGCTGGCCGCGCTCGCCGCCGAGGGCCCAACCACCCTGATCGAACCGGCCCTTTCACGCGATCATACCGAACGTATGCTGCACAGCATGGGCGTGTCCATTCACAGCGACCACATCAATACCGCCAACGGGATGGAATATCGCACCGTGATTGACCCCGCCCAGTGCTGCCCGCTGACCCCGCTGAATGTTACCCTGCCCGGTGATTTCTCTTCAGCCGCTTTTTTGATCGTGGCGGCTTTAATAACGCCCGGTTCCGAGATCAAAATTAACCGTGTCGGGCTAAACTCAGCGCGCACCGGGCTGCTGGATGCGCTGCTCGCCATGGGGGCCGATATTCATATTGATTCCCAGACTATCCTGAGCGGTGAACCGGTCGGAAATCTAACCATCCGCCACAGTCCGCTGGTCGCCACCCAGGTTCACGGCGAACAGGTTGTGCGTATGATCGATGAATTCCCGGCTTTTGCGGTCGCTGCCGGTTTTGCCAGTGGCACCTCAACCGTTAAAGATGCCGCCGAACTGCGTGTCAAAGAATCGGACCGCATATCTGCGCTGTGCGCCGAACTGGGGCAAATTGGCGTCGTCACCCAGGAAGAGCAAAGCGGGTTCTCGGTCAGCGGCAACGGTCTGCCGCGCGGAGGGACCATCCAGACCCATAATGATCACCGCCTGGCGCTGGCGCTGGCTGCTGCCGGGCTGGCTACCCGGTCGGCAGTGATCATCCCCGGAGCCGAGATCATCGAAGAATCTTTTCCCGGTTATGTTCAGGCCCTGCAACACCTGGGCGCACAGGTCAGCGGTCAATGAGCCGTGCTGTCGCTGCGTCAGAGCCGCCGCATAAAACCTATCAGTTGGGTCTGACAGGCTATCCTCTGGCCCACAGCCTCTCCCCCCAGATCCATCAGGCTGCGCTGCAAAACCTGGGGCTTTGCGGTGAATACCGGCTCTTCCCGGTTCCACCCGCCGCAGACAGCCCTGCCGGCCTGGCGGCGCTGATTGCCGCCTTGCGTCGGGGTGAACTGCACGGCTTTAATGTGACCATCCCCCACAAACAGACCCTGGCCAGGCTGGTGGATGAATTAACCCCCGCTGCGCACGCCATCGGGGCGGTCAATACGGTTTATCAAAAAGCCGGCCGGGTGATTGGAGACAACACCGATGCACCCGCCTTTATGACCGATTTGATGCGCCATGCGGTTGCCGCCGGGCCTGAACACCGCCGCGCACTGGTGCTGGGGGCCGGCGGGGCGGCGCGCGCCGTGGTCTACGGGTTGGCCAACACCGGCTGGCAGGTCTTTGTTGCCGCCCGCCGCCCGGAACAGGCCGCCGCGTTGCAAAACACCGGTCCGGCAGATCACATTCATCCCATTTCTTTTAACCCCGCCGGATACCCGACGGATTTTACCCTGCTGGTAAACACCACCCCGCTGGGCATGTCGCCCGGACTGGAAACCAGCCCCTGGCCCGAAGAAAAAGCGCTGCCTGCCGGCTGCCTGGTTTATGACCTGGTCTACAACCCCGCCGAGACCCGCCTGATCCGTTTTGCCCGCCGCGCCGGTCACCCGGCCGCCAACGGGCTGGGGATGCTGGTGGAGCAGGCCGCGCAGGCCTTTGAAATTTGGACCGGGCAACCTGCACCGCGCCCGGTCATGCAAAACGCCGCCACCCTGGCGCTAACATCAAACCGCCCGCACCTTACTGAGGAAGCATGAACACAACCGCGCAACGCATGGAGCATCTGGCTCCCCATTTTTTTGCCACATTGAGCAGCAAGATCGAAAGCTACACCAGAGCGGGCAAAGATATCATCCGGTTGGATGAAGGCGCCCCTGATCTTCCTCCCGCACCGCATATCATCGCGGCCCTGACGGCTGCCGCGCAGCAGCCGGCCAGCCACAGCTACCAGCCCCACCGCGGCTCTGCGGCGCTGCGCGCTGCCTGGGCCGACCTTTATCAACGCGTGCATCAGGTGGACATTCATCCCGATCATGAAATCATCCCCCTGCTGGGTTCAAAAGAAGGCATATTCCACTTTGCCCAGGCATTTGTTAACCCTGGCGACAGGGTGTTAATCCCCGACCCTGGATACGTTACCTATACCCGCAGCACACTCATGGCCGGCGGCAGTCCCTACCCTGTGCCGCTGCTCCCCGAACGGGGCTTTTTACCCGATCTACAATCCATCCCGCCGGAAGTAGCCCGGCAGGCCAAAATTTTGTGGCTAAACTATCCCAACAACCCCACCGCGGCAGTCTCCTCGCTGGAGTTTTTTGCTGAAGTGGTGGCCTTTGCACACCAGTATGAGCTGATCCTGTGTCATGATTCTGCCTATGCGCAGGTTACTTATGAGAATTACCACGCCCCCAGCATTTTCGAAGTTCCCGGCGCCAAAGATGTAGCGGTGGAGTTCAACTCGCTCTCCAAATCACACAATATGGCCGGTTGGCGGGTGGGCGCGCTGGTCGGGAACCCCCGAATTCTACGCGCTTTTTACACCCTGAAAACCAATGTGGACAGTGGTCACTTTGCGCCCATCCAGACCGCGGCGGTGGCCGCCATGACCGGCGACCAGGGCTGGCTGACCGAACGCAACCGGGTCTACCAGGCGCGGCGCGATGTGCTGGTCGCCGGGTTGCAGGCGCTGGGGCTGCCGGTTGCGGCGCCAAAGGCATCATTGTATGTCTGGTCGCCGGTTCCGCACGGCTGGAGCGGGGTGGATTTCGCCACCCGCGCGCTGGAACAGGCCGGGGTCAGCCTGACACCCGGTATTGTCTTTGGCAGCCGCGGCGAAAGCTTTGTGCGCATTTCGATCACAACCCCTGTCGAACGCATCCGGCAGGCCATGGAACGGCTGGCAGACATCCAATGGGAGGAGAAATGACCTTACGCTACCTGACGGCCGGTGAATCGCACGGACCGGCCTTAACTGCCATTCTGGAGGGGGTTCCGGCCGGGCTTTCGCTCAGCGCAGAAGACATCAACGCGGATCTTGCCCGCCGCCAGCATGGTTTTGGCGCAGGCGGGCGGATGAAGATCGAACAGGATACGGCCCGCTTATTATCAGGTGTGATGGAAGGCAAGACCACCGGTGCCCCAATTGCGCTGTTGATTGAGAACCGCGATCATGCCAAATGGGTCAACCGCCCCATTCCGGCCTTCACCACCCCCCGGCCCGGTCATGCCGATCTGACCGGCGCGGTCAAATATGACCTGCCCGATCTGCGTCCGGCGCTGGAGCGCGCCTCGGCGCGCGAAACGGCCGCCAGGGTGGCCGTGGGGGCCATCTGCCGCAGTTTGCTGGGCCGGTTCAACATCCAGATCGGTGGCTATGTTTGTTCCATCGGAGATATCACCGCCGATCTGTCCCAGCTTGAGATCCCCGAGCGCATCACCCGCGCCGCCCGGTCTGATGTATCTTGCCCCGATGCACAGGCGGCCGGACAAATGCGGGCGCGCATTCAAGAGATCATGCGCGCCGGAGATACCCTGGGCGGAACAATTGAAATTGCCGCGCTCGGGCTGCCGGTGGGGCTGGGTTCGTATGCCCAGTGGGACCGGCGGCTGGAAGCCCGCCTGGGAGCCGCGGTGTTAAGCGTGCAGGCCATGAAGGGGGTGGAATTCGGGCCGGCCTTTGAAAACGCACGTCAGACGGGCACCCGGGTGCACGACGCCATTCAACTGGAGGGCGACCGCCTGACCCGCCCCACCAACCGCTGCGGCGGGCTGGAAGGCGGCATCACCACCGGGCAGCCGTTAATCATCCGCGCTGCCATGAAACCCATTGCCACCACCCTCACCCCCCAGGCCACCGTCGATCTTTCAAGCGGACAAAATGTACCCACCCGCTATGAACGTTCCGATTTCTGCCCCGTGCCGCGCGCTGTGGTCATTTTGGAAGCGGTGGTGGCCTTTGTGCTGGCAGATGCACTGCTCGAAAAACTGGGCGGTGATTCACTGACAGAGATGCAGCCCCGTTTTGATGGCTTGCGGCAGGCCCGCCTCGCTGACCTCAGCATGAGCTCCGCCGAACATACCTGGTGGACGCATGAATAATTCGTTTATCTTTCTTTATGGTCCCTCGGGCGGGGGGAAAAGCACCGCCGGAAAGCTGCTGGCGCACAGCCTCGATATACCCTTCACCGATCTGGATGCGTTGATTGAGCAGGACAGCGGGCAGACAATCGCCGAGATTTTTCATTTGCGGGGAGAAGATGTCTTTCGCCGGCTTGAATTAACCCATCTTGAACAGTTGGTTGAAGGCGATGCACAGGTGGTGGCCCTGGGCGGCGGTGCACTGATAAACCCGCAGTGTCGCGCGCTGACAGAGAAATGTGGGCGGGTCATTCTGCTGAAGGCCAGCGCTGAAACGCTTTATACGCGCCTGCTGGCCGATGCGCAGGTGCGGCCATTGTTGGCAGGCGACCCCGAAAAGCTTAAAGAGATGCTGGCGCGGCGTAAAGAACATTATGCTTCCTTCCCCGAGCAGATCGATACCGGCGGGTTAACCCCCGTTGAGACTGCCTGGCAAATTCAAATCGCGCTGGGCCGGTTTCGCATCCACACTCCCGGCAGCGCCGGGCGCGCCGGGCAGGAAGCCTATGATGTATTGGTGCAGACCGGCGGGCTGGACCAGATCGGCGATATGTTGAAACAGCGTGGGCTGCACGGACCTGTGATGATCGTCAGCGATGAACAGGTCGGCGCCTTATATGCCGAACGGGTGGCGGTCTCTCTATCCTCCGCCGGGTACACCCACTACACCACCCTGATCCCCGCCGGGGAAGAACATAAACGAATGGGAACCATCATCACGCTGTGGGATGCCTTCCTGACCGCCGGTCTGGAACGGCGCAGCACGGTTCTGGGTCTGGGCGGCGGCGTGGTGACCGATATGGCCGGGTACGCCGCCTCGGCCTATCTGCGCGGCATCCGCTGGGCGGCGCTCTCTACCTCGCTGCTGGGCATGGTGGATGCCTCTCTGGGCGGCAAGACCGGCATTGACCTGCCGCGGGGAAAGAACCTGGTCGGCGCATTTCATTCACCCGCGCTGGTGGTGGCCGACCCCGCTGTTTTGCAGACCCTGCCGCGTGAAGAGCTGCGCAGCGGCATGGCCGAAGCGCTCAAACACGGCGTAATCAGCGACCCGGAATTGTTCTCGGCCTGTTTGCACCTGCAAGACGACAGCGTTCCTGCTGCGCTGGTGCAGCGCGCCATCGCCATCAAAGCCAGGGTGGTCGAGCTGGACCCCTTTGAACATCACCAGCGGGCAGCGCTCAACCTGGGCCACACCATCGGGCATGCCATCGAACAGGCTTCCAACTTCACCCTGCGCCACGGTGAAGCGGTTGCCATTGGCATGGTGGTCGAAACGCGCCTGGCAGAAGATATCGGGCTGGCTGAAAACGGCCTGACCGGTTATCTGGCGGCCGCTTTAATCAAGCTGGGCCTGCCCACTACGATCCCATCGCACCTGGACCCCGCGAAGATCTTCCAATCGCTGGTATTGGATAAAAAGAAAAGCAGCGGCAAGGTTCGCTTTGCGCTGCCGGTCAAAATTGGTGAAGTGAAAACTGGAATTGAAATCGATGAAGAGAGGATTCGCCATGCAATCAGTGCTGGTGTTACATGGGCCTAACCTGAATTTGCTCGGTCTGCGCGAACCGGAGGTCTATGGACGGTTGACGCTGGAGACCATCAACCAAAAACTGATCCATCTGGGCCAGGAACTGGGGCTGGAAGTTCGCACCTTTCAGTCAAATTCGGAGGGCGCACTGATGGATGCTCTGCAGGATGCCCGGTTGTGGGCCGCCGGGGTGGTCTTCAACCCTGCCGGGTATACCCACACCTCCGTCGCCCTGCGGGATGCCATTGCCGCCGTGGCGCTGCCGGTGGTTGAAGTGCATCTTTCAAACATCGCCGCCCGCGAAAGTTTTCGTCACGAATCGGTCACAGCCCCGGTGTGTGTGGGCACCATTGCCGGGTTGGGGGTCAATTCTTATTTGCTGGGTCTGCGGGCACTGCACGCGCTGATCAACCCGTAAAAAGCCCCCTCAGCCATCAAAAACAGATGCAAAAAGACCTGCCTCATGCCTTGAGACAGGTCTTTTATTCTTCCATTCCAGCGTCATAAATTCTGCCCGTCCGGGCCAATACGGACCAATCCGGGCCAGCCGCCTGCCGGAACAGCACACCTCACCCGTTGTGTGACAGGCCACGCCTTATTCCCGCAGCCATTCCAGCGCCATTTTTGCGGCGGCGGGCACATCTTCAGCCGTTTCGGGCGACAACCCCTGACGAAAATTGAAAGACCGTCCCAGAACCGAAATCAGCACAGCAGGGATCTTTTTTTGATACAACTGCGCCGCCAGCGCCGTCAGGGTTTCGGCCGTCAGGTGATGGGTGAAGGGTGAACGCTGGTACATGGGTTCGATCTTTTGAAAAGATACCCGCTCCTGCTTATCACCGGTATGCGCATCCACCAGAATCAGCCGATCATAGGCGACAATATCAGCGGCCAACTCGGGCGTAAGCTGAAGCACAAACAAAAAATCCAGCTCACCCTCATTCACAAACGGCTCTTCATAGGTGGCAGGGGGTGTCCCTCCGGCCAGGCGGGCGGTCTCGGCTAACACATTCCAGGCCACCCCGTCGTCTTCCCGGTCGGGGTTGCCCCAACCGAGCATCAGCGTTTTCACACCGCTCTCCGTATTGTCTGAAGCACTTCGCCATCTGCTGCGACCATTTCGATCTCGAGCGGCATCTGCCCCACCGCATGGGTCGAGCAAGACAGGCAGGGGTCGTGGGCGCGAATCGCGGCCTCAACCCGGTTCAACATGCCTTCTTTAATCTCAGGCCCGGTGATATAGGTCTTGGCCACACTGTCAACCGCTTCGCTCATCGCCCAGTTGTTGTGCCCCGTCGCCACAATCATGTTAACGCGCTCAAGCTGCTGGTTCTCATCTGCCCAGTACTGATGGATCAGGGTGCCGCGCGGGGCCTCCAAAACACCCACCCCCATGCCAACCGGGTTGCGGTGCGTATTGAGAATATCTTTGCTCATAATATCCGCGTCATTCAGCAGCACACCCACCCGTTCCACTGCGAACAGGGTCTCAATCAGACGCGCGTAGTGATACATCAGCGTATTTTCAACCGGCAGGCCCTGATGGATTGCGCGGTAGGCCGCAAACTCCTGCTGAGCCAGCGGCGTGTCAAGATGGTCCACCGCGTTCAGGCGGCCCAAAGGACCCACCCGATACACACCCTGCGGCCAACCCTGTTTCTTGTAATAGGGGAATTTCAGATAAGACCAATCTTCGACATGCTCGGCGATATAGGTCAGATAGTCTTGATCGCTGAATTTCTCAAGCTGTTTTCCATCCGAGTCCACCAGGCGAATGTCACCATCAAACAGTTCCAGGCCATTTTCCGGGGTTACCAGGCTCATATAACCGGTCTTGAACACGGCAAATTTGGCAATATCGGCGGCGTTTTTCTCGGCCCAGTCCTGAATGATTTTCAGGCCGATCTGCACTGTGGCAATGGCTTCATTCATGCCCGCTAGAATCTGCTCGCGCTCTTCGGGCGCAAGGGCCTTGTTCACCCCGCCCGGAAGGGCAAAGTTCGGGTGAATGCGGCGCCCGCCAAGGGTTTGAATAATGTTCTGCCCGTATTTGCGCAGCCCCACGGCCTTCATCGCCAACTCGGGTGCGGCGCCAATCAACCCGACCACATTGCGCACAGTGGGGTCTGCGTCAAAGCCCAGCAGCAGATCGGGGCCGGCCAGTTCAAAGAAGTGCATCCCGTGGCTCTGAATGATCTGCCCCATATGCATCAGATCGCGCAGCAAAGTGGCCGGGCGCGGAGGCGGGCAGCCCAAAACCACGTCACCGGCCTTGGCCGCGGCCAGATGATGGCTCACCGGGCAGATGCCGCAGATGCGCGGGGTAATGGACGGCATTTCATCCACCAGCCGCCCCTCGCAAAATTTCTCAAAACCGCGGAATTCATTGACATGCAGATAGGCGTGCTGAACTTTTTTCTGTTCGTCCAGATGAATGGTCACTTTTGCATGACCTTCAATACGGGTTACCGGTTCAATTGTAATCTTTTGCATGGTCATGGTTCCCTCGCTTAATGCCATTGCAGCATTTCACCTTTAATTTCGGGTGTGCGCCCTTGAGCCAGTTCGCTCAAGACATAGAAGATCTGGTCCGCCGAAGGCGGGCAGCCCGGCAAAAACACATCGACCCTGACCACCTCATGCAGCGCGCGAACGCGGGTCGGTTTGCACAGTTCGGGGTCAGAAGGGATCTTACCCTCGGCATCTGTGCTTTCGGTCTCAATATAGGCACGTTTTAAAGCCGCTTCAGCGCCGGCCAGGTTGCGCAGCGCCGGAACACCGCCAAACACGGCGCAGTCACCCAGGGCCACCAGAGTCTTGCAGCGCTTGCGCATGGTGAGCGCAACCTCTTCATTGGTCGAATTATTGATACCGCCCTCCAAAACACCCACCGCCACACCGCTTTCATCCGGTTCTTTCAGGTCGGTGATGGGGGAAGACCGCAGATCAACCAGCTGAGCCAGTTGGATAATTCTCTCATCCATATCCAGTAAGGACATGTGGCAGCCAGCGCAGCCTGCCAGCCAATCTGTTGCAACTTTGGGTTTGCTCATCAATGACTCCATTCTAATAAGCGTTTGATTTTCATTAACTCAGAATGCTGCGCCAGTCGCCGGCTTCAGCAACGCCCACACCCAGAGCAATCTGATGAACACAGGTTGTGCTATCCAGCACACCGGTTGGCGGAACCAGGGCCGGGTTTGCCTTTTGCAGTTTCCCGGCCATATTCAGGTAATGGCCTTCCTGCTCCAGGCAGGTTGCCAGCGGCAAAATCACCGCGGCGCTTTCCAATTCAGGGCTCATAAAAGAAGCTGCAGCCACCCACTGGTCAAATGCGGTCAGACGATCTTTCAATTCAGGGGTGAAACAGTCATCGCCCAGCAAAACCAGCGCAGCCGCACCTGGCACGGCCGATGGTTCAGCAGCAAATTTCAGGCGGTCGGCCGCACGGGTATTTGCACCGGCTTTTACTTCATAATTGGAGCTACCACCCGGTCCGTGAACATCGGTTTCAACCAGCCAGCCCTGACCAGAATCTGCTTCAACAAATTGCAACCCCACATATGGGGCAATTTCCTTTACACCCGGCCCGCTCAACTTGCTGGTCTTAAACCCGCCCGAAGCCAAACCCGAAAGTGCAACCAGCGTTTCGACCGGCAGCCGCATGGAAGCCATCGCCGCAGCGCCAGTATGATCTTTGAAGATCTTGATCGCTGCCGCAACCGCTTCGTCCAGGCTCACCGAGACCAGCTTGCCGTTGATGCGCACCATGGGGGTTGTGACACGCTGGCGTTGATCGGCGACAGCGCCCCAGCGGCCCACCTGGCACAAAACCCCATGATTTGTCTCGTTTTCCCAGACCCCCTCAATCCGCACCAGACGGTTATCGCGGGTCAAAACATCCACCTCACAGCCCAGCCCACAGCCCGCACAGACCGAACGGGTGACGGTCAGGTCCGATCGTTTCCCCTGATACGCGCTAAAACGGTCCACCAGGGCGCCGGTCGGGCAGACCTGCACACAGGCGCCGCAGGAAATGCAAGAGCTTTCACCCAGCGGGTGGCCCATATCGGCCGACAACATGGTATCACTGCCGCGGCATTCCATATCCAGGGTAAAAACACCTACCAGTTCACTGCAAACCCGTGCACAGCGGCGGCATAATATACAGCGGTTGTGATCCAGCAAAATATAAGGGCTGGATGCATCCACTGGGAAAGGATTCCAATTGGGCTGGATCGGCCAGTGATCCAATTTTTCGGTCAGAGCCGCATTTTGCAATTCACAGTCGCCGCCGGTCACCTGACAAAATGGGCAAAAATGATTGCGCTCACTGAACAACATCGAAAGCACAAATTTCCGCGCCGTCAGAACAGCCGGACTGGATGTCAAAACCTCCATTCCCTGCATAACGGGCAGGGTGCAGGAAGTTTGCAATGTGCGTGCGCCTTTGATTTCGACAAGACAGAGGCGGCAGCTCCCATACGGCTTTACCGCCGGGTGATCACACAGCGTAGGGATCTGAATCCCGGCTTCTCGTGCAGCCTTAAGAACCGTTACCCCGGCTTCGACCGCAATTGTCCGCCCATCAATGGTGAGTTGTACCATTCTGATCCTCCAAAAATAAGGTGTCGTGAGCTGTCGACAACGATAATTCAACAATATCGATTGTGAAATATCGCACTATTATAACCGATTGTACCATAACAATGATACAAGCACAGAATGACAAACCTCCTGATTTTTAATCCCCAGGTTTCACAACTTTGGTTTAACCCCCAACTTCTACTGAAAGGACAGACTATTTAACAGGATGTCAAAATCATTCACATCCGTTTCAAAAGCAGCCGGGTAGGTCCAGCAAGAAAGAATCCAAACGCGCTGCCCCCGCTGAAACCACACATCGCGCACCTGGTACCAGGGTTCACCGGAGGGCCGCCGGTAGATTTTCTCAATGCCGGCTTGTCCGTTAACCTGAATCTCTCTCAACATAATCTCGGCGTCAGGGTATGCATCCAAAACCGCATAAGCGTTTGTCATGGCAGCTTCCATCTGCACTTCGGGGGCAAGATCCAGCGCAAGCAATTTGCAGTAAGCGCCCATCTTTACGTTCCCCTCCCCCGGCTCGCCAACGCTAAACACCTCATCGGCGTCAAATTCAGAATTGTGGCTCACCCTGGGCGACAGCCCAAAGATCTCATTCACCGGTTTCCAGTCCGCCGGGTAGCGAAGCGAGAACCCATCACCCGAAAATGTGTTTCCAGAAGGGGTGAGGGTGGGTAGGTCGGGCTGAACTACAGGCCCGGCCTCTGCCTGGTCTGCGGGGCTTCCAAATAGCAAATTACACCCCATGAGCAAAAACCAACAAAACCCAATGAGGATAAAGCGGTTTGTTCTCATAGCACCTCCCTTTTGATGTACGGTCCAAAAAATTCGCTTCACGTGCCAGTCAAACAGGTCGCTAACAAACTATTAAAATTTCAATCCCAGTGTTGAATTATTGGTGCTTTAAATTCCATTGTAGCACTTAAGAAAAGGAGGATTTTCACCCCACAAAACCAAAAACGGGTTGCAAAACCGGTTCCATCTATGCGATAATCGGAGTGTTATTATCTTATTACCTTGGCCGGATCGTTCGTGCGGGGGTATGATGAAACGTGGAATTGCGCTCAACCTGACAGTGATTCTAATTCTGGTCTTTCTCATTTTGCTTCCGCTGGTCATCTTTACCATAACCGGGCAGATCGGCAGCGCGAATCAGTGCGATTTCAACAGCGGCAGCACCGCCGGTCTGTGCGGATCGTTATACAGCCTGGCTTTTCTGGCGGGCATCATCGGTTCGGTCACCTCGCCGCTGTTGATTGTTGTTTTGGCCGTTTACCTGCTGGGGGTGCTGCTCTTCTTTTTGATCAACCGGGCCATCCGCCACAAAAAAGGAAAGCCCGCCTCCGAAGTGGCAAAGGGGATGCTCGTGAGTTCGGCGGCCGTGGTTGGGCTTGGTGCAGCCGCTGCGCTTGTAACATTGGTGATCAACTGGTATCAGGTCTCTTTGATCAGCGCCTGCAATGGGCTGCCCGATCAACCTGTTCAGTCAAACTTCCGCAACGGTGTTCTGGCCGTAAGCGTGAAATTACCCGAGCCTCAGGGAAGGCTCGAACAGTACCGCATCTGGTCGATCTCACCTGAAGGAGAAATGCGCGCAGAATTAAGCGCCGTTCCCGGTTCTGTCGACCCGGCCTGGTCACCCGACGGGCAGCAACTTGCCTTCGTCGCGCGTCCTGAAAATGAGTCAACCTGGAATTTAATGCTGACCGGCCCTGACGGACAACCAGCCCGCACGCTGCTCAAGAGCGACCTGGAGACCCGCGCTCCCGCCTGGTCGCCTGACGGCGGGCATTTGCTGATTCAGCAGTGGCTTGGCACCAATCACGACCTCTTCAGCCTTGCGCTGGAAACTGGCGCACAAAACCGCTTGAGCAGCAGCACTGCTTTTGATGGCGACCCCGCCTTTTCGCCAGATGGCAGCCAGGTGCTGTTTGTATCGCACCGCGATGGATCGAGCGATATTTACCGTATGAATCGTGACGGGTCAGATGTGCGCCGCCTGACGCGGAACCCTGCCATCGAAATTGACCCTGCCTGGTCGCCGGATGGAAAATGGATTGTATTTTCATCCAACCGGGGCAGCCCGGCCCGGCAGAACAATTACAACCTGTACATAATGCAGCCGGATGGAACAAACCAGTGCCAGTTGACCGATGGGGAAGGCTCTGAATGGAGGCCGGTCTGGTCGCCCGATGGTCAATGGGTTGCTTATATCTCGCTGCTAGACAGCCAGCTTTACCGCATTCGCCCCGGCGGCGGCGACCCGGTCAACATTCCCCTGCCCCAGGCGGTGTACGACCTGTTGAGCATCGATTGGGCACCGGCGCAATAACCCTGCTGCATTTCAGTGGTTTTCGTGGCCATTGAAAAGCCGATTGAAGCCAGCGCACACTCCCCAAAATAAAGAAACTCCCGGCAGTCAACGCTGCCGGGAGCCTTCATTCGCAAAATCATCTGGCTACGCGAAGTTCTTGTGCGCCCACAAAGCTGCGCCAATCACCCCCGCGTCACCGCCCAGGGTGGCCGGGACAATTTCGACCTTTTCCACCGGCATTACCGAGACCCGCTCGCGCATGGTGCGCTCCATCGGATCCAACAACAGCCGGCCGGCGCTGGCTACGCCGCCGGCAATAATAAACCGCCGCGGGCCAACCGACGCGCACAGGCTCGAAGCCGCTACGCCCAGGTAAAAACCCGCTTTCTCATAAATATCACCGGCAATTGCATCTCCAGCCGCCGCCGCCCTGGCGATCAGCTCGGGGGTAATGCGGTTCAGGTCGTAACCGCACAGTTCACCCAGGCTGGTGGTCAACCCCTGCGCCACGGCTTTCATGCCCATTGCCGCAATCGCCGGTCCCGACGCAAATGCCTCCAGACAGCCGTAATTGCCGCAACCGCAGCGCGGGCCATTAAAATCAATCACCATGTGCCCCAGTTCACCGCCTGTTCCGCCAATCCCCAGGTAAAGCTGCCCGTTAATCACCAATCCGCCGCCAACCCCGGTGCCTATCGCCAGCACGGCCACCGTATCAACCCCTTTGCCGGCCCCAAAAGCCCACTCGCCAAAGGTGATTGAACGGACATCATTCAGCAAAGCCACCGGCAAACCGGTCAATGTATGAATCGTGCCCGCCAGTGGAACATGCGGCCAGGTGCCCGGCAGGTTGGGCAGAAACACAGTCTCGCCCAGCTCCAGATCCAACACGCCCGGCGCACCAATCCCGATTCCGCCGATTTCTTCCTTCGCAATGCCCGAATCTGCGATCACCTGCAAAAACAGCCCGGCCATGCGCCGCATCACCGCATCATGCCCCTCACGCGACAGGGTGGGAATGCTGGCCTGATGCAGCACCGCGCCGGTTTCGATATCGATGATCGCTGCACGAAGATTCGTGCCCCCCAGATCACAACCAATGTATTTTTTCATAGCCTGTTTTGGAAAATTAAATGACCTCCCCTTATCAGGAGGAGGCCAGATCAATTAGTGAATATACGGGCGCAGCAGGTCGCGGGCAATGTAAAAGCCCCGTTTCACAAGCTGTTCATCGCCCTCATAAGCGCGATCTTCATGCTCAATGCTGACTACATAGTCATAGCGCACCGCGGTCAAAGCAGCAAAGAATTTATTCCACTGCATATCGCCCAGGCCGGGCAAACGCGGCACCTGCCAGCCCATTCCCTGCGAGAGCACCCCGTTGTTATACAACCCCTCGTGGTCAATATGCAGATCTTTGGCGTGCACGTGGAAGATCTTGCTGGCAAATTCGTGCACCACACGTTCATAATCGATCATTTGCAAGATCAAATGCGAGGGATCCAGGTTCAACCCAAAATTATCCTCGGGGATGATCTCCCACATCTTGCGCCAGATGGCCGGGGTGCTGGCCAGATTATTGCCGCCCGGCCATTCGTCATAAGAGAAGATCATCGGGCAGTTTTCAATCGCAATTTTAACCCCGCGTTCTCTGGCAAATTTCACAATCGGAGGCCAGATTTTGGCGTAATCTTCCAGATTTTGTGGAACGGTCTTGTTCTTATCTTTGCCAACAAAAGTGCCTACAACACCCACCTCAAGCAGCGCCGCCGCTTCGATCACCTTTTTCAGGTGAGCAATCACCGTTTCACGGTGCTCCGCATCGGGGTGAAGCGGGTTGGGGTAATATCCCAATGAAGACAGGGTCAGTCCATAACCATCGAGCATTTTGCGAATTGCTTTGGCGCCAGCCTTATCCAGAGTGTTCACATCCACATGGGTCACCCCGGCATACCGGCGGGTTGCCTTTTCAAGCGGCCAACAGGCAACTTCAATCGCCTCAAAACCGCTCTCAGCACCCCATTTTGCAGCCTGCTCGAGCGTGTTGCCGGGAAGTGCGGCAGTAAAGAAACCGAGTTTCATGGAGCATCTCCTTTTGAATTTTCAAAAAGTGTCGTATGAATTTATGCAACCTTTGCCCACTGGCCCTGTTTGGCGCTCTTTTCAATGGCTTCGCACAACAACATTTCATAATGTCCATCGGCAAAAGTGGGAAAATCGGGTTTGCGGGTATAGTCACCGGCCAGAATATAGTCATACACTTTTCGCGAAAGTTGTTTGAAAGTATCCGGGAAACCTTCGGCATGACCACCGGGGTAAGAGGCGGTCTGGCGCGCTTCGGGGGTTAACAGTGAAGGGTCTTTCAACAGGATCTGGTTGGGTTCAGTGCGATGTCCAATCCAAAGCTCATTGGGCCGCTCACCATCCCAGGCCAGTGAAGATTTTGATCCGTTAATTTCAAAGAACAGGCGGTTTTTGCGCCCCGAACAGATCTGCGCCACCGTCAAAACGCCGCGCACGCCGTTTTCATAATGCAGCATGATGCTGGCATAATCTTCGGTAGAAATTGGCTGGTCCACATAGTCTGAAGCCTGCAACATCTTGCCCGTAAAGGTCTCAACCGGGCGGGCCGGTTTTTTCCGGGTTTTGTGAAAGGTCTGAAAATCGGCAAAGACTTCTTCAACCCGCAAACCGGTGATAAACGTGGTCAAATCCAGCCAGTGTGAGCCGATATCACCGACTGCCCGCAGCGAGCCGCCCAGACCCGGCTCAAGCCGCCAGTTCCAATCGGTTGGAAACAGCAGCCAGTCTTGCAAATAAGAACCCTGCAGGATAAACAGATCGCCGAGTTCACCACTCTGCACGATACTGCGCGCCTGTTGAACCATGGGGTACATGCGGATATTGAAGTTAACCGCATTCACCTTGCCCAGTTCGGCCGCCAGCTTCACCAGCTCTGCCGATTCAGCCGAGCTCATTGCCAGCGGTTTTTCGCAAATCACATGCTTGCCGGCCAGCAAGGCCGCCTTTGCATGAGGATGGTGCAGCACATTGGGCGTTGCCAGATGCACCACATCGATATCGGCATCGGCCAGCATGGCGTCAAACGATGCATAAGCGCGCGGTATCCCCAGTTCAGCGGCTTTTGAAGCCGCCAGTTCGGGTGAGCTCTCAACCAGACCCAGAACTTGCATCCCATTGCGGCGCAATCCTTCAATATGGGCTGGGCCAATAAAACCGGTCCCTGCCACACCAATGCCAATGCTTTGTTTGGTCAACTGTTTTGTCATGGTTTTCTCCAAAAACCCCTGAAGGAGCAAACCTTCAGGGGTTTATTTACAAAAGGATTTTAATAACCACCGCCAAGTTTGGCATCTGAAGAAGCAAAACCGCCCTCTTTCTGCCGTTTTTCAAACTCATCCAGAATTGCCGCCGTTGCAGTGGCGCCACAGCGGGTGACACCGGCGTCGATCACCGCCAGCAGGGCATCCAGGGTGCGCACCCCGCCGGCTGCTTTAACCTGCACCTTTTCGCTGACATTGGCGCGCATTAATTTCAAATCTTCAATCGTTGCACCACTGGGGGCAAAACCGGTGGAGGTCTTTACCCAGTCGGCCCCGGCAGCTTCAGACAGTTTGCAGGCCAGAACTTTTTGCTCGTCGCTCAAATAGGCGTTTTCAAAAATCACTTTCACTTTAACCCCGCGGGCATGAGCAGCATCACAGACCGCTTTGATGTCTTCACGCACAAAATCGGCCTTGCCCGAGCGCAGCGCGCCGATATTCAACACCATATCCAGTTCCAACGCACCTTCATCCATCGCCAGGCCGGCTTCTGCCACCTTAATCGCGGTGAGGTTGCTGCCATGCGGAAAACCAATCACCGTGCTCACCACAACATCGCTGTCCTTAAGCGCTTCTGCCGCCAGCTTCACCTGGCTGGGTTTCACACACACCGTGACGGTATGATATTTTGCGGCCAATTCACAGCCGGCCAACACATCTGCATCGGTCAATTCCGGCCGCAGTAATGAATGATCGATTACTTTGGCTAATTGTTGATAGGTAATCGTTTTGCTATTGAGTTGACTCATCATTTCTCCTCGAATATCTGGTTTCAAGATCACCCTGCCGGGGGATCATTTTTTCCACAGATCAATTGGCTTCTTCACTTTTGGCGGGTTGTAGGGGAATTCAATCTTGCGCCCTTCACCGGCCGATTGGTAAGCTGCATACATAATCTTCAATACTTCGCGGCCATCTTCACCGGTTTCCATGCAGGTCTCTTTACCCAGCGCACAATTCACAAAATGCTGCAGCTCCTGCGGGAAGCCGTAATTCCAGACTTCTTCGAACATGGTAAAGGTATAACCGCGTGTCGTCCCAGATTTCTCAACCGCATAACCGTATCCATCTTCCGAATAAGTCAACAGCGAGCTGCCGCGCAGTAAATCGGCCCGGGTATGGCCTTTTTTGCCATAGACCTCGCAGCGGTCATCCACACCGCCGCCTTTGGCCCAACTGTTTTCAATCATTGCCAGTTTATCGCCTTCATACTCAATAATGGCATAGGAATGATCTTCACCCAGGGTGCGTTCTTGATGCATATAGGTGCCCATAAAGGCGGTTACGCTCTTGACCTTGGGTTTACCCAGAATCCAACGGGTATATTCAATGGAGTGACAGCCCATATCCAGCATCACACCGCCACCCGAGCGATTCACATCCCAGAACCAGGGCATGTGCGGGCCGGGGTGCTCTTCTGCCTGTTTGGCCAGGAAAGGCTCACCAATGGCGCCTTCCTCGATCAGAGTTTTCACACGCACATATTTGGGAGCAAAGAGCAATTCTTCGGCATACATCAAAAGCACACCGGCTTTCTTGCAGGCTTCAATCATTTCGTCCGCTTCATCCAGCGTGACGCACAACGGCTTTTCGATAATGATGTGCTTTCCGGCTTTAGCCGCATCCACCACCACCTGGCAATGCAGATAATTGGGAATGCCAATGTCAATCACATCAATTTCTTTATCATTCAGCATCTCGCGATAATCGCTGTATGCTTTGGCAACGCCTTTTTCTCTGGCAAATTTTTCGGCATTATTCGGGCTGGCCACTGCAACCACTTCAGCGTTGCGCACCCAACCCTGAAAAGCAGCGTGATGAATATCTCCAATAAAACCGGTTCCGACCATGCCAACTTTTACAGTTTTGCTCATTGGAATTTCTCCTTCATCGTGGTGTAATCACAAATCCTGATATGGATACAGGCTTACAGGGCATCACAAGATTATGGTTCTTACTGCCGCAGCGCTTTTTGACGGCCATAAATTGAAATTAACACCAGCAGCGTTCCTCCCAGCACCATGCGCCGCACAGAATCGGGCATTTGCATGGTGGTTAACAGGCTGGTGATCAGGGTTAAAACGATGGCGCCGGCCATCGTCCCCCAATAGCTGCCTTTACCACCCGAGAGCAGCGTACCGCCCACGGCGACGGCTGCAATGGATGGAAACAGGAAGGGCTGCCCCAGAGCAATAAAAACCACCCCGGTGTTCCCCACCACCAGAAATCCGCCAAAACCGGCCAGGGCACCCGCCAGGGCATATACGGCCAGGTTCATCGCCGTTACATTCACCCCCGAAAGCTTGGCAGTCACCCGATTAACCCCGATGGCAAACAGATTCTTGCCAAACGCGGTTCTTTCAAGCAGCAGCCACATGAGCACGCCGAAAATCAACCAGATAATGATGGCGCCGGGAATGCCGCCAAACCACGGGCGCGCAATCAGGCGGGTCATAATGGGGGCAACTTTGCCGCTGACATTGCCGTGATTGAGAATGATGATTGCACCCGTGACCACGCCCGACATGCTCAGCGTCATCACGAAGGGTGAGATCTTCAAAAACGTAACCCCGACACCATTTAAAAATCCGATCAACGCCCCCACCAATAGCGAAAGCAAGAGCGCCAGCAATACCTTGTCATCATTACCGCTGACCACAATATAAGTGATAATGGCCGTCAGGGTAACGACCGACCCGGCCGAAAGATCAATCCCTTCAAAACCACTGATGATCACCAGGGTCTGCCCGGCAGCAATCACGCCCAGAAAAACCGCCAGCCGGACGATATTGGTCGCCTGTGCAACGGCCACATCCACATCGCTCCCATACCCATTGGGCAGCAAGCCAGAAAGCAGAAACAGGACCACAGCCAGGATTAACGCTGCCAGCGGGGGAGAAATTGAGATCCGTTTCATGACCGCCTCCGTTGGAAGAGATTAATCACACCCGGCGCGGCCAGGGCCAACACAATAATGCTGGCCTTCACCAGAGTCTCCCACCAGGTATCGATATGCGCAAATGAGATCACATTCTGAAGGATCCCCAGGGTAATTGCACCCATAATCGGGCCAGCCACACCGCCCACACCGCCGCTCATCATTGTGCCGCCAATCACCACCGCCGTGATGCTGTTCAATGTCATTGCCGCGCCAATTTCAGCATTGCCCGCACCGCTTAACAGGGTGATGGCAATTCCGGCAAAAGCAGACATTACCCCCGATATGGCATAAGTGCTGAATTGGACCCAGGTCACCGGGACGGCGGTTTCATAGGCCGCAGAGGCTTTTCCACCCACAGCGAATAAGAAGTTGCCAAATCGGGTCGAGCGAATATATACCCACAGCAGCAGCACAACCGCAATGACATACACCGTCAACGGAATGCCCAGGGGGGTGCTGCTGCGATAGAACTGCGCAAATTGCGCCGGAATACCCCCACCGGGGTTGGGCAGGATAAACAGTGCAAACCCTGCATAGAGAAAACTGGTTGCATAGGTGGTGATAATCGGCTGCAAGCGCAGAAATGCAATGAAAAAGCCATTAATCGCACCGGCCAGCAGCCCAACCACCAGTGAAATCAAGATAAACTTCCACATATCCTCAGCGCTCCCATTTAAACCAACCTGGGTCGCAAGAATGGCATTTACAATAGAAACAATACTGCCGACTGAAATATCAATCCCGCCGCCAATAATGACCACGGCCTGTCCCACTGCCATTAAGATCACCGGCAAAAATACGCGCAAGTTGCTGTTCAACGTATCACCGGCAAACATATTGGGCTGAAGGATAAAATTCGTAACCAGCGCAACCGTCAGAAAAATCAGGGCAAACAAAGCCGGGTAGCGCGTCATCAAGTAGTTCCAGCCCGACCGCCTCATTGTGCACCTCCTCCGGTGATTCCCAGACTGGCCGAAACCAGATTTTCTTTTGTCAAAGCTTCTCCCGTCAATTCGGCACAAATCAGGCCATCGTGCAGAACCAGCACGCGATCACACAGGCCAACCAATTCTTCATCATCACTGCTGTAAAACAAAATCGTTTTACCTTCATCACATAGCTGGGTGAGTAATGTATAAAATTCCGCTTTTGTACCCACATCCACGCCTTTGGTCGGGTCATCCAACAAAAGCAGGCCTGGCTGACGGAGCAGCCACTTGCCAATCACAACTTTTTGAGCATTTCCACCCGAAAGGCTGCTCACCGGTTCCTGTAAACCGGCCATTTTCAGGCTGAGGTTGGCGCCCATTTTTGCGGCGTCATTTCTAGCCTTGTTCATCCGCAGCGGAAAACCATATTCCCGCCAGGATGGCAAAAGCATATTTTCCAGAATCGAACGGATATACAACAAACCCTCGCGGGCGCGGTCACCGGGAACCAGGGCCAGCCCTTTTTTCATTGCTTCGCGCGGATGATGGAAATGGACTTTCTGGTCATTTAAGCGGATCGTTCCCTGATGGGTAATATCTCCAAACAACGCCAGCAGCAAATCGCGCTGGCCCTGTCCTTGAAGACCGCCAATACCGATCAGCTCACCCTCATGGACCTTGAAATTAATACCGCGCAAGACATCGGTGTGCAGCTCGCTTACCTCAAGATGGACCGGCTTTTGCCGGGCATCCTGGGGTTTCGAATCGGCGCGCGAGAAACGAAACACCGATTCTTTATCAATCATCAACTTGACCAGTTGCTTCTCATCAATATCTTTGATCTCGCCCGCGCCCACAGTTTTTCCATTTCGCAAAACACTGAATTTATCGGCAATCCGGAAAATTTCTTCCATACGGTGCGAAACAAAGACAATCGCCTTACCTTCTGCTTTCCACTTCGCCACCAGTTCAAAAAGACGCTGCACCTGCCGGCTGTCAAGGCTGGCCGTGGCTTCGTCCAGAATCAATATTCTGGGGTCGAAACTGACCGCTTTTAAAATCTCTACAATCTGTTTCTCATCTGCCGGCAGCGCCGACACAGGCATATCCGGGCGCAAATCGGTCTTGAACGTACCTTCAAACAGAGCAAGCAGTTCCTCTGTTTTGGCCAACACTCCTTTTCGACTGATCATTGCAAGCGGGCCAAGCGGCTCGCGAGTCAGCCAGATATTTTCTGCAACCGTCATCTGAGGGATGAGGCTTAATTCCTGGAACACAGTGGAAATACCCATGTTCTTGGCGGCCTGGGGGGAAGAGAAATGCACGGGGGTGCCATCAAGGAGTAGTTGTCCTCCATCGAGGACAACTACTCCATTGATCACCTTACTCATCGTGCTCTTGCCGCTTCCATTCGCCCCAATGAGCGCAACGACTTCCCCGGAGCAAACCTCCAGGTTTCCATCTGAAAGAGCTACAACACCGCCGTAGCGCTTGACAACATTTTGGGCAGAAAGCGACACAGTCATAATTTACTTCACAAAGTAGGCTTGAACTTCTTCATCGCTGAGGATGTCATCGAGCAGGAACGCGTCCGGCTTGCCTTCGCACATCTTCAGGCCGTCGGCCAGGTTGTCGCTGGTGATGACAGCAGCCACCGGCAGTACAAACGACAGACCGTTTGCGCCGCCCAGTTTGGCGGTGTCAACCTTCTTGCCCTGCAGCATGTTGACCGCAATACGCAGACCGGTCGGCGAAACGCCAGGGTGGTTGGCAACCGCGATCGATTTGAACTCGGGCTGAGTCTTCAGCACTTCGCTCCACAGGTTCAGGAACTGGCAGCGGCCTTCGCCCACAGCCACCGGCCACTTCGCCGGGTTGGCGGCCATCACAGCCTGCAAAGCACCAATTGCCATCCCGTCCTGCGTCCAGTAGCCATCCAGGGTGGGGTAAGCAGCCAGGAAGTTGGACATGACCTGCTGTCCGGTGGCTTCGTCCCACTTGCCGGTGTCTTTCGCCAGCACTTTCATATCGGGGAAGCCGGCCAGTACTTCATCCACGCCTTCCATGCGCGCTACATTCGCCGGGTGACCGGGGAAGCCTTCGATCAGGACGATATTGCCCTTGCCGCCCATTGTGTCGGCCAGCCATTGCGCCGAGGTCTTCGCCCATTCTTTCTGGTCGATGCCCACGTTGTAGACGCCCGGTACGTTCAGTTCCTGGTCCACCGAAATTACCAGAATGCCCTTCGCAACTGCTTCTTCCAGCGTCGCGTTCAGACCATTCACATCACCGGGGTTCACCAGAATGGCATCCACGTCCTTCGCCATCAGGTTCTGCAACTGCTGAATCTGGCCCGCCACGTCGGTATCGGCGCTTTCAATTACCAGTTCAGTGGTGATGCCCTGGTCCATATATTCTTTGTTGACTTCTTCCAGCTCCGCAATCATCTGCGTGCGATATTCGCTGCTGATGAACGGGTTCGAAATACCAATCGTGAAAGCTTCGGCAGCCGCGCCTTCTTTTACGAAGAACTGCTGAACTTCTTCATCGGTGAGGATGTCATCGAGCAGGAACGCATCCGGCTTGCCTTCGCACATCTTCAGGCCGTCGGCCAGGTTGTCGCTGGTGATGACAGCAGCCACCGGCAGTACAAACGACAGACCGTTTGCGCCGCCCAGTTTGGCGGTGTCAACCTTCTTGCCCTGCAGCATGTTGACCGCAATACGCAGACCGGTCGGCGAAACGCCAGGGTGGTTGGCAACCGCGATCGATTTGAACTCGGGCTGAGTCTTCAGCACTTCGCTCCACAGGTTCAGGAACTGGCAGCGGCCTTCGCCCACAGCCACCGGCCACTTCGCCGGGTTGGCGGCCATCACAGCCTGCAAAGCACCAATTGCCATCCCGTCCTGCGTCCAGTAGCCATCCAGGGTGGGGTAAGCAGCCAGGAAGTTGGACATGACCTGCTGTCCGGTGGCTTCGTCCCACTTGCCGGTGTCTTTCGCCAGCACTTTCATATCGGGGAAGCCGGCCAGTACTTCATCCACGCCTTCCATGCGCGCTACATTCGCCGGGTGACCGGGGAAGCCTTCGATCAGGACGATATTGCCCTTGCCGCCCATTGTGTCGGCCAGCCATTGCGCCGAGGTCTTCGCCCATTCTTTCTGGTCGATGCCCACGTTGTAGACGCCCGGTACGTTCAGTTCCTGGTCCACCGAAATTACCAGAATGCCCTTCGCAACTGCTTCTTCCAGCGTCGCGTTCAGACCATTCACATCACCGGGGTTCACCAGAATGGCATCCACGTCCTTCGCCATCAGGTTCTGCAACTGCTGAATCTGGCCCGCCACGTCGGTATCGGCGCTTTCAATTACCAGTTCAGTGGTGATGCCCTGGTCCATATATTCTTTGTTGACTTCTTCCAGCTCCGCAATCATCTGCGTGCGATATTCGCTGCTGATGAACGGGTTCGAAATACCAATCGTGAAAGCTTCGGCAGCCGGTTCGGCCGGGGCAGCTTCTTCAGGAACCGCGGTGGGCTCGGGAGCCGTGGTTGCAGCTTCTTCGGGAACCGCAGTGGCTTCGGGAGCCACCGTCGCCTGACCGCCGCAAGCGGTCAGCAACATTGAAAGGATGGTAGCCAGGGCCACCAAAAGCATAACTGACTTTTTAGACATTTTCTTCCTCTCCTACAAGATTAAGGTTTGATAGGGTTACAAGAGAGACAGGACTTTTTATCATCTCAGGCTTCTCAACACCTCCTTTAATAAACTCATCCGGCAAACGGATTAACCACGTTTTTTGTGGCCAGATGTGGATCAAATTCGATGAGGAATAAGTAATCCATCGCCAGTGACAGCGCACCCACAATGCCCGCTTCAGACCCGGCGCGAGAATAATTGATCGAGAGGTTGGTGGTCGCCAGCGGCAGCGAGCGGCGAAGCACCGCCCGGCGAATTGCCACCAGCAAATGGTTCCCAAAATTGGTGATCCCGCCGCCAATAAAGATATGACTGGGGTTAAAGAAGTTGACCAGCCCCGCCAGCACTTCTCCGATCATCTGGCCGCTTTCGCGAATGATCTCCAAAGAAGCTTTGTCGCCATCCCGACAGGCAGCATTCACGTCTTCGGGGCGCAAGACACCCCCGTTGGTTTCCATCATCAGTGCCAGAATCGGGCTTGCCCCGGTTTTGGCCGCTCGAACCGCTTTTTCGGTGATCGCCGGCCCCGCCGACATGGCCTCAAGGCAGCCTGTGTTGCCACACCGGCAAAGCGGCCCCTGTTTATCCACGCAGATATGCCCGATATCACCCGCGCAGCCATTGCTGCCGCGATGGATTTTGCCGTTCGAGATAATTCCCGAGCCAATTCCTGTGCCAATTTTGACAAAAATAAAATTGTCAAAGCCAATTGCATCTCCGGCCCGCTGTTCGCCAATGGCCATTATATTGACATCGTTGTCTACCACGACAAAGGCAGAGGTAAAAGTGCGACAAAAAAAGCCGCGAATATCAAAGTTTTCCCAGTCGGGCATCAGGGGTGGGGCCACCAACACGCCCCGCGAAAAATCCACCGGGCCCGGCACCCCCACACCGATCCCCAAAATCTGGTTGGGGTGACAACCCTGGGCAAGTGCCATCTCACAAATGATCTCACTGCACCGTCCCAACAACACATCGGGGGCCTGATGCACATCGCCAATCTCGGTCCTGCGCTGCAACACCTTTCCGGTTACATTGGTCAGCGCCAGGTCCAGGCTTGTTGCGCCAATATCGACGCCAACCAGATACCCCAACTGGTCGTTAATGCACAGCAGATGGGGCTTCCGCCCGCCCTGTGAAGCACCTTCTCCAATTTCAACCAGATACCCCTTATCCAGCAGGTTATTAATCTCTTGAGAAGTCTTTGCCTTTGACCAACCGGTAATATTTGAAATATCGTTGCGCGAAATTTTTCGCTTCAGACGCAGCGCCCGAATCACCTCACCTTCTGCTGCGGTAAGCAGAATCGGAGCATGCAGAAGGATGCCTTTGTTATTGAGGGCTTGCATCGGATGTCTGGTCTGTTTCATCAAATCTTTCATCCTGACAGCTTAATTCAATTTACAAACAAATGGGTGTGGCGCAACTGCAAAGGCAAACCAAAAAAGAGGCTGCAAAGACTGAACAGTCACACTGTTATTTTTATAACAGACAATCTTCGTTATTTCAACGACCCTGTTCGAATTTAATATTAAGAACTTTGTTCATTTCAGAAACAAAGTTCTTAATATCCGGTAAACATATTTTAATCACGAATAATCTGGGCGATTTCTCCCGTTTTCTTGTCTTTGGTGATGATCTTCAATTTGCCGCTCGGCATCCGCTCTTCTTTAATCAAGAAATGCCCGGCGTCATAATCTTTGAAAGCCACCTCGTCCGATTTCTTTCCCGAACCGCCGCGCCACTCTTTAATTTCGATGGGCTCCCATTTCTTGCTTTCAGCCGCTTTGTAGCAGGTATCCATGATCACATTGACGATATAGCCGTCATAAAAGGTCTCCATCGGGGCCTTGCCCTGATCCATGGAATTGAACATATCCATGAACATCTCGACATACCCAAGCGAGCCGATTTCATCGCCCACCGGGAACATCCAGCCCGTCTCGCCTTCGGCTTTTTCGGCCACGTACCCGCCCTGGCCTACGCTGGTAAACAGTTCAAAGCCCGTGCGCATCCAGTGATTCAACCAGATGGTGCCCTCGGTGCCCGAAACCTCATCGCGCAAATCCATCCCGCCTCTGAAGGTCCAGCTCACCTCAAACTGACCGATGGCACCGTTATCATACTTCACCAGCCCCACCGCGTGATCTTCGGCGTCAATCGGGTGCACCTGGGTATCGGCCCAGCAGGTTAATTCAATCGGCCGGTTCTCTTTACCAATAAAACTGCGTGCAATTTCGATGCAGTGGCAGCCCATATCCACAATTGCGCCGCCGCCCGACAGCTTCTTGTCCCAGAACCAATCGCTGTGCGGGCCGCCATGCGTCTCGCGTGAACGGGCCCACAACACCTTACCCAGCGCGCCCTTCCGGGTTGAATCCAGGGCTTTGAGAGTCTTTGGGGTGTAAACCAGATCTTCCAGATAGCCGTGGAAGACGCCGGCCTTCTCAACCGCATTCAACATTTCCAACGCTTCTTCCGCGCTGGTGCCCAGCGGTTTGGTGCACAACACTGCTTTTCCGGCCTCGGCAGCAAGCAGCACTGCTTTTTTATGCAGAAAATTGGGCAACCCAACAATCACCGTATCAATTTCCGGGTCATTAATGGCCTCGGCCATGTCGGTTGTCCACCGTGGGATATTAAATTCCCCGGCAAATTTAGCCGCATCCTCCGCACTCGCCGAACATACAACTTTGATCTCATCCTTACCGCGAAAGTTCAACAGGCTCATGGTGTAAAAACGGCCAATTAAACCTGTGCCGAGCATGGCAATTTTATGCATAGATTCCTCCTGGATGTTTTTTGTTGCCGGAAATGTACGTACATTAGATTATATATGGCTTAATTGTTCCCGTCAATACTTGCGGACAAACGGATAATACGCTACAATTTGATCTATTGTACTAACATTAAACAACAGGACTCTCTCTTGAAACCAACAGCCATGCTCCCACGCGAACGTGTTCTTACGGCCATCAACCACCAGGAGCCAGACCGTGTCCCCCTGGCGTTGTGCGGCGGCCCCTATGGTTTAATTGATACCCTGTATCTAAACCTGGTCAGAGAACTTGAACTGGGTCAACCGGTTGCGCCTTTTCGCAGCGGACACAGCATTTCATATATGGATGACCGCGTTCTTGAAAAACTGGGCATAGATACCCGCTATTGCTGGCCGGGGCTGTTGCCCAACAGCCCTGTCATTGCGGGTGAAGATGACGATACCTTCCATGATTCTTACGGCCAGGTATGGAAGCGCGCCCTGCCCTACTATTACGCCGGCGATGGCATTCTAAAAAACGCGGCCAGTGTGGAGGATATTGCCCGCCTGGTTCGCTGGCCCGATCTGACCGATCGGCGTTGGACGCACGGTCTGGCAGAAAGGGCCCAGACGCTGCGTGAAAACACAGATTACTTCATTGTGATGCGCATGGTGGCCTCGCATGGGCCTTTCCAGACGGCCTGTGATCTGCGTGGCACTGAGAATTTTCTGGTCGATATGGCCACGAACCCCGAGTTCGCCCACGCGCTGCTGGATAAGATCACAGACGCCATCGAAGGGCTGCTGCAAATTGCGCTCCAGGCCGGAGGGCGCTGGTTTGATATGATCGAACTGCCCGGAGATGACTATGCGGGCAACACAGCCACAATTGTTTCACCCCGCATGTTTCAAAAGTTCATCAAACCCCGTATCGCGCGGCTGGTAAACAGAGTCCGCGAATATAACCCCCAGATCAAGATCATGCTCCACAGCGATGGAGCGATTACCCGACTGATTCCTGAAATAATTTCGCTAGGGGTGGATGTAATTCACCCGCTGGAACCGTTGGCCGCCACCAACCTGGATGAGGTCAAAAAAGACTTTGGCGGTCAGGTGACTTTTTTGGGCGGCATCGATATTTCTCATGCCATGCCAGGTTCGCTTGAAGATGTGGTGCGCGAGGCAAAAGCCCGCATCGCGCAGCTTGCCCCCGGCGGAGGGTACATTCTGGCTCCTTCCAACCACTTGCAGGCCGATGTCTCGCCTGAAAACGTGATTAAACTTTTTGAAACCGCGCAGGAATTTGGCCGCTACCCGATAGGATCGGATAATATATGACCCTCCCATATTCTCCTGTTGACCCCCACAGCCCCATACCGCTCTATCATCAGATCTATCTAGATCTGCACCAGATGATCCAGCAGCAAATCATCCCCCCCGGTGGAATGCTGCCGCCCGAGATCGAAATCTGCCAGGCCTATGGGGTTGGCCGCCAGACGGTGCGGCAGGCCATTGCGCGCCTGGTGGATGAAGACCTGGTGGAACGGTTTGCCGGCCGCGGAACGTTCGTCCGCTCTTTACCCCGCCACACCCAGTTCTTTCTCAACCGCAGTTTCAGCCAGCAAATGCGCGAGCTGGGGCTTATCCCCAATTCAAAACTCATCCGCATCGATGCAGGCGCCGTAAACGCCGATCATATTGCGGTACTGCGCAATCGCAAAGGCGCATCCTGCGTCACCATCGAGCGGCTGCGTCTTGGAAATGATGAGCCAATCTGTCACCAGGTCAGCACTGTGCTGTCTGAACGCTGCCCCGGCATAGAACAACAAGATTTTGAACACAAATCGTTGTATGAAATCCTGGCGACCCATTATCACCTCAACGTAACCCGTTTCGATCTGGTGGTCCGTTCGGTGGCGGCCGATGAATACCGCGCAGAATTGCTGGGGGTCACAGAAGAAACCCCCCTGCTCTATGTTGGAACAACCGCCTACACCGATGATGATGAGGTGGTCGAGTTCTCCATGTCGTATTACCGCGCCGACCGGTATGAATTTACATCCACCCAGACCTGTTGTGACAAATAACGCTGGTTGAAGTGGTTAATTAAATAAAAATAAATCATCCAGCAAGGAGCCTTATGAGCAACTCGGCTTTGGATTATATGGATCAATCACAGGCAATCATTGAGCGCATCCGCACCACACAAATGGGGGCGATCGAGCAAGCCGCCGAAATTTGCGCTCAGAGCATCGCCGGCGAGGGCCTGGTGCACATGTTTGGCACCGGTCATTCGCGTATTTTTGTCGAAGAGATGTTCCCCCGTCACGGCAGCTTTCCCGGCTTTCATCCAATTGTCGAGCTGTCGCTCACCTTTCACAACCTGGTGGTCGGCTCAAACGGTCAGCGCCAGGCCATGTTCCTCGAACATGTTGAAGGCCTGGGTCAGGTGATCTTGCGCAATTTTGTCTTCAGCGCACCCGATTGTTTCCTGTTGTTTTCCAACAGCGGCATTAACGAAGTCGTCATCGATGTTGCCCTGGAAGCAAAACGGCTCAACCTGCCGGTCATTGCGGTGGTCTCGCTGGATCATTGTCATGCATCCAAAGCGCTGCACTCCAGCGGCAAAAAACTTCCGGATATTGCCGACATCGTCATCGATAACTGCACCCCGCCAGGCGATGCGCTGGTGCGCATTCCGGGTCTCAGCGACCCGGTCGGCCCCGGCTCCACCATCGGCACCGCCACCGTCACCAACGCCCTCAAATGCCGGATCGCCGAAAAGCTCACCGCGCTGGGCAAGCCGCCCATTGTGCTCACCAACAGTTATTTTATCGGCAGCGAAGCCTCAAAGAAACGTTTCGACGACTGCTATGATGACTATCGCGCCCGCATTCGCAAGGTCTATGGCTGCTGAGATGCTGCTCAAAGACAAAGTTGTCATCGTCACTGGCGGCGGCAGTGGCATCGGCCAGGCCACGGCGCAGTTATGTGTGGAGAATGGCGCACAGGTGATCCTCTTCGAAATCAACCGCGAGGCCGCGCAACACACCCTGGCGCTGTCAAACGGCCCCCATCCGGCAGAAAGCATTCTGCTGGATGTCACCCAACCCGCCCAGGTTGAGGCGGCCGTACAGCAGGTGGTCGATCGTTACGGCCGGCTGGATGTGCTGGTAAATGTGGCCGGCGGGTCCGGCCGCAGATGGGGCGACGGCCCGGCGGATGCCTGTTCGATCGACGGCTGGCAAAAGACCCTGGCCTTAAACCTGGACAGCGTGTTTTACTGCTGCAAATACGCCCTGCAAGCCATGCTGCCGCAGCACAGCGGCGCCATCGTGACCGTTTCTTCTGTGCTGGGCATGGTCGGCGGGGATGATGATTTTTCCACCCATGCTTATGCAGCCAGCAAAGGGGCCGCCATCAGCCTCACCCGTTCGATTGCCGCTTATTATGCTCCGCGCGGCATTCGGGCCAATGTCATTTGTCCGGGGCTGATCGCCACCCCAATGAGCAAACGCGCCCAGGAAAACGAGCTCATCCGCGCCCGGCTGCCGCAATTGCAACCCCTGACCGGTGACTTTGGCACCCCCGGCGACGTTGCCCGGGCAGCGCTCTATCTCGCCTCAGATGCAGCCTCGTTTGTCACCGGGGCAGTGCTGACCGTCGATGGTGGTTGGACCGTTCGTTAAGCGGAAAGCGGAAACCCGAATGGAAAATTTCACTCGCAAAATTAACCCCCTGCCTGCCGCCGATGTCCTGGTGGTGGGTTCCGGTTCGGCCGGGGCCACCGCCGCAATTACCGCGGCCCTCCGTGGCGCGCATGTGACCCTGGTGGAACGCTACGGGTTTATGGGCGGCATCAGCACCCAGTTGTTGGATACGTTCTACGGTTTTTATACCCCCGGCGACCCATCGCGCAAAGTGGTGGGTGGTGTGCCCGACCGGGTGGTGGATGAACTGTTCAAGTGCAAGGCGGCCCTCTACCGCCCCAACACCTACGGCGCAGGCCAGGGCATCACCTACGACCCCGAAATATTGAAAATTGTCCTGGAACAGCTCGCCGTCCAGGCGGGTGTGCGCATTCTGTACCACTCGCTGGTGGTGGATGTAGTCTGCGAACAGGATGAAATCAGGGGCGTGATCATCGCCAACAAAGCCGGGCTGCACCACCTGCCGGCCGGGATTATCATCGATGCCACAGGGGATGCCGATATCGCCGCCCACTCCGGAGTGCCGTTTGACAGCGCAAAAGACGGGCCCATCCAATCCTTAACCACCACCTTCAAATTAATCAATGTGGATGTCGAGCGCGCCAGCCAGGTTAAGAAAGCCGAATTGCACGCACAGATGGCGGCTGCCGGGGGCTATGACCTGCCCCGCAAAGAAGGCAGCGTCCACATCACCACCCTGCCGGGGGTGATGGCAACCAACATGACCCGCGTCACCGGCATTGACCCCAATGACGTCTTCCAGTTAAGCCAGGCCGAAATCGAAGGCCGCCGTCAGGCGATGGAATATACCCGTTTTCTGGTTGAGCGCATTCCGGGCTATGAAAATGCCGCCCTGGGCGGGTTAAGCACCCAGATTGGCGTGCGCGAAAGCCGCAGAATTTTTGGCGAATATCGTCTGACGCGCGAAGATGTGCTTTCGGCCCGCAAATTTGAAGACGGCATCGCCCAGTGTGGCGCACCCATCGAAGAGCACCACGCCGGCCGGGATACCCGCTGGGAATATTTGCCCGCCGGTGAGACTTACCAGATTCCCTACCGCGCGTTGCTGCCCCAAAAAATTGAGCGGCTGCTGGTAGTGGGCCGCTGTCTCTCGGCCGACCATGATGCCCACGCCTCGGTGCGCAACATGGCGCAGTGCATGGCCATGGGTCAGGCCGCTGGGGTGGCCGCGGCGCTGGCATCCAACACAAACCAGACCCCGCGCAGCCTCAATACCACACATATCCAGGCGGGGCTGCGTGAACTTGGGGCCCTGCTGGATTAACCATAATACCGTGCCGCGGGAGAGAGAATGATCATTCGCACTGTCCTTGGAGATATCGACCCCGGTGATCTTGGCGTCACAACCTGCCACGAACATTTGCTCTGGAGCTTGCCTGAACCCTATCAGGATGAAGACCCCGACCTGGGGTTTGATTCGATCCCGGCGGCCGTTGCTGAACTGCGGTATTTTAGATCGGGCGGCGGCAGCGCACTGGTAGAAATGACCACGGCCGAAATTGGCCGCGCGCCGCTCGAACTCAAACAAATCGCCCGGGCAGCCAACACACACATTATCGCTGCCACCGGTCACCACAAACACAAATTCAGCAGTCCGGGGCTATCTGGCAAAACCGTTGAGCAAATCGCCGGCCAGATCATCACCGATATTTGTACGGGCATGGACAATACCGATGTCCGCGCCGGGGTGATTAAAGCCGCCACCAGCAAAGACCGCGCATACGAATGTGAGCTGTGTGCCATTCAGGCTGCCGGGCTGGCCCACCAAACGACCGGCGCACCGCTCAGCACACACACCGAAGCGGGCACCTTTGCGCTGGAACAGATTGAGCTGCTTCAAAAAGCGCGCGTCGCTCCAGAACGCATATTGATCGGGCATTTGGACCGCGGTCTGGCGTTGCAGACCTGCCTGGATATTGCCAGAACCGGTGTATATCTTGGTTTTGACCAGATCGGCAAAGAAAAATACTGGCCCGATTGCGAACGCATTCAATTGATTGTTGAATTAATCAAAGCCGGCTACCTTCGCCAGATCTTACTCTCAGGAGACACGGCGCGCAAATCTGCCTGGCACACTCATAACCCGTTTGTAGATGGGATCGCCCATTTGCTAACGCGATTCATCCCCCAACTAAGGGCGGCCGGGGTAAGCGAGAAGGATATTCACATCCTGCTCGTTGAAAACCCGGCTGCATTTCTGGCCTTCTAAATATGGAACCTATTTTTGATCAATTCCACACCCTGGGCGTCATCCCGGTCATCGAGATCGATACCGCCGAACGGATCCTTCCGCTGGTTCAAGCGCTGGGCTCCGGCGGGCTGCCGGTGGCAGAGATCACCCTGCGCACCCCGGCCGCACTAGATGCCATTCGGCTGGTTGCCCGACAGGAACCCCACGTGCTGCTGGGCGCCGGGACGGTGCTTAACCGCGCACAGGCCGAAAAGGCTGTCGCTGCCGGAGCGCAGTATCTGGTCTCTCCCGGCCTGGATGAAGATCTGGTCCGCTGGGCACAGGAAAACAAAATTCCGCTTCTGGCGGGCGCAGTTACACCCACCGAGATGATGCACGCCCTAAAATTGAACTTAAGCCTCCTGAAATTTTTCCCGGCCGAAACCATGGGCGGGCTCAAAGCCATCAAGGCCATTTCCGACCCCTTCCCGCAGGTTAAATTCATCCCGACCGGCGGGATCAAACCCGAAAACCTGGCCGACTATCTGGGCGCGGAGAAAATCCACGCCGTGGGTGGCTCGTGGATGGTGAAACGGCAGATGATCAACG
>CAZQLE010000003.1:40092-74121 GCA_964593905.1 uncultured Anaerolineaceae bacterium | reverse complement strand
GCAGACAGGCATGACTTAGGATCATGTGCCGCAAGGCGTGAGGGTTCAAGTCCCTCCTTCCCCACTGCGACACGCACAAAAATATATAGCCAATAAGAAGGAAGCAAAACTTGAAAATCGAACTTCAACCCCGAGATGACAACCAGGTTCAATTGATTGCCGAAATCGATGCTGAAACCCTGGAAAAATACATGCACCGCGCCAGTCGCCAGATTTCTCAGCAGTCAAAAATTCCTGGTTTCCGCCCCGGAAAGGCCCCATTTGATGTTGTAAAGCGCATGTACGGCGAAGACATGATCCAACGCGAAGCCATTGAGCTGATGATGGAGGATGTTTATCCCGAGGCTTTAAAACAGGCCGAAATCGACCCCTCAGGGCCCGGTCAATTGGAAGAGATTCAGAACGTGAATCCTCCCCGGTTTTCCTTCATTGTCCCGCTAAAACCGGTGGTAGACCTGGGTGATTATCGCGTCATTCGTGAAGAATATACCCCGGTGGCAATCGAAGAAAAAGACGTCGAGGATGTGATCAAATCCCTCCAGAACAGTTTTGCAACCGCCGAACCCTCCACTGCTCCGGCCAAAGAGAACGACCTGGTCTACGCAACACTTTCAGGTGAATTGACCGAAGCAGCTGAAGGTGAAAGCCCCGAACTCATTCGCGAATCTCCCTATCAGGTTGTCATCGGCGACACGACACCCGATGGCGATGCCTGGCCTTATGCCGGCTTTTCGGCCAACCTGGTCGGGCTCTCAGATGGCGAAGAAAAAGTGGTCGAATACACCTACGCAGATGAATCTCCTTACGAAAAACTGCGTGGAAAATCAGCCCGTTTTACCGTGAAAGTGCAAAGCGTTAAAACACGCTCACTGCCCGAGCTGAATGATGAATTTGCAAAAACAGTCGGTGAATTCGAAACGCTCGAAGATCTTCGCAAAAACATTCGTGAACGCCTCGAAAGCACAAAAACCGCCGAGTATGATCGCGAATATGTCAATAAAGTGATTGACCGGATGGTTGAAGCCGCATCGATCAAATATGCGCCCCATATGCTCAATGATGAGGTTGAACACTCGCTGGAACACATTGAAGAAGACCTCAAACAGCAGAACCTCGACCTGGAAACCTACCTGAAGCTGCGAAACATCGAGCGGGAAAAGTTTATCAGCGAAGAAGTATCCCCGGCGGCAAAACGTCGTCTGGAACGTGGCCTGATTCTCGACAAAGTTGCCGAACTGGAAAAAGTCGAAGTCGGCAAAGAGGAACTTCAACAGGCTGTGTTGCAAAATCTGTTGGGCCTGCAACAAGACCCTGAATTTGCCAAGATCCGCGGCCGCAAGAAGTTTGAAGAACTTGCCAACATGGTAACGTATCAGACAGCGAATCAGATGCTGAACGACCGCGTGCTGAATCGTGTCAAGGCTATTGCAACTGGAAATGCGGATGCTGTTGAACAAGAAGTTACCGAACCGGTTGAAACGCCAGAAGCACCTCAATCTTCCGAGTCGGCTGAATAAGCTGGCGTTGAAGATCGGAATCGGAGTCGGATCAACCACCCATCAGTGGTCTTATCAATAGGAGAGGATCGAATGTCCATTCCAGACTTCAAATCCGTCATTCCGATGGTCATCGAAACATCTGGCCGCGGCGAACGTGCTTATGATATCTATTCGCTGCTGCTGAAAGAACGTATCATTTTTTTGGGTACCGGAATTGACGACCAGGTGGCAAACCTGATTGTAGCCCAATTGTTGTTCTTGAGCCGAGAGGACCCGGAACGCGATATTCAAATGTATATTAACTCCCCGGGCGGGCAAATTTATGCCGGCTTGGCAATTTATGACACCATGCAGATGATCCCCAACAAGATCAGCACGGTTGCAGTGGGTGTGACCGCCTCGTTCGGCACTGTTTTACTGGCCGCGGGCACCAAAGGACATCGCTATGCGCTCCCACACGCCACCATCCATATGCATCAGCCCCTCGGTGGCGCGCAGGGCCAGGCCTCAGATATCGAAATCCAGGCCCGCGAAGTGCTGCGGTTAAAGTCCCGGCTGAATCAAATTATGGCCACAAACACCGGCAAGTCGTTGGAAGTGATCGAACACGATACCGACCGCGACTTTTATCTCAGCGCCGAGCAGGCTGTTGAATACGGTCTGGTCGATCAGGTGCTCCAACCACCTGCAAAATAGTTGTGAGGCGATAAAAGAAACCCTGAAGCCGGATGGCAAATGCTGTCCGGCTTCTTTATAAAGAGGATTTATGAAAGCTCAATTTACCCCATCACTGAAAGCCTTGATTGTGGATATGGATGGCGTCATCTGGCGCGGCGACCAGTTGATCGGAGACATTCCCGCAGCGATGAATCGGCTTAAGGAATTGGGCTATCAGATCGTTTTTGCCACAAACAATTCAACCCGCACCCAGAGCATGTACGTCGAACGCTTTAAAAAATTTGGTGTGGCGCTTGAAGAAAAGCAAATTATCACCTCGGCAATGGCTTCAGCCTACCAGCTCTCAAAACACCTCCCGGGCGGCGGCCCGGTTCACATCATCGGCGAAACCGGGCTGCGCCAGGCATTGCAAGCGCGCGGCTTTTATCCCGCCGATGAAAATGTGCTTGCCGTTGTCGTTGGCATGGATCGCGAAGCAAACTACAAAATGCTCACCAAAGCCTGCTTGCTCATCCGCAAAGGGGCCCCGTTTTTTGCCACCAACCCCGATAAAACCTTTCCACTGGAAAACGGAATTGGCCCGGGAGCCGGGTCGCTGCTCGCGCTGATTGAGACAGCCACCGATCAACACCCGGTCATTGCCGGCAAACCTTACCCGGCCATGATGGAAATGGCGCTGACAGAATTGGGGTTGCAACCGCAAGAAGCCCTCGTTGTTGGCGACCGGCTCGATACCGACATCGCCGGCGGGCAAAACGCCGGCTGTCGCACCGCCCTGGTGCTGAGCGGCATCACAACCCGCGCCGAAGCCAATCACTTTCAACCTCAACCCGATTTGATCGTCGATGATTTCGTATCTTTGGCGTTCAACCATTTGCCTGCGGTTAATTCGGCAGTGCAATAAAGGCAGATCTAAAAATGGCGCAAAAACTGCAAATTGAAAGACCGTTGGTTTATGACCTTTCTTTAAAAGATTGGCAAGACTTGCTGAAAGAATGGGGAGAACCAACTTTCCGCGCCCAACAAATCTGGACCGGGCTTTACCAGCAGCTTTGGAGCAGCCCGGAAGAGTTCTCCAATATTCCCCGTTCGCTGCGTGAAAAGCTGGATAAATACGTTCGCTTTGTATCTTTGCAGCCGCTGCAAGATCTCAGATCCAAAGACGGAGAGACAAACAAAATCTTGTTCGAACTGCCCGATCATCGGGCAATAGAAACGGTTTTGATGCGTTACAACGACCGTCGCACAATTTGCATCTCCACCCAGTCGGGCTGCGCAATGGGTTGTGTGTTTTGCGCCACCGGTCAAATGGGCTTTCTTCGCCATCTAACCGGCGGTGAAATTGTGGAGCAGGTCTTATATTTTGCCCGATTATTACGACACGAAGAAGATCGTCTGACCAATATCGTTGTAATGGGCATGGGCGAGCCTTTTCATAATTATGATGCAACCATGGCGGCCATCGACCGTTTAAATGATGCGTCGGGTTTTCAATTTGGCGAACGCCGGTTTACCATTTCAACGGTCGGCCTGGTCCCCCTGATCGATCGCTTTGCCAGCCAAAAACGCCAGATCAACCTGGCCATCAGCCTCCACGCCGCCAACGACACCTTGCGAACCAGTTTGCTGCCCATTAACAAAAAGTATAATCTTCAGACGTTAATGACCGCCTGCCGTAACTATGTTGAAAAAACCGGCCGGCGAATAACTTTTGAATGGGCGCTCATCCAAAACGTCAACGATTCCGCTCAAGATGCCAGCGAGTTATCCACCCTGCTAAAAGGGATGATCTGCCATGTAAATGTCATTCCATTGAACCCCACCACCAAATATGGCGGCAAAGCAACCACACGAGAAAGGGCGCAGATCTTTAAGGAAGTTCTGGAAAGAAACGGCATCCCTTGCACCATTCGCATCCGGCGTGGAATCGATATTCAGGCCGGTTGTGGACAGTTGGCATCGCGGAACTTGCCCGACACGGCAGCCCCGGCAGAAGTTGTTTAAGCAACCCGAAACAGATGAACAAACTCATTCAGACACGACCCGCATGATATAATCCAATCCTATGGCAGATTTCTTTAATAAATGGAAAGAGGGTCTAGACAGGACCCGCAAGGTCACCTTTGGGCGCATTGCCACCCTGCTCGGGGCAACCGAAATTACGGATGACACCTGGGAAGAGTTGGAAGCCCTCATGATTCAGGCCGATTTAGGCGTGGAAACAACTTCTTTAGTGTTAAAAGAGCTAAAGGAGCAGGTTTTCAATGAAGGCATCACAAACGCCAATGACCTTCAAAATCTTTTGCGCACAGGCCTGATTCAACGGATTGATCCGACGCCACAGATCAATTTATCCACACAGCCTGCGGTCATCCTGCTGGTGGGCGTAAACGGTTCGGGCAAAACAACCACGGCCGCCAAACTGGCCCGCCAATTTTCAGATCAAGGCAAAAAAGTGCTGCTGGCTGCCGGAGATACCTATCGCGCTGCGGCAATTGACCAGTTGCAGGTCTGGGCCGACCGTCTCAATTTGCCGGTGATCGCCGGGGCTCCCAATAGCGATCCGGGAGCAGTTGCTTTTGATGCAGTTCAGGCCGCACAGGCCCGCAAGGTGGATATTCTGCTGGTGGACACTGCCGGACGGCTCCACACCCGGTTTAATTTGATGGAAGAGCTGAAAAAAGTTCATCGCGTGGTCGGCAAAGCGCTGCCCGGTGCGCCGCATGCCGTCTGGCTGGTTTTGGATGCAACCACCGGCCAAAATGCCATCCAACAGGCGCGGGCCTTTAAAGAAGCTGTCAAAGTCAACGGCGTAATTTTAGCCAAGCTAGATTCTTCTGCCCGCGGCGGAATGGCTTTTGCCATTCAGCGTGAACTTGGCTTGCCCATCCTTTATGCCGGGCTGGGTGAAAAGGTCGAAGACCTGACCCCGTTTGACCGTGAAGCATTTGTGGATGGCATTCTCGCCCGCAGCGAAAAATAGACAAAATGAATCGCGTGAAATTCACGGTTCAGTTCTACAAAATTGCCGCTTTGCCCATTAATAAAACAGTAACTGCCTGGCCGGCCCGGAAATATCCTCAAATTTGAGCTATTTACCCTGGCAGGCTGTGGTTACCCAGATGATTTGTTCAGGAGAAAGAATTATGCAAGATCAGATCGAGCGGCTGAAATCCAGCGCTCAGCTAATCCATGAACTCATGGTGCATCTTTGACTTCCCAAAACTGGAAGCCGAATATCATCAAGTTGAAAAACAATCTGAAGACCCCGATTTATGGAATGATCGCAACCGCGCCCAGGCGGTGATGAAAAAACTTGCCGACCTGCGTGAAGAAGTTGAGGGTTGGAAAAAACTCGATCAACGGATTAACGACAGCCGGGAATTGGCCGAATTGGAGGATGAAACCTTATCGGCCGAGTTGGAAGTTGAAATCAAAGCGATTGAACATGAACTTGCTCAGCGTGAACTGAGCACGCTGCTTTCGGGCCGCCATGATAAAAGCAATGCCCTGCTGGCAATTCATGCCGGTGCGGGTGGGGTCGACTCAATGGACTGGGCAGCCATGCTCCAGCGCATGTATCTGCGCTGGGCTGAAAACTCCAAATGTGAGACCGAAATTCTGGATCTTACCGAGGGTGAAGAAGCTGGCATTAAAAGCATCACCATCGCCGTGAATGGTCGCTATGCCTACGGTAAGCTGCGTGCCGAAAAAGGGGTCCACCGTTTAGTGCGTCTTTCACCCTTCGATTCAGCTCACCGCCGCCATACCAGTTTTGCGCTGGTAGAGGTGCTGCCCGAGGCAGATGACCTGGATGAAATTGTCATTTCACCCGACGAAGTGCGCATTGATGTATATCGCTCTGCGGGCGCCGGCGGGCAAAATGTTCAGAAAAACTCGACGGCTGTCCGGCTGCTGCATATCCCAACCGGCATCATCGTCACTTGCCAGAACGAACGCTCGCAAATGCAAAACCGCGAAAATGCTTTCCGCGTCTTAAAATCCCGCCTGCTTGAAATTCAGCAGCACGAAAAAGACAGGGAAGTGGCCGAGTTGCGCGGTGAATATACAAAAGCCGAATGGGGCAGCCAGATTCGGTCCTACGTACTGCACCCCTATCAGATGGTAAAAGACCATCGCACAGATTATGAAATGGGCAACACCCAGGCAGTGTTGGATGGTGAGCTGGACGGTTTTATCGAGGCCTATCTCAAACGCCCCAGAGAATAAACAGGCCGTTGTAACGCCCCACATCCACGGCCACACCACTAAAACCGTTGCACCAACGCTAAAGAAAAACCGGACAGTTCGAAAGCCTGTCCGGTTTTGAATTTCTATTTATCCAACACAGATGCCAGCTTCAACAAGCGCAAATCCAGTGGCTTCTTCTTGTTGACCACCTCTTCCAACAGGGTGGCCGTGACCTCATCTTTGATGACCCCGGTTAAAACACCGCTTGTGCCCGAATGCAGAAAATCAACTGCCCCGGCCCCCAGCCTGCTGGCTAAAATCCGGTCATGGGCGCTGGGGTTGCCGCCGCGTTGAATATGCCCGAGAATGGCTACGCGAAGCTCAAAACCAAAATCTTCTTCATGTGCCTTAAAATAATCATTCAGCTTTAACGCATTATATTTGGCGCCTTCTGCGACAATGATCATTGCGTGGGTCTTGCCGCGCAAATACGCCTGCTCGATCGCATCGGCAACTTCCTCTGGTTTTGTCTCCACCTCGGGAATGACCACTTTTTCTGCGCCGCCGGCAATTCCGGTCATTAATGCAAGATAACCACAATCCCGACCCATCACTTCCAAAAGGAAGGCCCGCTGATGAGAAGAGGCTGTAATTTTCAGCCGGTCAACGGCTTCAAGAGCAATGTTCAAAGCCGTATCCACGCCAATGGTGATGTCTGAACCATAGAGATCATTATCAATCGTTGAGGCCACCCCGATCACCGGAAACCCCAAGCGGTTAAGTTCATAAGACCCGGTTTGTGAACCATTTCCACCGATGACAATCAGGCCCTCAATCCCGGCCCGGTTCAAAGAGCGCAGAGCCTTTTCGCGTCCCTGACGGGTGCGAAATTCGGGGCAACGCGCACTCCCCAGCATCGTCCCACCGCGCTGCAAAATTCCACCCACTTCTCGCGGTCCCAGTGGGATAAATTTGCCGTCAATTAGCCCCTGATAACCATGCTGAACGCCGCTGACTTCCCAGCCTTTATCAAGAGCCGATCTGGTAACGGCACGAATGGCCGCATTCATACCCGGTGCGTCACCACCGCTTGTTAATACCGCAATATGCTTCATCCTATCCTCCGCGTCAATAAAACCACAATGATTACTCGCGCCTATTTTAGCACAGTCTGTCTAATCAACCGTTTCACAATTCTTTCAAAAATTGTATTTACAAATTTTATCCAGCAGTGTTCTCCAATAAACCCGGCGGGCTGCAGATCAGCATAAGTGACATTCTTTTCCCCGATATGGTGACAACCCGGACCAAAAAACGGCCAAATTTCAGTTGGCATACCGCTATTTTTCACTATGATTTTTATTAGAGATAAAATAAATTCTCGTTAGATCCATTATTGATATACGCTAACTTACGGATCCAGGTTGTTGTAGGAGATAAAATATATGCCTGAGTACCGGATTACCCAGCATCCAATTCTTCCCATTCCTGAACGACAAGAAATCGAATTCTTCTGGAAACACGATCCCTACCGCGCTTTTGAAGGCGAGACCATTTCTGCGGCGCTGTTCGCCAATGGAATCCGCATTTTTGGGCATCACCATAAAGATGGCTCTCCTCAGGGTATTTTTTGCGCCAACGGGCAATGTTCACAGTGCATGGTGCTTGCCGATGGCAAACCGGTAAAATCTTGCATGGAATTAATCTGCGCCGGTGCACACATTAATCCGGTTGATGGCCTAACCGAACTGCCGCCAATCGAAAAACCGGTTGAAATCAAACCTGTCGAGAATATTGAAACCCCGGTATTAATTTTGGGCGGCGGCCCGGCCGGAATGTCGGCCGCCATTGAGCTGGGCAAACGAGGGGTCCGGGTGCTGCTCATCGATGACAAACACCGCCTGGGTGGAAAACTTGTTTTGCAAACCCATCGGTTTTTTGGGTCGACCGAGGCTGTCTACGCAGGCACCCGTGGAATTGACATCGCCACCCGCCTGGAGGCCGAGGTCCGAAAATATCCCAGTGTGGAAATATGGCTTCACAGTACGGCGCTGGCCGTATTTAGTGATAAGAAAATCGGCATTCTTAAACATGGCAACGAATATGTTCTGGTCAAGCCCGAACTGTTGCTGGTGGCCACCGGTGCACGCGAAAAATTTCTAGCCTTCAAAGGCAACTCCATCCCCGGCGTATACGGTGCGGGGGCTTTTCAAACCCTGGTCAACCGCGACCTGATCCGCCCGGCAGAGCGGCTGTTCATCGTTGGGGGTGGAAATGTAGGGCTCATCGCTGGTTATCACGCCTTGCAGGCCGGAATTCAGGTGGTTGGCCTGGTTGAGGCGCTGCCCGAATGTGGTGGGTATAAAGTCCATAAAGACAAATTGGCCCGTATGGGTGTTCCGATTTATACCTCGCACACCATTCTGAGCGCCAACGGCAGCGACTACGTCGAATCGGTCACGATTGCCAGAGTGGACAGTAACTTCAAACCCATTCCCGGAACTGAAAAAAGTTTTACCTGTGACTCTGTGTTGATTGCGGTTGGTCTTGACCCGGTCGATGAGTTTTACACCAAAGCAAAACAGTATGGGCTGAATGCCTTTTCCGCCGGCGATGCCGAAGAAATTGCCGAAGCATCTGCCGCCATTTTTTCGGGAAAGATCAAAGGCGTCCAACTCGCTCAAGCGCTGGGGATCGATATCGGCAAAATTCCCGATGAATGGTACCGTACCGGTGAGATTCTCAAATCCCGCCCCGGCGAGAAATATCCCGAAGTGCTGCCCGAAGATTTTGTCGGCGTCACTCCGGTGATTCACTGCACCCAGGAAATTCCTTGCAACCCGTGCGCAAGCCTTTGCCCCAATGGCATGATTTTTATTGATCAGCGGGATATCCGCAGTGTGCCGCTGTATCTGGGGAACAATTATTGTTGCCAGTATTGCGAAAAATGCGTGGCGGGTTGTCCCGGTCTGGCCATTACCCTGGTCGATTACCGCGCCAACCGCGATTACCCGATTGTGGCAATTCCATATGAATTCACGCGCGAAAACCTGAAAGCCAGAGATATCGTCACGGCCTTAAATACCGAAGGAGAATCGCTGGGCGATTTTGAAGTGCGCGGCGTGCACGCCATTAAAGATAATGATCGCACCCTGATCGTCGAAATTCAGGCCCCCAAAGAAACCGCCCGTTCCATTGCCGGAATCCGCATTCAAGACCCGCCGGTCACACAACCCATGGATCACTATGTCGATCACATCACCGACGATACCATCGTATGTCGCTGTGAGCGGGTAAGCGCAGGAGAAATTCGCAGCCTGATCCGTGAAGGTTACCGCGATATTAATGAATTGAAAACCGTCATCCGCACCGGAATGGGCGCCTGCGGCGGAAAGACATGCAGCGCGCTGATCCAGCGCATCTACCGTGAAGAAGGCATTCGGTCAGAAGATGTAATTCTGAACACCAAACGCCCGGTGTTTATTGAGGTTCCCCTCGGTGTATTTGCCGGCGTCAACCCAAAAGAGGTGTCCAATGACTGATCATACCCCCCACAATTTTGATGTCATCGTCATTGGCGCCGGTTCGGTCGGCACACCCACGGCCCTGTTTTTGGCCCAGGCCGGTTACCGCACACTCGTCATCGACAGCTCTCCCAGCGTCGGGCAGGGTTCCAACAAACGTGCAATCGGCGGCATCCGCGCCACCCATTCAGATCCGGCAAAAATCCGTCTTTGCCTGCGCAGCATCGAAATCTTCTCCACCTGGCAGGAGCGTTATGGCGATGATATTGAATGGTATAAAGGCGGCTATTGCTTTGTTGCTTACCGTGAACGCGAGGAAAAAATTCTTAAGGAACTACTGGCCAGACAACTCGAATATGGATTAAATATCGACTGGCTTGACCACAAACAGCTGCTTGAAAAAGTGCCCGATCTCAACCCCCGAGATCTAATTGGGGGCACACTATCGCCCGATGACGGCTCGGCTTCGCCTTTGCTATCCATGCACGCTTTTTACCAACATGCGCGCCGGGCCGGTGCAGTGTTCCATTTTGGCGAATGTGTTCAGGGTCTTATCACCCGCAACGGAAAGATTGCCGGAGTAAAAACAGACCGGGGTGAATATGGCGCCGAAGTGGTGATCAATGCCGCCGGGCCTAATGCAAACGCAATTGGCAAAATGGTTGGTCTAGATCTGCCCGTCAAACCAGATTCGCATGAGGCGGCCATCACTGAACCTGTTGCCCATTTTTTGAACCCGATGGTGGTCGATATCCAGCCAGTGGCCGGTTCGGCCAATTATTATTTTTATCAACATCTGACCGGGCAAATCATCTTTTGCATCACCCCCAGCCCCAATATTTGGGGTTGGGATACCGAAGAAACCAGTTCATTCCTCCCCATGGTGGCCCAGCGTATGGTACAAACCATGCCGCGGCTTGCCAACCTGCGCGTCCGCCGCACCTGGCGCGGTCTTTACCCCATGACCCCCGATGGGTTCCCAATTGTCGGCTGGTCTAAAGAAGTGCCGGGGTTTATGCAGGCCATCGGGATGTGCGGGCAAGGCTTTATGCTGGGGCCAGGTATTGGCGAACTAATTGCCCGCATCGTCGATCACCGTGAAACAGGTGAAGATCAAGAGACCTTGCAATATCTCTCACCCGAACGCGAATTTGCCGGTTTAGAGAAACTGCAATAAGCACTTCCTGGTTTAATTTTCAAACCGGGTGATACAGTTGTCACCCGGTTTTCTATTTTTTCGCCTATAATAAAGGCCATCGGTTAACCCACCGTCTGCACCCCGGCAAATGAAAAAATATTTTGCCCGGCCTCAGGTTAACCTGATGATTATTTTTTATAGAGGTAGCTTCTCATGACAGTCAAAGGGTTTATTTTCGATTTTGATGGGCTCATTATTGATACAGAAAGCGCTGATCTGCGTTCCTGGCAAGACACCTATGCCGAATTTCGTTTAGATTTCCCAATTCACCACTGGATTGAAAATCTGGGTCGAGACCCTGAGGTGTTTGATGTCCATCAACATTTTGCCTCAACCGCTCCTCACGGAATCAACCTGGATGAGGTTTTTAAGAAACGGCGCGCCGATAAAGTTCTGCGGGCATCTCAAACCGAGCTACTCCCTGGTGTTTTGCGAACCCTCGGTTATGCGCAGCAGAATGGCTTGCGGCTGGGAATGGCATCCTCTTCACCTGGCAGTTGGGTGATTACCCATTTGCAACGGCTGGGAATTTTAGACCGGTTTGAGATCGTGTTTACCAAAGACGATGTCACCCATACCAAACCATCGCCCGAGCTTTATCTCAAAGCACTTCAGGCGCTGGACCTGCAACCGCACGAAGCTGTGGTCTTTGAAGACTCACCCAACGGTATTTTGGCAGCCAAAACAGCTGGCATTTACTGTGTGGCCGTTCGAACAGCCTATACTTCCTATCTGGATGTCAGTCGCGCAGACCAACTGGTCGATTCGCTTGAAAGCCTGGCACTGGATGATTTGCTAATGCAGGTAAATAGCAGATCTCCCATCGCTTGAAACTCCACCAGCAGGGGGTTATACTAAACCCGAGATTGGCCGGAAAATGATCAACAAAGGTGATTATGAAAATTGAGGTGATGTTAGAAAATTTGCCAGAGAATTTCAGCATGGTAGACCGCGAAATGATCATGCGCGCATACCGGTTTGCAGAAAAAGCACACACGGGTCAAAAACGCGCTTCTGGCGAACCCTACATCACCCATTGCATCGCAGTAGCCGGAATTTTGGCCGAGCTGCGGGTGCAGCCCGCTGTGATTATCGCAGCATTACTGCATGATACCGTTGAAGATACACCCATCACCCTTGAAGATGTTCACAAAGAGTTCGGCGAAGAAGTGGCGCGGCTGGTGGATGGCGTGACCAAACTGACGAACCTGCCTCGCGTCAGCCGCGGCGATCAACATCCCGAAGAGGCCATGTCGACCGTACCTGAGACTGTAGCCTCCCCGGCGGCAGGCGGCCCAGAGGTATCTGAAGGATCTCAACGTTCACGCAAACGAGACCTGAAGAACGAAACCCTGCGCAAGACCTTTCTGGCGATGGGTGAAGATATTCGCGTCGTTCTAATTAAGTTGGCCGACCGGTTGCATAACATGCGCACTCTGGGCTATATGCCCGAACACAAACGCCGGGTCATCGCCCAGGAAACGCTGGATATTTTTGCGCCCCTGGCAAATCGGCTGGGCATCTGGCGCATTAAATGGGAACTGGAAGATCTGGGGTTTCGCTATGTCAACCCGGAAAAATATAAGGAAATCGCCGAAAATTTAAATGAACGCCGCTCTGATCGAGAAATTCAAATTAAAGAGATCGAGCAGCGATTAAAAGATGTTCTCGAAGCAGCAGATGTCAAAGTTGAAGTTTCAGGGCGTTCAAAACATATTTACTCGATTTACAAAAAAATGGTGGATCGCGGAAAGCCTTTTGAAATGGTGCGCGATCTGCGCGGCATCCGTCTGATCGTTCCAGATATTCCGTCCTGTTATACCGCGCTCGGGGCAATTCACACCCACTGGCGCCCCATTCCCCAGGAATTTGACGATTACATCGCCGCCCCAAAAGATAATTTCTATCAGTCGCTCCATACCGCGGTCATTTATGACGATGGCAAACCGCTGGAAGTCCAGATCCGTACCCAGGAAATGCATCAAAACGCGGAATATGGCATTGCGGCTCACTGGCGCTATAAAGAAAAAACCAAACGCGATGAAGTGTACGAGCAGCGCATTATCTGGCTGCGAAAGCTGATGGAATGGCGTCAGGATGTGGAAGACGCTGCTGAATTTGTGGATGGGATGAAAAGTGATGTCTTTGAAGACCGGGTGTATGTGTTCACTCCGCGTGGAGATATCATCGACCTGCCGTCCGGTTCAACACCCATCGACTTTGCCTACCAGGTGCACACCGAAATTGGACACCGCTGCCGCGGTTCAAAAGTAAACAGCAAACTGGTGCCATTAGACTATGTGCTAAAAACCGGCGACCAGGTGGTCATCTTAACCGCCAAACAGGGTGGCCCCAGCCGAGATTGGTTGAACCCCAATCTGGGCCTGGTAAAAACCCAGCGGGCGCGGTCCAAAATTCGTCAATGGTTTAAATGGCAAGATCGCGAGCAAAATCTTCAGCAGGGTAAGATTATTCTGGAACGTGAGCTTCGCCGGTTGGGAATGTCGGAAACTGACCTGGCGGAAATTGCCACTGATTTTGATTATAAAAATCTTGAAGATCTTTATGTGGGCATAGGCTGTGGCGATATTTCACCAGGGCGCATTGTCAACAAGCTCAGCGAACTTGGCAAACCCACTGTCGACCCTTTGATGATCCAAAGAGCACCCACCGATCTGCGCAAAGCAGACTCGGGGGTGATGGTGCTGGGTTTAAAAAATATTCTGACCACCTTTGCGCGTTGTTGCAACCCGGCCCCCGGAGACGAGATCGTGGGTTACATCACCCGCGGTCGCGGCGCAACCATCCACCGCCAAGATTGTCCCAACATTCTGCGCACCAATGATCGTGATCGGATTGTAAAAGTAAACTGGGGAGAGCCCCAACAGACCTACCCGGTGGCAGTGGAAATTAAAGCGTATGACCGGCAGGGCCTGGTCGTGGATATTACCAACATTCTCAACAATGAGGGGGTTAATCTGCTGAGTATTAACCTTAAAGTCGCGCATAATGTTGCATCGATCCATCTGGTCATTGAGGTGTTTGATATCGCACAGCTAAGCCGGGTCTTAACACGGATCGAAAACCTGCCCAATGTTATGGAGGCTCACCGATTAAAACCAGGCTAAAAATTTATCGTGGTTGCTCCTTCTGAAGAATTTTATGGGTTAAAAAACTGCTGCTCACATTCTCAACCCATAAAATGATGACCTTTCCTGCAAAACTATAGCGCTTTTTATCCTGAATCAATAGAGGAAATTTCTTGGCTGACCTGATATCTGTCTTAGAAGCTCAAGCAAATATTTGCGCTCAAATGCACACCCTCGAAGAGGAGGTCTGTGCATTAACAGAATTATGTGGGCGAATTTTGGCAATCGATATTCTGGCCAGGGTTGACCTCCCCCCATTTGATAATTCGTCGATGGATGGTTTTGCTGTAATAGCGGCCGACACCAGCGAAGCAAGCCAGCACAACCCGCTGGAGCTTAAAATAATCGGCGAAATTCCGGCCGGAAAATCTGTTGAGCTGGAAATCCGCCGGGGGACAACCGCCCGAATCATGACCGGTGCGGTAATGCCAGTCGGCGCCGATGCGGTGATACCGATTGAATGGACACAACCCCACCCCAATGCTGACAGTATTCTGATTGTTCGTCCGGTAAAACCGGCCGATTTTATTCGCCCGCGCGGCATGGATATCCGTTCGGGTGAATTGGTTTTCTCAAAAGGACGAAAACTGCTTCCCCAGGATGTAGGCGTGCTATCCCAACTGGGCTTCAGCACCGTTCCGGTCATCCGCCGACCGCGTATTGCCATCCTGTCGTCAGGAGACGAGCTACTCCAGCCGGGTGAACCGCTTGTGCCGGGGAAAATTCGTGATGCCAACACCTACACCCTGTTTCATCTGGCAAAAAGCGCTCAGGCTGAAGTGATCCGCCTCGGGATCGCCCCGGATGACCCGGCCAAAATTCGTGCAATTCTCGATCAAGCCGTAGACCACCGGGCCGACATGATCATCACTTCGGCTGGTGTGAGTGTGGGTGATTATGATTATGTTCGTAAAGTGATCGAAGAAGACGGGTCCCTGTCTTTCTGGCGCGTCAACATGCGCCCCGGAAAACCCCTGGCCTTCGGCAACTATCGTGGGATTCCCATATTTGGGCTGCCCGGCAACCCGGTTTCGGCTTTTGTCGGCTTTTTGGTGTTTGTTGAACCCGCTTTACAAACCATGCTGGGCAGCGGCACCACCAACCAGCGTGAGATTGAAGCCACAACCCAGCACGAGATCCATTCGGATGGCAGAGAAAGTTATTTGCGCGCCATCATCACCCTTACATCTAGCGGTTTCAACGCCAGATTAACCGATGAACACCAGGGTTCTGGAAATCTGTTATCTTTATCACGGGCAAACGCTTTACTGATTGTGCCCTCTGGTGTAAAATGTTTGCCGTCCGGTGCAGCCGTAAAAGCGTGGTTATTGGACAATTTTAAGGGAATATGAATCAAAAAACGCTCACAAATGCGAGTATAATAGCGTCATTTATTGGCCTGAGCGATTCTGTTTATTTAACGGTTCTTAAAATTACAGAAAATAAACAGATGTGTGTACAAGGGGCAGGAGATTGTTGGTCTGTCAACACCAGTCCATATTCTGAGATATTTGGGATTCCCATTGCAATTCTTGGTGCAGCGGCCTATCTGGCGCTTCTGGCGGTCTTGTTGCTCGAAAACCGGGTAAGGCTGTTGCAAACATACGGATCCTATATCTTCTTTGGAATAACCCTGACCGGTGTCATATTCTCGGCCTATTTAACCTATCTGGAAATTGCGGTCATCAAGGCGATTTGTTTGTTCTGCGTAATTTCTGCGCTCGTAATGCTTTTGCTGTTTGTCATAGCAATTTTGCGCCTGATTGAACCACAGGCAGAAAATAATCCCTAGGCAGGAGGAATCACATGCCCCGAATTCGATGTCACTATCTGGATTGCGCATTTTTAGACGAAGGTTATTGCAGTGCAGCTATGGTCGAGCTTGACCCCGACAAAGGTTGCGCAACCTATTCGCCCAGCGCAGATTCAGTCCCGGAGGATGATTGGGAAGAACCTGAAGAAACCGAAGAATGGGATGAAGCCGAAGACGAAGAAGAAGATGATGATGAGATCTGGGGGGATGAGGAAGAGGAAGAATATTAAATCATCTCGCTCAAGAGATTTATTAATTGTACTGACTTGGGCCCCGGTTCACCCCGGGGTCTTTTGTCAAAACAACCGCAACCGCCCAACATCCCGCCTACCCGCCATTTGAACAGCCAGTTTTGAAACCAGGACACGTGACGTATGGATGCCAAATTTAAAAAAAACAAGATCCGACATAATTATATTGTCAACGTTCTGGATGGTGGTTTTTACGGTCTGGCAACCGGGCTGGCGTCTTTTGGCACAATCATTCCCCTGTTCATCGCCAGCATGACTGATTCGGCCATTCTCATCGGACTGGTGCCGGCCTTGCACAATGTGGGCTGGCAACTGCCACAATTGTTCTTTGCCCGCACCATAAGCCGTTTCACGCGCTTAAAACCTCTTTTACTGACGCTAACCACGCAAGACCGGCTTCCGTTTTTGGTCTTGGGGATCATCGCCTGGTTCCTGCCCGTAATCGGAACCCGCACCGCGCTGATATTAAGTTACCTTGCACTCATCTGGCAGGGCCTCGGGGCCGGTTTTGCCGCAAACCCCTGGCAAAATATGATCGGCAGAATCATTCCGCTGAATGACCGCGCAACTTTTTTTGGGGTTCAATCGGCTGCTTCCAGTTTATTGGCCAGCATCGGGGCAGTTGTGGCGGGTTACTGGCTTAAACAATACGCATTCTCGAAAAATTTTGCGCTATGCTTTTTTGCTGCCACCGGTGCAATTGTAATCTCGTATATTTTTTTAGCGCTCACCCGTGAAGACGCAGTTCAAACCACACCCGCCGAGAAAAGACAGTCCATCTCCTTTAAGCAGGAAGTAGCGCAAATCTTGCGTAAAGACCGTAATTTTTCCTGGTTCTTGATTGCCAGAAACCTGTCACAGTTTGGCATGATGGGGATGTCGTTTTATATTGTGTATGCAGTTCGACGCCTGGGAATGTCTGGTCTCGAATCGGGCATATTGACCAGCGTACTTTTCATCACCCAGGTTATCTCCAACCCGCTCCTCGGCCGTCTGGCAGATCTAACCAGCCGGCGCGGGGTGCTGCTCATTGGCATGCTCGCCGCAGCTTCGGCTGCCGGGGTGGCTGCCTTTGCCCCCTCTGCGGCATGGTTTTATCTCGTGGTCATCCTGGGCGGTGTTTCAAATACAGCTTTTTGGACGATTGCCATTGCATTCAGCCTCGAATTTGGCAGCACAGAACAGGAAAAACCGATCTATGTGGGTATGGCAAACACTTTAATCGCGCCAGCCGGGGTTGTGGCCCCCCTGTTTGGGGGTTGGATCGCAGACGCCTTTGGTTATCCGTTTACTTTTGGCGCCGCTTGCATTTTCTCATTGTTCGCCAGTTGGATATTTTTTATTCAGGTTCGTGACCCACAAAAATCAGCCTCACTTACCCAGACCGTATGAATCAATGGCCTCTTTTAATGCCAGCCTGACCGGGGTATAAACCAGCCCCAGTTCCCGTTCGGCTTTGCTCCCATCAAAAACAAAACCTTTTTTCAGCGTCCAGGCCGCATCAACCGATAACCCCCACCACGGGGCGCGGCCGGTAATGAAAGCCAACCCGGTTAACAGATACGCAACGGTCATCACCATCCAGTCTGGAAACCGGATGGGCGGCCGCCGCACACCCGAAATTGAGGAGATCAATGCGGCATAGGCATCTCCGTTCAGCACCTCATTCCCAATCAGGTAACGCTGCCCTGTAATACCCGGCAGTTCGCTGGCTGCCAGAATTGCCCGCACCACATCACCCACATACACATACGTTTCTACCGATCGGTGAAAAATCGTACCGGGCGTTCGCCGGCGAATCAGATCCAGAATATACTGCCCGCTGGGTTTATGATCTCCGCCGCCAAGTACAATCCCAGGGTACAAAACCACCAGCGGAAGATCTTTGTTCCGGGCATAATCCCAGGCGATTGCATCGCCTTTCGCTTTTGTACGGGCATAATCGCTAAACAAACGAGAACCGGGCAGCGAATGTTCATTAAAAGGTTTTTCGGCTGGCGAACCAAAAACGGCCACCGTGCTGATGTAAATAACGCGTGAAACTTTGCAGGCCAGGGCCGCATCCAGCACATTTTTCGTACCGGCAACATTCACGCGCTCAAATTCGCTCCGGTCGCGCAGCCACATGGAATAGATATTTGCCAGATGAAATACCTGATCACAATCCTCCATGCCTGCCAAAAGCACCTCCCGATCGGTGACATCGCCGAGGATGGCTCTGCACCCCAGTGCTTCAACCTGCCGGGCCTTTTCTTTTGTCCGCACCAGGCAAACCCGTTCGTGGGGGCTTTCCTGCAACTGATTCAATAAATGAGTACCAATAAATCCAGTCGAACCTGTGATAAAGATCTTCAATGGAAACCTCGATGAAACTGGCAGATTGGGTAAGACAGATCAGTGCTACCGGCCGGAGGGGAAATTCTTCCGCTCCGGTGAGGGGTAACACCCATGCTCAGATTGCACAACCACAATAAAGAAGATGGTCCGAAGCCCCTAAAATTGCCGGCGTTGAGCTTAAACGATAATTCAAATCAAACCAGGTCTGCCAGGCAGCTTCATCCACCGTTGCCAGATAGTCTTCATTGCTGGCCACCACCCCTTCGCAGCCGGTTATTTGCAATGTTGCAAAACCATTGGCTTCCATGAATGGCGCAATCGCATCCGGCCATTCAAAATAAGCCTCAGTAAAACCGCCCCATTCTTGATGATTAATCCCCTCTTGAAGAACAATTTCAGCCCAGTTCGGGTGCTCTTCAACCCAGCAGGCGCCACGGTGAACAGCATCACGAAACGGCGCATAACGGCTGATAAAGGCCGCAAAGATCAAACCACCCGGTTTAAGCACCCTGCGCGCTTCTTGCACCGCTTGGACGCGTTCTACAGTGGTTAGCAAGTGGTAGAGCGGGCCCATCAACAACACTGCATCAAAAGAATGGTCAGCGAATGTTCCCAGATGAAGAGCCGAGCCATGTATACACGCATTAAGCGATACATTTTGAGCTGCGGCATCTTTTTGAGCAAACGCCAGATTTCGCGCCGATAAATCCAGCAGTGTCACCGTATAACCTGCCTGCGCCAGGCGCAGCGCATAATACCCCGGTCCACCCCCAATATCAAGCAGATGGGCAGGCGGAGGCGGTAGTTTTTCACAAATTACGCGCAGCGAAATTTCAAACTCCATTCGGTGGCGTTTGGAGCGTTCCAATTCGCGTTCAGCATTTTCATCATAATAGGATTTAATCTGTTGTTCGTTTGACATATTCCGGTCTCGCAGAAATCTTCCTATGCGTTTTTTCGGGCAGTAGCCCAAACAACGGGACGAGGCGTAAATTTTTGATCATGCTGCGGAGATATACTTTAATAGCATCTTTCAGACAAACCTGTAATAAAATGTTGGTAGGAGGAAAATAACCATGTTTAAAGAATTTCGATCATTTTTAGCAAGAGGAAATGTTCTTGATCTGGCCGTCGCAGTCATCATGGGTGCTGCCTTTGGCACGGTGATCAAATCTCTGGTGGATGATATCATTATGCCGCCCATAGGCAAGCTGCTGGGCGGCATCAATTTTGCAGATTTCTTTCTTAATCTCAGCGGTCAACCCTATGACAGCCTAAAAGCGGCCCAGGAAGCGGGCGCGGCAACAATTAATTATGGACTCTTTTTCAATACCCTGGTTAATTTTGTAATCATCGCCGCAGCAATGTTTTTAATTGTTAAAGCAGCAAATACGCTTCAAAAAACAAAGGAAGAAACCACTTCGCTGCCCGAACCCTCCAGAGAAGAATTATTGCTCAGCGAAATTCGAGATCTGTTAAAGCAGCAAATCGATAAAGGCTAGCAAACCCCGGGCCGAAAAAAGGTTTCAGGATGCAAAGAAATGCATTTGCTCGACATACACCCTGGTAAATTCGGGATGCGTGGTTAACTCAATATATTCAAATTTCTCCGCCAGGCGCTCGGCCGCCTGGCGCTGTTTAACCGACAATAACATGCCTTTCGCACCCGCGCCGGCCGCATTTCCAACCTGCGCAAAACGGTCAAGTGCCAGATCGGGGAAAAGACCGATCTGAATTGCAGATGCCAGGTCCAGATGAGTCCCAAAAGCGCCCGCAATGACAAATCGGTCCACCTGGGCATAGCGAATCCCCGCGCGCTCCAACAAAAGATCCATCCCGGCCCGAATGGCTGCTTTAGCCAGTTGAATCTCATTGACATCCTTGCGCGTAATGACAATATCTTTGCCATGACCGGTTTTCTCCGCCGGAACCAGCAAAAATTCTGCCGAACCGCGCGTCCCGTGCACACCTTCCATCTTTGAATTTAACACACCGCGGTGATCGATCACCCCGGTTCTGGACATTTCGGCGATGCCCATCAAAATGCCCGATCCGCAAATGCCCACCGGCGGAACGCCGTGGATGGTGATAATCTCGTTGCCATCCGGCCGAAAGGTGATCTTCTCAATTGCGCCGGGCGCCGCGCGCATTCCATCGCGAATATGGGCCCCTTCAAAGGCCGGCCCCGAGGCGCAAGAGCAGCACCAGTACTGCGCTCCGTGTTTCAATCCGATCTCGGTGTTGGTGCCAATATCCACCAGCAGCATGGTTTCATCACGCAGGTCAAAACCAGATGCCAGTAAAGCCGAAACATGATCTGCTCCCACATAACCAGCGATATTGGGCGGCAAATAAATTTGCGCCCCCGGTGCAACACGCAGCCCCAGTTCGCCGGCATTAAATTGCAGCGCCTCCGCCACCACCGGTGTGTAGGGCGCTTCGCCCAGTGAGGCCGCCGGCAAACCGCAAAACAGGTGATGAATCGCCGTGTTCCCGACCGCAACCACATCAACAATCTGATCCGGGGTGATTTTTAACTGCTCGCAAAACTGCAAAATCGCATTATTAATCGCATCCACCAGGCGGGTTTGCAACACCCCGCGATTTTCTGCCTGACGGTTGGCAAAAGCAATCCGGCTGACCACATCCTCGCCATAAGCAATTTGCGGGTTCATCACCCCGCTGCGCGCTTCGGTCACCCCGTTTTCCAAATTCACCAGGTACAGCGCCAGCTTGGTCGAACCCAGGTCCATTGCCAGACCATACAACGCGGCCCCAGCAGATACCACAGCCGCAATTTTTGAGCTTCTCCCGTTCGAAAACAAACCCAACCGGGCGCGCCAGTGATGCTTTTTTAAATATTCCAAAAGCGCTTCCCACTGCGCGGGGCTTTCGCTTAGCGCGGGGCAATCGGCTTTTGTAATTTCAGCGTTGATGCGGGTCGAATCGGCGCGCAGATCGCGCAGCGAGGAGGGCCCCAACTGAACATCCACGCCATGCACAAAGGGATGCAAAGACGTGGCTTCTTCGATGCCTTCCACCTGAATGCGCTGCGAACCAACGATCGATTCGGGCGGAACTTCCACCCGGCAGTTTGAATAAACCTCGGTCTGACAGGCCAGACGGAACCCTTCCTGGCGATAAACTTCGGGGAGATTTTCTTCTTCGGTAAGCGAAATGGCGCTCACATCGCCTTGCAGCACTCTCACCCGGCATGTACCGCAGATCCCCACCCCACCGCAAGAGGCCACAAGATCGACCCCAGCGCGTTGGGCAGCTTCAAGCAAGGTGGTGCCGCGCTCAACTTCCACTCGCCGGCCAATGGGTTCAAGGTCAACAATGATCATGGCGCAGCCCTTTCTTAAAGCTTAATGGGTGCTTTGCTGATGTGTAGCGTAATTATGCTTATACTGGCAGGTGACAAACATCGAACAAAATTCGCAAGGCGAAGCGCCCTCTTTTTCAATGTTTTTCCCAATTCCCACAACTTGTGTAGAAGATTTGCGCGGGATTAATGAAAAACTGGGGTTCAGCCGGATGACTTCCGGATCGGGCTCCAACAGATGGAAGATCTGCGGCTGGCCAACATCCACCCCCCATCTGGGCATCCCGGGGCTGTAGGGCAGGCTCACTTTAAACCCCTGCCGCAAGGCTTCTGCTTCAATTCGCTCGTGAAGATGCATTTCCAACCAGCTCACCGAGGCGTTTGCCACCCCATCCAGAGCCATACCCAATACCGGGTCTTCAACCATCATGGCCGAGATCTTTTCTTCCAGCGCATGGCCCACCGTAACCGCGCTGGCCACCAGAAATTCCGCCCCGGCCAGGCCCGCAAAGACATCTTCACCCCAAATTTTTCCGCCATCCACCAGAATCTGACCGTGGCGCACCCCCACCACCGGAACGCAGCGCGTCAGCATAGAGATGCGCACCAGCGGCAGCCCAATTTCAAGTGCTTCTTCGGCGGCTTTCACCAGCGCCGGCCGGCGTTTGCGAATGATTTCAGGGTCGGCCCCCTGACCGCGCAGCACCATGTCGGGGTTCATGCTGCGCTGATAAGCCTCCACCACTGAAGAAAGAGCAGGTAAGGATAGTTGCATCACTGAATACCCTCCAAAACTTTTTCTTTTGCCCACATCGCATTGCCGATGATCCCGGCAGTGTCGCACAGCAGGGCAGGGACAATCTCCACTTTTTCAATCGGAACCACATGCACCCGCTGACGAACCGTCCGGCGAATCGGGTCCAGCAGCAAATCACCGGCGCGGATAACCCCACCGCCAACCACCACCCGGTCCGGAGATACCGAAACGATCAGGTTGGAAATCGCTACGCCCAGCGCAGTTCCGGCATCGTCAAAAATTTTACGCGCCACCTGGTCGCCATCCAGGGCGGCCTGGGCCACCGTTCCGGCATTAATTTTGTTCAGATCATACCCGACCATCTCACCAATAATGGAGGTAGCCCCCTGCACCACCGCTTTAATACCGGCCGCAGCAATCGCCGGGCCCGACGCATACGCCTCCACACAGCCATTATTTCCACAACCGCAGTGTGGGCCGTTCATATCAATTGTCTGGTGCCCCAGTTCTCCGGCAGTGCCGCCAATTCCAAGATGGAGCTTGTGGTTAATGACCAAACCGCCGCCAATCCCGGTTCCAATGGCAAAGCAAACCATGGTAGCCACGCCTTTGCCGGCGCCAAACTTCCACTCACCAAAGGTAATTGCGCGCACATCGTTCATCAAAAATACCGGCAGCCCCAAATATCCCGCAACCACCGAACACAGGGGCACCTCACGCCATTGCCCCGGCAAATTCGGCAAAAAGAGGACCACTCCGTTATCCATATCAACTGTTCCCGGCATGCCAATTGACACCCCGCCAATCTGGTCAAACGCCATACCGCTTTTTTGAATAACCTGCCGCACCAGATCGGCTATTCGCTTCATAACAGCTTCATGGCCCTCACGGGCCATGGTCGGAATCATGGTTTGATTGCTGATCTCACCGGTAACCGTGTCTACCAAAGCAGCGCGAACATTGGTTCCACCCAGATCGCAGCCTACAAAGTATCGATGCATGAGACCCTCCTTAATAAATTTTACAAGATCAATGATAAATCAATAAATGACCTTACAACCTCGCTATTTTACGATTGGACAAAGTTAACGCATAACGCTCGGCAGCATAAATGGACTGCAAACACTCCAACACGCCCCCGTTCTCAAGCAGGGTGATTTGCTGAACAGATAATACCGCCGCCGGTGGGCATAACTCAAGCATCCGCCGGTGTTCAGGAGAAGCCAGTGTTGCCGTGACAGTACTTTCACCCCGGAAGGGCCTTAACCCATAAATATCTTTCAGAACCTGATAGAGCGAAAGACACGAGAGGTCTAACCCCAGTATACCCGGACAATAATGATGGGGCACCCAGGACCGCTGCACAGCCATTGGAATATCATCCGCCAGTCTGATTCGCACCAGATCGATAATTTCATCACCGGGTGAGATATTGAGTGCCCAGGCCTGTTCGGGCCCGGCTTCAACAATATCCGCTGAAATGATCCGGCTTGATGCCCGTTTTCCAATTCTGCGCATATCTTCGGTAAAACTGGCCAAGGGCTGAAGATCTTCCAAAACCCGCTCTTCGCTGACAAAAGAACCGCGCCCGACCAGAGAAAAAATCAAGCCCTCGCGGCTTAATTCTGCCAGGGCTTGACGCACGGTAATTCTACTGACCTTATAAATTTCACATAGAATTCGTTCAGACGGTAATCGCTCATTCTTTTTGAATTCGCGGGCATGAATTCGCCGGCGAATCAGTTCGGCCAGTTGGGAATGCAATGGAATTTGTGAATCTTTATCAAGACGAAAGAAATCGGAAGCCAACAATATTCACATCCTATCAACGAATATTTGTAATTGCCTGATAATTTGGAGAAAAAGCGCTCTGTTGTATCAAACCCATGATTTAATTTACCTGTTATGACAGGTTGCCGAATTATAGAAGTTTGAAAGGTATTTGTCAACATACCCAACGGTCAATAATAACCTCAAAATGGCTTTTGTCATGTATGATTATTTTTATGACAAATTCAGCTCAAGAGACTTCTCTCCCGTCCGATACAGGTTGGTATTCCACCGCGGCCTGGATGTACTCGATTCCCGATTTTGCCAGACAGGTGAAATTGATCGAAAACATGCCCTACGAACCGCTTAAACCTTACCCCGTACGCGAACAATTGCGCTATTTACTGCGCATTCTGCGTATTGCACAATCTGCCAGACTGTTGCACCTCTTCAGCACGGTCGGCAGCCTTAAGCCTGAGCTGCTCGCAGCCGCATTGCTCGCCATACTGCCCGGCGCTGCCCGGCCGGCCATTGTGATTCAGGGACCCATGTGGGAGCCCGATGGCGGGATCAAAGGTTTCGGCGAACGCCTGCTGCTAAAAATACTTGCGCACAGTGTCGACCGCTTTGCAGTCTATTCACACGAAGAAATTTCCGTTTTTGCAGCCACCTGGAACATCGATCCCCAGAAAGTGGACTGCATTCCATATTGTTTTGACCCCGATCAGGCTAAATTACCAGCCACCCCAGCCAGACAAGATGTCTATGTGTTTGCCGGCGGCAATTCGCATCGCAATTATCTGCCCCTGGTCGAGGCGGCTCGCTTATTGCCAGAGGTCCGTTTTATCATTGCAACCCACCGCCTTTCAGGAATAACCAACATTCCCGCCAATGTGACCGCTTCCAGCTTGCCGCATGATGTCTACACGAAAACCATGCAGAACGCAGCCGTCAATATTGTCCCCATTCAGGGCAATCTACACCGCTCTGTCGGGCACCAGACCTTTCTCAACAGCATGGCGCTAAAGATCCCGACCATTGTTAATCGCGTTCTGGGAATTGAGGAATATATTCAACACCAAAAAACAGGCTGGGTGGTTGAGGGCACTCCCGAATCTTATGCCGAAACCATCCGCGCGATTCTCCAGCCAGAAAATCAGGCCCAGGTGGTCGCCATTTGCGAAGCAGCCGTTTCCACGGTCCGCGAACAGTTTTCACTGCAACGAGAAGCCGCCACGTTGCTGGAATGGTTTAAAAAACTGACTACTTAGACCCCGTTCTCTTCCAGCGCCAGTGCAAGCGCCGTGCGCCAGTCGGGCAGTTGCAAATCAAATACCTGTTCAAAGCGCGAACAGTCCAGCGCAGTATACAGGGGCCGCACAGCCGGTGTTGGGAAATCGGAGGTGAGCGCAGAGCGCAGTTCACGCACCTGGTGACTGGCCCGCTGCGGATCATTTTCCAAAATCGCCTGTGTCCACTCCAAACGGCTGCAAAATCCTTTGCCGCCCAGGTGATACAAACCGCTTCTTTCTCTAACCCAGCCGTCAATATGCTTCCCGCCGCGCGCCAATACGGCGGCGGTGGTCTCGGCCAGTGCCCGTGCCCAGGTAGGGCTCCCAATCTGATCCACAACCATTTTCATCTCGCGCTGCTGGCGGGCCAGTTGCAACACTTTGGGCACAAACCCCCCCTGCCGCAGGCTGTAGACCCAGCTTGTTCGAAAAACAAGAGCCGCCCCACCCACCTGCTCCACCGCCTTTTCACCCTCAAGCTTGGTAAGCCCATACCAGTTGAGCGGTGCGGTCGGATCTTCTTCTATATACGGCCGATCTTTTTTTCCATCAAAAACATAATCGGTTGAATAATGAATCAAAACCGTGTTGCTATTTTTGCAACACGCTGCAATCACCCCAACCGCAGTTGCATTGACAGCACGGGCTGTGTCTTTTTCTGTTTCAGCCTTATCCACCAGAGTATAGGCCGCAGCATTAATCACCACCTCCGGCCCGGTCTCTTGAATCACCTCACGAATCGAATCGGCGTTCAAGAAATCCACCTGCGGATAATCAATGGAAACGACCTGTCCAAGAGGCTGCAGCGTCTTGCGCAGCTCCGAACCCAGTTGACCCCGGCTTCCCAGTAATAAAAGTTTCATATTCCACCTATTCGAATAGGAGCGCATCGCGCAGCCAGGCTCCCTGGCGATCTTTTTCAGATAACAATGGCGGCTGGTCGGCCAATAAAGGCCAGTCGATATGAATATCCGGGTCATCCCACCGGATGGTGCGTTCCCACTCTGGCGCATAATAATCGGTTGCCTTATAAACAACCTCCGCCCAATCACTGATCACATAGAACCCGTGCGCAAAACCAGCCGGTATCCAGAGCTGCAAATGGTTTTCTGCCGAAAGGCGGGTTGCTGCATACTGGCCAAAGGTGGGCGAGTTGCGGCGAATATCAACTGCCACATCATAAACCTCCCCCGCCACAACCCGCACCAGTTTTCCCTGCGCCTGCTGAATCTGGTAATGCAATCCGCGCAAGATATTTTGCCGTGAACCAGAATGGTTATCCTGAACAAAATTGTCCGAAATTCCCGCCTCACAAAATTGGCGGGCCTGATAAGTTTCCATAAAAAAACCGCGGGCGTCTCCAAAAACTCTGGGCTGAATAATTAAGATATCCGGAATCGCCGTCGGTTGAATGATCATATAACCCTCCTGTAAATATTCACTTTTCTTATCATTTTACCCGAACTTTTCGGCAACAGAAATAATGTAGATATAGCCATCTGACCAGTTATTATCTTTGTTCTTTTACAGTATGATCACAGTACAAAGCAGACAATCTGGATATAATATGGCGATTAATTTTGCACAATTTAGATATTCTATACTGAATTAGGATTTATTTTTACTTTGACTTAATCATATGTCTTTGATTTGAGACATTTGTCTTCTGCATTGCAATGAGGGTTTCATCAGGAGGTTACAATGACTATCGAAGAAATCTGTGCATCGGACCTGGAAGGTGATCTCTCGACATATATTGTCTCAGAAACATTTGAAGTGTATCAGCGTGAAATCGCAGATGCAATAAACCACTTGCTGAACCATATCAAAACCATTCTTGCCTTCAACTATTTCAATGTCAGCTTACGGCCAGAAGAATTCCTGGTTAACAATCATCCCGGCGTTAAGAGCCTGGTGCAAACCTATAATTCAGAAGTACAGCGCGACCAGCCGGATGCAGAATATCTGTTGCGGTTGCGCGCTGAAATCACGGGCTTGCTGCTGGATGAGTGTCATTTCTTGCTAAAACAGACCGCAAAACTGGCGGTTGTGCTAGACCAGGTGGGCATCGAAGTTAATCCAACCATCCAGAGAATTGAACGCGATATTCTTCAAATTCCCTTTGTGGGCTATCACAGCGAAGAAGAACTCGTCCCGTCGATCATCCGCGTACATGAAGAAAAGAAACAGAAAAAGCATTAAATGACAGACGCCAACCAGCAGCTTCTTAAAGCCGTTGTCACCCGAAACTATAAAGCTTCCTATCCAGACCCAATTGAGTTTAGCGAGGGAGCGGTATTAATCCTTGGAAAAAAAGACCCTGAGTGGCCCGGTTGGGTCTGGTGCACAAATTCAGCCGGCAAGAGTGGTTGGGTTCCCGAAAAAATAATTGTAAGACAGATCGAAACAGGCCTGGCGGTTACCCAGTATTCAGCGCGAGAGTTAACCGTCAATTCAGGAGATGTTTTAACCCTCATCAGCATAGAGAGCGGCTGGTACTGGGCTGAAACACGGCAAGGAATCACCGGCTGGGTTCCGGGCGATCATCTGCGAATCGAATCGTCAGACCAGAATGTTTTGAGCAACCCGGCGCGATAAGCACGCAGCAAATGTTTGGGCAAATTTAAGCGCAGGATATTGCCATGTTTTTTAGGTGATCGGCGCAAAACAGCTTCCGGGTAAAAATTTGCAATTTCTCCCGCCGCCACCAATTTCAAAAAAGCCAGCACCACTTCCGGGTCAAAATCAATTCCGGCGCGTGTTCTTAAAAACGCAACAACTTTTTTCTGCGGCATAGAATTCCGGTAAGGCCGATTGGATCGCAAAGCATCCCACACATCCACAACCGCAAAAATTCTCGCAGCAAGAGGAATCTGGGTGCCTTTTAACCCATTCGGATACCCACTGCCATCCCAGCGCTCATGATGACTGTAAGGAATATCCAGAGCGAAGCGCAGATAAGGAATTGGCGAAAGCATCTGATACGCATATTCGGGGTGGCGGCGCATGATTTGTGCTTCGACAGAACTTAACGACCCGCGTTTTAACAGAATGCGGTCCGGAATTCCCATCTTTCCGATATCATGCAACAATACCCCCCGCCGCAAATGAGGGATCTGATCTTCGGGATAAGAAAGCGCACGGGCCAAAATGAGCGTCAGGTCAACCACCCGCTGCGAATGCCCTTCAGTTTCTTTGTCACGCAGCTCTAACGCACGCGCCCACCCGGCAATGGTCGCATCGTAAGAAATCATCAGTTCTTCACGAGACTGCATTAACCGGTCAAACATATTGGCATTATCAATTGCAATGGCAGTTTGTGTCGCCAGAGATTGCAAAAAATCCATCCATTCTTCATCCACGGTTAAGGCAGAACGATGGAAAATCTCCATCACGCCCACCACCTGTTTTTTTGCGATCAAGGGAATGACCAGCGCATCTTCAAAGTTCTCGCCTACCGGAAACCCAATTTCTGCAACAGGCAAATTAAGTCGGTCATTTCTTTTAAGGGTGGTTCTTTCCAGTGCCGCCATACCCGCCAGGCTTTCGCCCAGCCGCAGCCTGCGCAGATGATATTCCGAAAAGTGAAAGCCCCGGTTTGTGCTGCCATGCAATTCGAGCGACGAGCGTTCCAGCAACAATATCCCAACCGCATCGACATGCAGCAAACCCATAACCTGATCAAGGATCACATTGAGTGTGATATCCATATTCAAACTGCCCGTAATTGCCTCATCAATCTTTCGTAGTGCACTCAAGCGATTAATCCGCATCTGGGTTTCTTGATACAGCGTGGCACGATACATCGCCCCGGCGGCAACTTCAGCCAGGGCATTCAGCAAATTAAAATCCGAAACCGAAATGGCTGATTTTTTCCCGATCCAGATCACCCCCAGCGCCCGGGTGTCATAAATTAATGGAACACAGGCAGCCGCTTTTAGATTCACAAACCGATCCTTATACAACAAACGCTGATCCTGCTTAACATCCTCCACCAAAATTGGTTTTCCGGTCTCCAAAACCGTTTCAGAAATCCCGCCGACAACCTCCAGCGCACGGCCTTCCAAATCTTTCCAGGATCCTGTTGCATAATGCACCAGCGGATTTTTAAAGTTTTTATCCAACATCAAAATTAAAATTTGATCTGGAGAAAATTCTTTTTGAATTTTAGAAAAAATGGTATTGGCAACATCATCCGGAAATAATTTTCGACGAACCGCGCTAAACAACTGCAGCAAGGAGCTCATTTCCAACTCACGCCGGACATGGTCGGTAACCTCCACCGCCATGACAATCAGCCCGATAACCTGGTCTTTTTCATTTCGAAAGGGGAATTTATCATATTGCAGCCAAAGATCCTCTGCCCCTGTTTGAGAGTAGCGGCGGATAACACCAGAGTGCGCGGTGCCTGTTTCCAGAACTGCCAGGTTATCCTGAACAAACCACCCGGCATCCGCCGGAAAAACATCTTTCTGATCGGTGCCTATTAATGCCGCCGGTGTGGTTTTGCGCCAGGCAGCAGCTTTATGATTCGCCCGAATTACGATGCCAGACTGATCAAAATAATAGATCATCGACTGCACATTGTTGAAAATTTGTTGAAAATCTTCCTGCTGCCGCCGTCGCGCTTCTTCTTCCAGAATCCGGCGCGTCATATCTTGCAAGATACACAGCAGCAGCGGGTTTCCAGAAAATTGGGGTAAAAAAGTTTGCGCATTGAATTGAAGAATTCTCTTTTCGCGATCTTCCGCCGCGTCAATGCTCAGATCAATCGACTCCGGGTTATTCCCGGCAAACACATCCTGCAAATAAGCATTCAGTTTTAGCTGGCCGGGTTCGCTGAATAATGTACGCAGATCGATTCCATCACAAAGATCAGGATGCCCGGTCAACAGCGCACAACCCTTTCGATTAATCATCCGAATGGTAAATTCATCATCAATCAATAAATAACCCACCGGAGCGCTTTCATAGAGCGATCGAAAACGCTTCTCGCTCTCCAACAATGCGTTTTCGGCCTGATCACGGCGCAAAAACACAACGGTCAGCCCGCCCCCCAGCAAAATGCCGGTTATCAAAACAAACCCCCACCCTTTGAAAATGCTGGCCTGCTGCAACCTGGCAGGGTCATCAAACCAGTTCATTAAAACCCGATCCGATAGTAAGATCCACAAACTGCTGAGTGTAATATAAGTCATCACAATCAGGAGGATCGTTTTACGGGTTGAATGTTTCATATCTGCGACCCTCACAATCTCAATAAGGTAAAAACGGCCCTCACAAAAGCATCCGAAAACAGCGGGTATTCCATAACCCCGGCCGACATTAATTATATAATATTTAGATAGAATAAATCCTTTTTATTGACCATTTACCGAGTCTGTAAGGGGAAAAGTTTTTTGACCGGGGGGATTAAACAGAAACACCCCCGAAAAAATCGGAGGTGTAGCTGGGGGCAAAGGATTCGAACCTCTATTAGCTGATCCAGAGTCAGTCGTCCTGCCGTTAGACGAGCCCCCAATAAACCAACGAGCAGTATTCTATCACTCCTTAATCGTTCTGTAAAGAGTTTTGCCCGTTTGTCTGACGAAAGCTCAGGCTGTAGGCAGGGCCTTCAATTGTTGAATGGCCGTCCGAATGCGCTCAAGGGTCTTCTCTTTTCCGATGATCTGCATACTTTCAAAAAGCGGAGGGCTCACCTTTTGCCCGGTAACCGCAACACGCAAAATCCCAAAAACCTGACCCGCTTTCAGGTCCATCTCTTCCACCAAAACGCGCATGGGGTCTTCAGCCGTGGCAGGCGTAATTTCATCCAACCCGCTCAGAAGATCCAAACATTTTTGTGCTGCCGCGGCCGATTCTTGCGCCGTAAGTCCTTTTGCAACCAGGTCTTCCACCACCGGTTCAACCGTTTCTTTGAAGAAAAAGCCGGCCATTTCAGGGGCCTCGTCCAGTGTAACAATCCGTTCCTGAATAATCGGGGCAATTTTTTCAAGCCGCGCATCGTCAACTGCATATCCCTGGCTGACAAAGAACGGTTTAACCCGCGCAGCAAGATCATTCACCCCCAGTGAACGAACATGCAATCCGGCAAAATGATCCAGTTTGGTAAAGTTGATCGCAGCAGGCGCCGGGTTTAACTTATCCAGCGAGAATTTTTCGACCAATTCAGGGATCTTAAAGAACTCTTGCTGTCCGTCATAACTCCAACCCATCAATGCAATCCAGTTCACAACCGCTTCGGGAATATAACCCAGGTTTTGAAGATCGTTGACAAAAATGGAATAGCCATCTTTGATCAAATCTGCCGATTCCCGTTTGCTCATCTTACCCTTGCCGCTCGGCTTGAGAAAAACCGAAAGATGAACAAATTCAGGCTCCTGCCACCCCAAGGCACGGATGACCAGTGCGTGCAAAGGGAAGGTCGGCAGCCATTCAGAACCGCGGATCACGTGGGAGATTTTCATTTCATAATCATCCACCATCGCAGCCAGATGGTACAATGCCCAGCCATCCGATTTTACGATAATGAAATCATCCAGATTCTGATTCTCCACCTTAATCTCGCCCCTCAAAACATCCTTTACAACCGTGGCGCCTTCTTTGGGGGTCTTAAATCGGATCACATGCGATTCGCCATTGCGCACCCGGCGAGCCGCCTCATCGGGGTCTAACCGGCGGCAGGTTCCATCGTAATGCGGCGCTTCCTTGCGCTTCATTTGGTCCTGACGCATCCGGTCCAACCGGTCTGGAGTGCAAAAGCAATAATAGGCCTTATCCGTGTCGACCAGTTGCTGCGCATAATGCTGATAAATTTCCTTACGCTCCGACTGTCGATAGGGCCCGTAAGGACCGCCCACATCCGGGCCCTCATCCCATTCCATCCCCAGCCAGCGAATTCCGCTCATCAGCTCTTCTTCGGCTCCGGGCACAAACCGTTTACGGTCAGTATCTTCAATGCGCAAGATAAACTGACCGCCCGTCTGCCGGGCAAGGAGATAATCATACAAAGCCGTCCGTCCGCTGCCAAGATGCATACGTCCGGTCGGGGAAGGTGCAAAACGAACACGTGCGGGTTTTATGTCTGCCATATCGCTCCTGAAAAAAATTAGAAATCCAAAGGTTTATGCCGAGAAATGACACTCTCTACCAGACCAATTCCCAGCACCAGAGAAAGCAATGAACTACCGCCATAACTGATAAACGGCAAAGTCAAACCGGTTACGGGCAACACATTCAAATTCACGCCGACATTAACCGCGGTCTGAAAAAACATCAATGTCGCAAAGCCATAACATATCAAAGCGCCAAACACATCGCTGGCCTTCCGCGCCGCCCTGAGACAACGCAAAATTACAAAAACGATCAGTCCAACCACCAGTACAGTGCCAACAAAACCAAACTCTGAGGCCATGGCCGAAAAAATAAAATCGGTATGGCGAACTTTAAGAAACCGGAGCTGCACCTGAGAGCCATGACCATAGCCCTGACCAAACAACCCTCCCGAGCCAATGGTAACCAGCGCCTGTTCTACATTATAGGCATTCCCATGCCTGGCGTTCGGGTCGGGAAAGACAAAATTCACCACCCGCGCAACCTGATAATCTTGAATAAACGGAATCTCGACGCCACTGGCGATTAAACCCAGGAACGCAATTAACCCGAGCGCGGCCACCCCGCCAAACAAAAGCAAATATTTTGGCGGCAAACCGCTGATCCACAATAGTGAAAACCAGATCACAAACATCACAATGGAGGTGCTCAAGTTTGGCTGCAACAAAATCCACAGCGTAACGCCAAAAGTCATCAGAAAACTTCGAATAATCCACTGCAAATTTCTCGGGCGTTCCCAATTGCGGGCAAAAAAATCAGCCAGAACCAGAATCATGATAATTTTTGCCAGCTCCGAGGGCTGCACAAAAATCAAGCCCGTATCCAGCCAGCGTGCCGAGCCAAACGCTGCGGTTCCCACCACAAAAATAACCACCAGAAAAATGATCATCCCAATATACATCACCCGCGACAGCGAAGACCACAGGTGATAATCAATCAGCGAGGTCGCTAAAATAACCACCAGCCCAATACCCACATAAATAGCCTGGCGTGTATCTAAACCTGCCAGGCCTTCACTACCTGCAATTGCAGAGCGGATCATCATAATGCCAAAAATGCACAAAATGATCACGCTGCCAAACATCCAAAAATCAAAATGCCGCCAGAATTCTCGTTTCATACCGTTAAAACC
>CAZQLE010000003.1:0-40082 GCA_964593905.1 uncultured Anaerolineaceae bacterium | reverse complement strand
ACCTTTTCCGAAGGAGAGACACGATCAACAACCTTCGGCATTGCACATTCACCTGCGGCGGGAGGTGGGCTGTTTTGGCTTCAAAGGAATATCTGCAATCAACCGCTGTTCTCTGCCATCTTGTGCAACATCAATATTCACAGCACTCGGATCAATCTCAATGTACCGTGAAATCACTTCAATTAAATCATTCTTCATCGCCACCAAAGACTGGGGGGTAAGATCCGTTCGATCATGGATTAACACAAGTTTTAAGCGCTCCTTTGCATTGTCAGCGCTTTTATCTTTACCACCCATAAGACGGTCAAGCCATCCCGCCATCAATCACCTCCAGAGCGCAGCATCTTCGATAACTTGCTGAAGAATCCGTCTTTTTCCTCCATGTCCATAAAAGGAACCTGCTCGCCTTTGATGCGCCGGGCAATATTGACAAAGGCTTTCCCCGCACGGGTCTTATCATCCAACGCAACCGGCTGTCCGCGGTTGGTGCTGACCACAACATTCTCATCTTCGGGCACAATCCCAATCAATTCAATGGCCAGAAGCTCAAGAATATCGTCGGCCGTCAACATATCGCCGCGCTTGACCAAAGCCAGATTAAGACGATTGATAACCAGTTTTGCAGGCCCCTTTTCTTCCGCTTCCACCAGGCCAATAATCCGGTCTGCATCGCGCACGGCAGAAACTTCGGGATTGGTAACCACAATCACACGATCTGCCGGGGCGATCGAATTACGAAAACCTCGTTCAATCCCTGCCGGTGAATCGATCAAGACATAATCAAATTCAGGGCGCAGTTCATCACACAAATGCACCATATCGCTGGGAGAAACCGCGCTCTTATCGCGGGTCTGCGCTGCAGGAATCAAATACAACTCCGGCATACGCTTATCGCGAATCATGGCCTGGCGCAGCCGACAGCGTCCTTCCACCACATCCACAAGATCATATACAATCCGGTTCTCCAAACCCAAAACCACATCCAGGTTCCGCAAACCGATATCACCATCAATACACACCACCTTGCTGCCCGTTGCAGCCAGTGCCACGGCCAGGTTTGCCGTGGTGGTGGTTTTGCCTACCCCCCCTTTGCCAGAGGTTACCGTTATAACTGTTGCCGACATTTTCCTCCCTCTCTTTTACTTTTGATCCCAGGCTTCTGCTACAACCTGCCCATCGGTAATGCGGGCAATTTCCGGTACAGGCTTTCCTTTTCGACGGGGTGGAATGGCAATCAGCCCCGCTATACGCAATTGAGTGGGGATAAGATCCAATGCACACACCACTGCCTGGTCATTTCCTTCTGCACCAGCATGAACCACGCCCCGCAATTTTCCCCAGACGATAACACTCCCGCCGGCAACAATCTCGGCGCCAGGGTTTACATCTCCCAAAACCACCACATGCCCGGCATATTCCACTTTAAAGCCGGAACGCAGCGTGCGCTGTACAAAGACCGCCTCATCGCCGTTCAAAGTGGTTTCAACAGCACGGATGGTCCGTTCGGGTTTGGGGGTCGAAAGACGGGTAGCCAGACCAAACATTTGCGCGGTTTGCTCTGTGGTTGGCGAATTGCTCAACACCGCCCACAAAGCAACCCCGGCATCACTCAGACGATCCCGCAGGTTTCCCAGGTCGGCCGATTTTAGAATCTGATTACCCACATCCAGCGCCAACCGAGCGCCCTGAAAAAAAGCGCCTTTCTCCTGTATATGGTCAATCAAAGCATCTTGAAGCCCAAGCCAGTCACCATCGCCCAGCGTAACCAGCAGACCTTCCTTAACACCCTTGACCTGAATTTGTAAGCGCTGTCCAACATTTGTCATAGTTGCCCGATTTTCCTGAAAAGACATCAATCCGTTAATTATATCAGGTTCAAATTGATCTGTCGGGATATACCCCGATCAAGAACCATTACGGGTTGGGTAGACCGCTGGATTTAGCCGTATCAATTGCCTTCAATTCAAAATACGCATCGATCACTTTCTTTACGATCGGTCCAGACACACTGGCACCCTCGCCGCCGTTATAAACAAACGCAACCACCGCAATTTCGGGGTCGTCATAGGGGGCATAACCGGCATACCACGAATGTGTAGGCCATGAACCTGGCTGGCACAAATTTTTCTCCTGGGCAACATTATCACAATACTCAGCCGTGCCGGTTTTCCCCGCCGAGGGGATCGTTTCATTGCCAAAAGTTTTGTGCGCCGTCCCCCCCTCTTCAACCACCATCCGCATTCCACGTTTTGCCATTTCAATCACCCAGGGCTCCACCACTTTGCGAACACCCGTCTCATAATCTTCAGAATCATAAGTCATAATGAGCGGGTCCTGGGTAATATCCCAGTGCATCTGTGGGTTGAAGGGCTGTTTAACATTCCCGGCCGGGTCCAACACTTCTCGAATCAGGGTTGGCTTCATATACTTGCCATCATTTGCCAGAGTGGAAAACGAAGACAGCACCTGCATCGGGGTCGAAAGCACATAACCCTGTCCCATCGAGGCAATATAGGTATCTCCGGTGGACCAGTTTTCGCCGACGGTCACACGCTTCCAGTCTGGCGTTGGCATCAACCCGGTTTGCTCACCCGGCAGTTCAACCCCGGTAAGTTCGCCATAACCAAGCGATCTGGCATATTCAGCCAGAAGCGTAGCGCCCAGACCTTTTTCCACCTCATCCTTATACCCGCCGCCAATCTTATAAAAATAAACATCACACGACCAGGCTACCCCGTGCAAGAAGTCAACGATTCCATGGCCGGCTTCTTCCCAGCACACATATTCCCGGTCAGTACCCGGATCATTCGGGGTGAATTTTTGGGTAACGACAATCTTTCCGGGGTCTTCAACAGTTGTCTCGGGGGTGACCACCCGTTCATTCAATGCTCCAATGGCAGTTGCCATTTTAAACACCGATCCGGGCGGGTGTTCAGCCGAAATGGCGTGATTGAACAACGGCCGGTTTTTATCGCGTGAGAGTTGCTCATAGTAATAACCCGGAATCACACGCGCCATCCGATTATTCTCATAAGTTGGTTCTGAAACAAGCGCCAGAACTTCACCCGTCTTGGGGTTGATCGCAACAACCACCCCGTTTTGCGTACGGATCGTATTGAAATAGGTGTTCCAGAAATCGATTTCGCCTTTAAGCGCCGCTTTAGCCGCATTTTGCAGACGGATATCGATGGTCAGTTTAATGTTATCGCCCGGAACCGCACTGATTGGCTCTTCAACATCGCGCAGTTCTTTTCCGGCCACGTCCACTTCGACAACACGTTTCCCATTGCGGCCGGCCAGAATATCCTGCAATTCAAATTCAATCCCGGCATACCCCACCTTGTCACGGTTCGGGATAAACCCCTTATCTTCAAATTCCTGTTTTCGCGATTCTGGGATTGGGCCCAGAAAGCCGATAATCTCAGATGTGCGATCTCCGGTGGGATATTCGCGAATCGGTTCAATTTCCACACTGACACCAGGCCAATCGCGCGCCTTTTCACGGATGATCATCGCGGTTTCCTGATCAATATTACATTTCACCCGCACCGGCGAATAAGGGGCTGTGGAATCTTGAATATAGACGATTTCTTTAATCCCCAGATCATTATCACAGGGTTTAAATAAACGCACCTGCTCATCTGTCAGGGTCTTTTCGCCATCCTCAATCACCGCTCCGGCGCTAACCGGAACATCAATCAACTCTGACAACCGGCGATACACTTCCTGGTCGGCGCCCGGAACAGGGTCTTCATAGGTTAAGGGCAGCACAACCGGCAGCAAAGCCGGGGTAACGGTCACATTGTAAGAAGCAATGTTGCGGGCTAAAACGACCCCGTTGCGGTCATAAATAATTCCCCGCTCCGTTTGCACACTGACCTCGGAGATTCGGTTTTCTTCAGCCTGCGCCAAATACGAAGGTCCTTCAACAACCTGCAAGGTGAATAATCGCAAGGCATAAAAGCCAAACACGAACGCAATGGCAGTATAAACCACCCACATACGCCAGGCGGTTGTATTTAGATCATTGGTTTCTCTGGTCCGCATTTTACATCTCAATTTCTGCGGGATACACCGCGTTTGCAAGGTCACTCATCACAACATAGACGGGCAATGCCAAAATCAAATTTAATAAGACACTTGGAAACACGATCAAACTTAAACTTTCTGATAACGGCAGCGGCGTCCCGCCAAAGCGCAGTGCAGCATACGACAACATGAGTTCAATAAAAGTGCCCGTAAATGTCATAAAAAGCATCATCAGAATGGGCATTTGCCAGATGCGGTGGCGAATCAACTGCAAAATCAAATTGATCAACAACAACGAAATCAACGGCAGCAGCGCCGGAAGTGCAGAAATAAAGCTGACCATCAGCCCCGCCAGCAATGTCCAAAGCCACGAATTTTTGGGCCGCTCCTGAAGACCCCAGGCAACGATCACCAGCATCACAAGGTCGGCAGTGCCATACAACAAAGGCATTCGTGGAATGACCACTGATTGGATCATCACCACAATTAATAATATCGGAAAAGCCAGTATCGTACCCATGGGTAATTTATGGAGCTACCGGGGTTGCAATCAACGGCGCAGTATTCACCGGACGGAAATTCGCAATGACCAGAACTGCGCGCAGGTTTGAAAAATCAACTGCGGGCTGAATCGAAGCAGATTGGAACAGGTCATTTTCGCGTTTACGGATATTAACCACCTGCCCGACAACCACATCCGCCGGATAGGTTCCCCCCAGCCCGGAGGTCAACAGCAGCTCTCCTATGCCAAGCTCAATATCCTGCGGCACCATCTCAACTGCCACATCGCCTGTGACAGAACCAGAGAGCATCGCTTCGGTTTTCAAATCTTGAAAACGCACATTAACTGCAGAACCCGGATCGGTAATGAGCTGAACACGGGCAGCGCTGGATGTCACCCCGTCAACGCGGCCAACCAGCCCTTGCTCGGTAACCACTGGCATTCCATACCGCAGGCCATTATCAGAACCGCGGTCAATAATCACATAGTGAAGAAACGGGCTTGGATCTTTGCCGATCACAGAAGCCGCCACATACTGGTTTTCGGGCCGTGTGCGGGCAAAGCCTAAAAGCGCATATAACACTTCAGCTTCTTGAAGCTGCTGCTGATATTGAATTACCTGGGTTTGCAACAATGCAATCTGGTTTTCAAGTTCCTGATTGCGGGTTCGCAGGCTGGCGACATCACGCGGCACGGTAAGGAAATCATAGATGGCCTGAAAGCGGACAGCCAGCCAGCCTTGCGTCGATACCAGTGGGCTTACCGCCGATTGTATAGCCGGGTTAAGAAAACCGCTCAACGCCAGCAAGATTAATCCCGCTACCACAACTAGCAACACGGTTGTTTGCCAGTTTCCGGAAAATAGATTTTTCATTCTTACTCGTTTACTCTACATCCTGTATCAGAAACGTTGTTTATGAAGACCGCGAACTCGACCGTTCCAGCCCAACCAGGAACTTACTGTAATGGTCAAGATCCTCAAGGATCATTCCTGCACCGCGCGCCACACAGGTCATGGGGTCTTCAGCGACCCACACGCGCAGATTTAGCTCATCGGTCAGGCGCTCCGGCAGCCCCAGCAGTTGAGAACCGCCGCCGGCAAGACAGATCCCGGTCTCTAATAAATCGGCCACAATCTCAGGGGGGGCCTCGTCCAAAGCATCTTTAATCGTATCCACAATTACCTGAACCGAGCCTGAAATCGCTTCGCGAATTTCAACAGAAGATACCTCAATCGCCTCTGGCAGACCAGAAACCAGGTTTCGACCTCGCACTACCAGTGTTTTTTCAGATGGCAACGAATAAGCCGAACCAATGGTCATTTTTACCTGCTCTGCCATCCGTTCACCAATAAACAGATTGTATTTATTGCGGATATAGGTGATGATATCCTGGTCAAGCTCATCACCGGCCACCCGCAGAGAACGCGAAACCACGATGCCGCCCATCGACAGCAGCGCCACCTCGGTGGTTCCACCGCCAATATCAACAATCATCGTACCCCGCACCTCGGTAATGGGCAAACCTGCGCCAAGAGCAGCTGCACGGGGTTCTTCAATCAAATGGGTCTCACGGGCCCCGGCCGCCATTGCAGCATCATACACCGCCCGCTTTTCAACTTCGGTGGCGCCAGATGGAATGCCAACCACCACACGGGGGCGCGGCATGGGGACAATGGTTTGTTGGTGCGCCCGGCCGATAAAATAGCCGAGCATCGCCTGTGTAATTTCAAACTCCGAAATGACACCATCGCGCAAAGGACGAATTGCCACTACATCAGCCGGGGTGCGCCCAACCATTTCTTTTGCCCGCGCCCCAATTGCTTCCACTTTCCGCGTTCTTTTATTGATGGTCACCCACGAAGGCTCATTAATAACGATACCTTTACCGCGAACATTGACCAGGGTATTTGCCGTACCCAGATCAATGCCTATATCAAGTGAAAAAAGACCAAATAACCAATTTAAAGGGTTGATTGCCAAATTATGCTCCTCGCCACGTTGAAGAAATGCCGGTTTGGGTCATGGCAAATTTGCCGAATTATACCATACCAATAAAAATGAGTTTTTAGATTATGATCCTAAATTAATTATTATAATGGTTATCCCAGCTCCAACAAGCCCGGAACCGTATTTTGCGGCTTGATCAAACACTTAACCCCCCAAAACCCGAATTAACTGCCCCGGCAAAACCTTTACAACACCCAAGGTTAAGACTAAAATACAATAAGTCAATATTTTGACGCGGGTGTAGGTCAGCGGTAGACCGTTTGCTTCCCAAGCAAAATGTCACGGGTTCGATTCCCGTCACCCGCTCTTTTATTTTAAACTCCCCCCTAACAAAACTGATAATCTCCCTTTTGCCAATTCCAACCACCAACCTTGTATAATACAAAAGAATATACAAACCCGATTTTTCCGGGCATTCTTTTTGTTTGCAAATGAGATATTCAGGCAATAAAATTTTTTGATCTGCACTTTGTTGTGTATAACAGCCCACACCATGATCTTAACCCCCGAAGGGAACTTCAACATCATGTCAGACTCCAAGACGATTCTCCATGTTGAGGATAATCCAGAAAACAGGCTTTTAGTCCGACGACTTTTATTATCAGAAGGCTACCAGGTAGTTGAAGCCGAAAACGCCAACCGCGCTTTGGAATACCTGAAGTCAAACCGGCCCGACTTAATTTTAATGGATATCAACATGCCAGATATTGATGGGTACACACTGACCCACCGGCTGCGTGAAAACCCCGGCCTGGCAGCCACGCCCATCATTGCAATTACCGCCAACGTGATGCGCGGCGATCGCGAAAAAACGCTCCAGGCGGGCTGTGATGGATACATCGAAAAGCCAATTGATATCGATAATTTTTCCGAGCAGGTGGCTCGCTTCTTGACGATTTTTAAGTAATGATTATTCAAAGGCATTAATTCAATGAACTCCTCCGAACCACAGCATTCCGATTCTGCCAACCTGACACAAGATATTACAGTACTGGTGGTTGAAGATAACGTCTCTAATTTTGTGCTGATTGCTCGTATGTTAGGCTTTCTGGGGATCCATTGCGAATGGAAGACTTCCGGGTATGAAGTGGTTGAGTTTGCAGACACCCTTCCCCGCATCGATTTGATTCTGATGGATATTCGCCTCCCATATGAAGATGGGTACGGCGCTCTGGCAAAAATTCGCCAATCATCCCGTTTAAAAGATATCCCCGTCATCGCAGTCACAGCCGAAGCCAGCCAGGAGCAGATAAGAAAAGCTCAGGCCGCCGGCTTTAATGGTTTTATGGGTAAACCTCTCGATCCAGACCGGTTCCCCGATCAAATACAAAACATCCTCTCCGGCAAACCCGTCTGGGATTTGAGCTAAGGAGCAAAAAACATGGCAGCCGCCTTCCCCAACACATCACATACCACCCGAATCTTCAAGGGGAGCCTGGCACGAACGATCATCATTTTATTGTTGGTCTTCTCGCTGCTGCCCGTAATTCTGATCGGGGCCGTAACAGAATTACGTTCAAGACAAATCTTGCGTGAACAGACAGAATATCAGTTAAATGCGGCGATCTCAACCCAAAAAACAGAAATCGAACAGGAGATCAATCAGGCTGAAGCCGCGTTAATCGCAATCATCAATGATCGAAAACTGGTAACACCCACTGAAAATTTTCAGTCGGACCCCGATAACAACCTCAGCCGTTATAACATGGTGTTTCAACTGGTTTCGGCCAGAGAGGCCATCTCAGATCAATTTGATTTTGACGGTTTAATGATTGTAGACCCGCAGGGGCAGGTGCTGGCATCCACTGAAAGCGCATGGATGCAGCAAAACTTAAAAGATGCCCCGTTTTTCCGGGATATAAACGGCAAGAAAAAATCGATCGGCTATTTTGACGCCGAACCGATTCGCCCCGATGTTTTCACGTCCATTTTTTCCATACCCGTTGAAAATGATGAGCATGAAATACTGGCAACGCTGATCGGTTACGCAACAAATCAAGAGGTGCGCAGCATTCTCGTCAACATGAGCGCGTTTTTCCCTTCTTCAACGGCCATGTTGATTACTACCAATCAATCCATCATGACAATGAATGCGGTTGAGCGTAACCTTGAAATTTCAAAGGCATCTGCAAGTTACCGCGCAAACCTGATCAACGCCATTCGCATGAACGATGGCATCATGCTGACCACCCAGGCAGAAAATGGCGAGCCCATTTTTCTGTTTACACGTTGGATTCCAAACGCCCAAATCGGTCTGGCCCTCCAAATTCCCACTTCAATTATCTACGGCCAGATAAATATCCTTTCAACAACCAATATCATCCTGCTGATATCCGTGCTGGTACTGGCCGGGGGGTTGTTGATTTTCATGTCCACCCGCCTGGTTAATCCGCTGCTGGCGCTGGTACATTCAGCCCAAAAATTCACGGCAGGTGACTGGTCGCAAAGGGTAAAGGTCAAGAGCCAGGATGAAATTGGGCTTCTATCGCACACCTTTAACCAAATGGTCGATCAATTAAGCGATCTGTATCGCTCATTGGAAAAAAAGGTGCATGAGCGTACCGAGCAAGTTCGCACGGCGACCGAGGTGGCCCAGATCGCCACTTCTTCCAACGTCAGACAGGAGATTTTGAGCCGAACGGTATCGCTGCTGGTGGAACGCTTTGGTTATAAATATGCCCGTATGTATTTGATTGATGAAGCGGGGTCTTACGCGGTTTTGGAAGCAGAAGAAGTGGGCGCCGGTCAGTTAAAATCTCGCATCGGCAAAACCGTTCGGGTTGGAAGTGATTCTCTGGTGGGTTGGACCTCGGCCAACAACCAGGCCCGTCTGATCAGCCCGAGTGAGCAGCAAGAATTTCTGGAAGGGGCTGCCCAGCAGCCCGAACCAGAAATTGCCGTGCCCATCGCCATTGGCAGCCAGGTATTGGGTGTTTTGGAAGTCAGTGGAACAGAAAGTTCGGAGTTTGACGCCGAAACGGTTTCGATGCTGCAAATGCTTTCCAATCAAGTTGCCAACAGCCTGCAAAATATCCGGCTGCTCGATTCGACAAAATTCAATCTTGAAGAAACGACCATCTTTTATCGTGCCAGCCGGCAGGTTTCACACGCCCGATCAGAAGAGGAAGTTGTCAATCTGATCATTTCAACATTAAACCAGACCTCCTACGTCAATGGCGTATACACGGTTGAGAAAGACCATCTTTCAGTGATGGGAATTAACGACCCGCGGGCGCTCAACCCCAAAGGCTCGTTGCGCGGCATCTCTTTACCGCTATTGTCCATCGCAACCGCCCTAAAAGAATCAAACCTGGTAATTATTGAGGATATCAATCAGCCCAACCCCTACGACAACATCCTCCCCTTCTTCTCACGCCGTGGATGCCGTTCAGCAGCCATTTTCCCGATTTTTGTTTCAGACCAACTTTCAAAAATCGTGGTCATCGGCAGCAAAGATCCCAACCCAATCCGCGAGACCCTCTTGCAGCCACTGGCAAATCTCATCGAATTTGCCGCCATCACACTAAACCAGATTCAAACCCTCGGCGATTTAAACACCCACCTCGGCGAACTTCAAACACTGGCAAATTTAAGCCAGACCATTTCAAATGAAATGGATATCCAGACCCTGTATCGCGCCCTGCATGAAAAAATCACCGAAGCGATGGGTGGAAATTTGAGTTTTGCCATCGCCATTTACAATCAGAATGACAACCTGATTGAAATCCCATACCTTTTTGAGGGCGGCGAAGCCTTAACTGTAGCGCCGATTGCTCTTGGCGAAGGATTAACCTCACATATCATTCGCACACAACAACCACTGCTGATCAATAGTCGCGCTGAAGAAAAAGCGCTGCAATTAGGCGTGCGCATTGTCGGTAAAGCCGCCAAATCATGGCTGGGGGTGCCCCTCATGGTGGGCGGCGATGCGCTTGGCGCAGTGATCGTTCAAGACCTGGACCAGGAAAACCGCTTTAGCGAACGCGATCTCAACCTGCTTTCCACCCTGGCATCGCAAATCGCTTCATCCATCCGAAATGCCCAGCTCTTAAACCAGATGCAGCAGGCGCTAAAAGCCTACGATCAGGAACGCTTCTTGCTTAATGCGCTGCTGGAAAATGTTCCCGATTCGATTTACTTCAAAGACACATCCAGTCAATTCATCCGCACCAGCCACTCATTTGCCGACCAGGCCGGAATTGCAGACCCTGGTCAGATCGTCGGAAAAACAGATTTTGAAGTATTCGGACAGGAAGTAGGCAGCGTAACCTATCGTCTGGAGCAGGATTTGCTCCAGACCGGCGAAAGCAAAGTGGATATTTTGGAAAAAGTTACCGGCCGTGATGGCGGTGAAATCTATTACCTCAACAGCCGGATTCCATTAAAGAACAGAGAGCAAGAGATCTCGGGGTTATTGGGGATTTCACGTAATATCACCACCATGAAAAAAGCGGAACAGGCCGCCGAAAATGCAGCCCGACAGTTGAGAATTGCGGCTGAAATTGCCCGAGACACAGCCGGCACTTTGAACCTGACCGATTTACTAAAACGGGTGGTCAATCTGGTGCTTGAACGCTTTGATTTCTACCATGCATCGATCTTTTTGCTCGACCCCCTGCAAGAGTTTGCTGTTCTACGCGAATCAACCGGCCCGGCGGGCGAGCGGCTAAAATCAGCCGGGCACCGTCTGGCGGTTGGGTCCTCTTCCATCGTCGGTCAGGCAACAGATCGAAAAGAACCGGTTGTGATTAACGATGTTACCCTTAGCGCAACTTATTATGCCAACCCGCTGTTACCCGAAACCCGCTCCGAGCTGGCAATTCCACTCAAAATAGGCAACACGGTTTTGGGTGCGCTGGATGTTCAATCGCGTCAAAAAAATGCATTTCAACCGCAGGATATTCAAGTGCTTCAAATCCTTGCAGACCAGATGGCAATTGCTGTTTTCAACGCGCAACTGTTCAGCGAGTCAAATGAAAACAGTGAAAAACAGCAAATTCTTTATCAGATCACAAATGAGGCTTCCACCAAAAAGTCACTTGATGAATCTCTGTTGACCGTAGTGGAGGGGCTGCAAAAAGCCATGTCTGGCAGCAAAATTGCAATTTTGATGTACGACCCTGAAAAACTTGCCGTGGTTCCACATGCGGTCAGCGGTTATGGGCAGATTGATTTATCCCAAATTGCGATTCCACTCGGCAAGGGCATTGTAGGAACCAGCGCGCAAGATCGTACGCCCATTCTGGTTAAAGACACAATTACCGACAGCCGTTACATGGAAGTGGAACAGGATGTTCGGTCCGAACTGGCCGTACCCATCTTATATGGTGCTGAGTTGATTGGGGTTTTGAATTTTGAGCATGCGCAAGTCGCGGCATATGATGATCATGATACTGAGATCTTGACCATTTTCGCCAATAGCCTGGGTGCTTTGGTCGCCAACGCCCGCCTGGTGAAGGAAATCACCGAACAGGTGAACCGTGAACGGTTCATCTACGAGGCCAGTTCCCGCATCCGCCGGTCAGTGGATGTTCAAACCATTCTCGATACCTCTGCCGCCGAAATTTGCCGGGCGGTTGGGGCAAACAAAACCACCATCGAAATTGAACTCCTGTCATCCTCCACCAATAATCCAGGACCATCTCATAATGGTGCTGCGCAAAAATCAAACGGCAACGGGAGGAAATAGCCCATGAAATTCTTCCAATTCGTGAGAGATTTCTTCCTGCCCCCGCTCGGCCTGAGCCAGGACACCGTCGCAGAACTGCGCAAACGCACCCTCAAAATGGTTGTGCGCCTCTTGACATTTATTTGCGGGGTGGGTTTACTGGCATCCGTCCTGGCGGGTAACACAAAAATTACGGATATCCTTCCCGGCATCATTGCGCTTGGGCTTCTCATTGCAACCGACATCTTTAAGCAATGGCCTTTTCCCGTCCGCATCGGAATTTTATTTGCAGTCCTTTATGGGTTTTCAGTTTCCACGCTTTCCAGTCTTGGGCTTGGGCCGGCGGGAATTTTAGGATTAATCACGCTCTCAGTTCTGGGCGCCGTCCTGGGCGGGGTCAAAGCCGGTGGGGCCCTGACGCTGATCTCTATTGTGACATTATTTTTATTCGGTCTGGGGTTCTCATCAATCCCCGTTGCTCAACTTCCTGAACAATATCCTGTGGGGGCCTTTCGCTCATGGGCGCTGGCCGCAATGTTCATGCTGACCAGTGCGGCCACGCTGGCAATTCCAGTGGCAAATCTGATTTCCAGTTTGCATCTCGCGCTAACCTCGCAGACCCGTCTGTCAGCAGAGCTTGAAAACGAACGAAACACGCTGGAAAGACGCATTCAAACCCGCACCAGAGATGTTCAGCATCGTTACAACCAGATCCAGACTGCATCTGAAATTACCCGCTCGATCATTTCTGTGCTCAATCTGAATGAGGTGTTACAAAACGCGGCTTCGCGGATCGCCGAACAGACGGGCATTTACTATGCCGGTTTATTTTTGGTCGATGACAACAACCGTTTCGCAACCCTTAAAGCGGGTTCGGGTGAAGCGGGTCGAGCGATGATCGCCGCCGGTCACCGGCTTGAAATTGGCGGTTCATCGATGATTGGTTGGAGTATCGCCAATCGTTCTCCCCGCATTGCCCTCGATACCGGGCAGGAATCGGTTCGTTTCAACAACCCTTACCTCCCACAAACACGTTCCGAAATGGCAATCCCAATGATCACCCACGAAAAAGCCATCGGGGCATTATCAATCCAATCAGATCAAGCCAACGCCTTTGATGAAGGCGACATCCTGGTATATCAGGGCATCGCCGACTCACTGGCTTCGGCTGTCGAAAACGCGCGTTTGTTTGAGCAGACACAAAAAGACCTGGAAGAAATTCGCATCCTTAACCAAAAATATATCCAGGAATCCTGGGAACAGACTCGTAAAATTCATGGGGATTTAAAATCGTCGTTTGACAACACCCTGATCACCAGTCAACCCAAACACACGATCAAGGTGCCTTTAATTCTGCGTGAACAAACCATTGGCGCAATCACCTTACAGACTGAACGGGAAAAACTGACGCCGCAAGAACAAACCATGGTCGAAGCCATCACCGCGCAAACCGCTCTGGCGCTCGAGAGTGCGCGGCTGCTTGAAGAATCACAACGCCGGATTTTCCAGGAAGAACGACTAAATGAGATCACGGCCGGGTTCTCTCGTGCAGCATCCATTGAAGAAGTACTGCGAACTACAGTGCGTGAGATTGGGCAGATTTCATCGATTACCGAAGTAGCAATCCACCTGATATCGCCCGATGATCATGTGCTTAATCAACTAAAAAGCGAACTTTCCGGTTAGGAGCGTCTGGAATGAATTTTTTTGAGAGGATCAATCCCAACCGCGTTCCATCTGGAATCAATCCAGACGATACCGTTCAGATAATTCGTGAACGGATTTTACAAATGATTCTGCTGGGCGCAGCATCACTTGGCCTGTTTGCTTTAATCGCTTCTGTGATTTCAAATAGCCAGCGCGGGAACTGGGGGCTGAGTGGTCTTTACATCCTTTTTTATCTGGCTCTGCTCTACACCACTTACAAGCGGGACAGAAATTACACCCTGCGGGTAAATATTACCCTGTCAATCTTCTATATTCTGGGTCTTACCGGGTTGTTGGAGAGCGGGTTATCGGGTGATGGCCGGGTATTGCTCCTGGCCTTTGCCGTCATGGGAACCGCCCTGTTAAAAAATATCCCCTGGGGCTGGGTGATTTTTATCAGCGTTGCCACACTTGGAATCATCGGGGTGCTCATGAGCACACAGATCATCCCTCCCCCGCCTGTCTCAATTACCGATAACTCAGGACGCCTGATTGACTGGACGACAGGTTCGATCATTTTTGCCCTTCTTTCCATCATCACCGGCCTGACAACCCGGTCGCTTTCATCGGGTGTGGAACAATCGCTCTACAACCAGCGCAAATTAAACGAAGCCCTGACTGTGGAAAAAGCGACCCTCGAAAGCCGGGTTGCACAGCGCACAGAAGAAATTCGCCGCCAGGCGCTCGATCTGGAAACCGCCGCAGAGTTGGCGGCAGAAATTGCCAGCTCAAAAGACCTGGAAAGTTTGCTGAGCCTGTCGGTTGAAAGAATTCAATCTCGCTTTGGGTTTTATCATGCCAGCATATTTCTGTTGGATCAAAAAAAGGAATTTGCCGTGCTGCGTGCAGCCACCGGTGAAGCCGGAAAAACTCTGCTGGAGAATGGTCACCGCTTGCGCGTGGGCGAAATGGGCATGGTGGGATATGTGGTCTCAAAAGGTGAGGCCCGTATTTCGTCTGACGTAACTCAGGATCCGTTCCATTTCAAAAATCCGGCGCTGCCCAATACCCGTTCAGAATTGGCGTTGCCGCTGCGCACCGGAGATGAAATCATCGGCGCATTGGATGTGCAAAGCGAAAACCCTGGCATGTTCACCCCCGACGACATCAAAATATTCCAGGTCATTGCCAACCAGCTTGCCGTAGCCATCGATAAAGCCAGGCTGGTCACCCGTCTGCAAGAAAGCCTGGATTTGTTTGAAGCGAATTTCACCCAGTTCACCCAGAAATCCTGGCGCACGCATCTACGCTCCGGAAAGCGGGTAACCGCCTTCCGCTATCGCGGGAATGCGGTTGAAAGCGGCGCCCCCTATTCACCAGAAGTCGTCGATGCTTATCGCCGAAAAACACCCGTCCACAGCATCATCACCGACCCGGCAAAATCGGGTGAAAAGACATCGCTCATGGCAATTCCGATCCTGCTGCGCGGTCAGGTGTTGGGGGTTCTCACGGTTAAATTCCAGCGGGAAGCCATTGCCGATGATCTGGTCGAATTTTTACGTGCAGTGACCGAACGTCTTTCAGTCGCGCTTGAAAACGTTCGCCTGCTGGAAGAAATTCAAGTTAACGCTGAACGCGATCACCTTGTTGCCGGAATTTCAAGTCGCGTCCGTTCTGCAACGGGCATCGACCACATTTTACGAACCGCGGCAGAAGAACTGGGCCGCACGCTGGGCCTTTCAGAGGTGGTTGTACAGCTTAAGCCGGTCGATCAAAATCAGATACCTGAGGGGACCCACGAATGAGCGCAGTATCCAATCAGCTAAATACCTCCTCACCAAAAATCGAAACTCCCCCTCCGGCCAAAGATAACTGGGCAGGTTTAATAAGCGCGGTATGGGTTACAGTGGCTGTTCTTACCGCCCCCTTTGTAAAAATACTGATCGAGATCTATCGCCAGACCCAGACGGGCGCCAGTGTGTCGGTACAATATTTGCTGCTTGGCAGCATTTCCCTCTTCACCATCATCGGCTGCATTCTGATGACGGTGAAAGCGGTCCAAATCCCGTTTCGCCTGCGCCCATTTTTGCTGGGTGGTTTTGTTCAACTCTATGTGCTGGCTCTGGCTGTATTGATCCAACAGGTGGGTCTATTACTCAGCGGCGTCAGCATGTTATACGCAATTATGGTCATCTTCCTCACCGGCGACAGAAACCTGGTGAACCTCTCCGTATATGGCGCCACTGCCGGCGGCATCCTTACAGCGCTGCTGTATGTGGTCAAACCGTTTGTGCAGGTATCTATGCCGGGCTTTGTGCTGGGGAGCTACACCATGCTGGGCATCCTGCTCATGGTGTTCATCGTTCTGCTGCTGGCCGATTTTACACCGGTTACTTTGCGCCTCAAGCTGATTACAGCCATTCTGGTAATGGTGATGATCCCGCTGATTGTGTCGAGTTATGTACAATCCAACTTCACCCGCAATGCCATTGAAACCCGCAACCTCGAAAGTATTCGGGCAGCAGTTACCCAGACCAAAAACCTGGTGGACGATTTTATCATCACCAATCAAAATCGCATCTATCAAGATGCCCAGTTGAGCGAATTTGCGAGTTATTTGCAAACACCCGATTCTCTTCGCAAAGACAGCCTGGTTGAGCGCGATCTTAAGCTGATTGCCCGCGCACTAACGGTCAGCCGCGAGGTGGGCGCCGTCCAATCCTATGGTCTGGTAGATAACAGCGGGTTTGTTGTCTTCGACACAGACAAAAACGCGCTCAAAACCTACGAAAAAGACAATGATTACTATATGATCCCCTACCTGACCGGGCAATCTTATGTTTCGGCCAGTTATTCATGGGATAAAACAGTGCCCTATATTGTTTTTTCAGCACCGGTGATGGATGGGCAGAATAATGTGATCGGTGTTCTGCGTGTTCGTTATCGCGGAGACGTGCTGCAAACTATGCTGGAATCGCATACCGGTCTGGTAGGGAAAGGCTCATATCCTGTATTGTTGGATGAAAACCTGATTCGCCTTGCAGATACCATCAACGAAGATTGGATCTATAAACCTGCCAAACAAATTCAATGGGAAGATATTCGCAAGTTAACCCGTGCACGTCGCATTCCAACTTACTTTTACCCCAATGCAGATGCCTATCTCCCCAATATCGAAACGGTCATCAAAGCTTATCCTTCTCAGGATGTTTTTTATACCGACATTAAAGTAACCAATGCGGTTCTTCCTCACCTGGGCATGCTGGCTACCACACGCAATAATTGGATCGTCATGTATTTTCAGGAACAGGCATCCTTAAATACACTGTTGCAGAACCAAAACCAGCTCTTTCTGATCATTTCACTGGTTTTTGCCGGGTTTATCGCTGCGACCGCCACCATGTTTGGCCGCCTCCTCACCGCACCAGTCAACCAGTTAACCCTGACTGCCGAGCAAATTGCCCACGGAAACCTGGACGCAGAAGCCAGGGTTGAAACCAACGATGAAATTCGCACCATGGGGAATGCGTTTAACATTATGACCTCGCGTTTACGGTCTTTCATTAACGACCTGGAGGTCCGCGTGCAAGAACGCACCCAGGAGTTAGCCAATCAGAACGTGGCACTCCAATTTCGCGCTCGTCAGTTGCAAACAGTATCCGATGTTGCGCGGAATATCACTTCGGCGCAAGATCTGGAAAAACTTCTGACCAGTGTGTGCGAACTCATCAGTGATCGTTTTGGTTTTTATCACGTGGGCATCTTCCTGGTGGATGAAAAGAATGAGTTTGCCGTTTTGCAATCTGCCAACAGCGAAGGCGGACAAAGAATGCTCAAGCGGCATCACAAGCTGCAAGTCGGGCAGGTTGGTATTGTGGGTTATGTAACCGGCTATGGGAAACCCCGTATCGCGACCGATGTCGGTGAAGACGCGGTCTACTTCAACAACCCCGATTTACCCAATACACGCTCTGAGATGGCCCTGCCGCTGCTCGCAAATGACCGCGTGATTGGCGCGTTGGATGTGCAAAATGTTGAGTCGAATGCTTTCACCAGTGAAGATATCGAATTATTCTCCATTTTGGCCGATCAGATCGCGATTGCAATTACAAATAACCGCCTGTATCAAGAAACCACACAGGCGCTCGCTGAAATTTCTGGGCTTCACCGCCAGTACCTGCGTCAGGAATGGACAAAAGACACCTCACAGCGCGACGTGACCGGATATCGCTACACGCCCCAGGGAACACTGGTTGAGTCAAATGAGTTGGACTTCAACGAGATCGAGACGGTTCTTGAATCGGGCCAACCCACCCGCGTAGGAGATGCCTGGGCCGTGCCCATCATTTTACGCGGCGAATCGATCGGCGTGATCCAGGTTCAAGATAAAAACCTGACGACACAAGAGTGGAGCGAAAACGAGTTAACCGCCATCCAAACCGTTGCCGACCAGATTGGGCAGGCGCTGGAGAATGCCCGTCTCTTTGAACAGACGCTCCGACGTGCCGAGCGCGAGCGGAAAGTGCTCGAAATCACCAGCAAGATCCGCTCCACCAATGACTTCAATGCCATGATTGAAATTGCGCAGTCAGAGCTTCAAAAAGCGCTGAATGTCTCTCGGGCTACCGTCATTTTCCAGAATAGCCCCGAAACAAAAACCAACGGTGAACACAAAACTGGGACCGGACCCCTGCCCGGAGTCAATGGGAAAAACATTAACCCGTAACCGGGGCGAAAGCGAGAGGTTATGTACATCATTGCAATTTCGAACGAAAAAGGCGGCGTAGCCAAAACAACCACCACGCTTTCTCTGGGGGCGGCCCTGGCAGAAACAGGAAAAAAAGTGTTGCTGGTCGATCTTGATGCGCAGGCAAACCTCGCTTTGGCAATGGGTCTGGAGGTTTCTTCAGGGCAAAAAAGTATTGCAGCCGTCCTGATGGAGAATCTTCCACTCACCCAGGTCATTCAAAAGTCAGTCGCCCCAAATTTAGATATTGCACCTTCTTCTCATGATATGGGAATGGCAGAACGCTTTCTTCCGCTTCAACCAGGTCATGAAGTGTTGCTCAAAAACGCTTTAACATCCATTGCCGGTGATTACGACGTGGTATTAATGGACTGCCCACCGTTTTTGGGCGCTGTGACCTCCAATGCGCTGATTGCAGCCAATTTGTTGCTGATTCCAACCCAGGCTGAATATTTTTCAATTTATGCTTTACGCAATCTGATGGGCTGGATCCGCCGCATTCGCGACCAGTATAACCCCGGTCTGATGTATCGCATGTTGCTCACCATGTATGACCGGCGCAACCGCACACATCGGATGTTGAGTGAACAATTACGGCAGAATTTTTCAACTGGTGTTCTCGAAACCATCATATCCACCGACACAAAACTTCGTGAAAGCCCCTTAGCTGGCGTTCCCATACTTACACACGCCCCCCGCAGCCGTGCTGCAGAACAATACCGCGCCCTGGCACAGGAGATATTGGTCTATGTCCAAGAAACAAATTTACAGCCGGCTTAACGCTTTATTCTCCGATCTGGAAGATCAGCCCGCACAATCCCCAATTACGCAACAGGAACAATGGTCGTGGGAATGGGATTGTGACTTTGCCGGGCAATATACATTTGCCAGCGAAGCCGTGGGCAATCAGCTTGGCATCGCCGCCAGGCAATGGTCCGGTCAACCCGTAACAGAGTTTGCGCTGGATGTCCAAAGCAGAGAAAAAATAAAAGCGGCCATAAGCGGGTCGACATTCCCAATCGATTTAGAGTTGGTCTACATCTGCACGAATGCAGACTTGCTGCCCGCGCGGGTGTTTATCCGCAAAACCGAAATTGGTTTTCATGGAATGGTCAAGGCCATGGGAAAACCATTTGCAGACCCCGCACGTAAATCGGCAAAAAGACAACCTTCAGAACCTGCGCCTGCAAAAGAAAACGTCTCCGGTTTTGACACAAACAGGCAATCGCTTGCTACCCCAAAACAGGATGTGCGAACTTCGGTTGAGCGCTCTGGTGGAAACGGCCATAAAGCGCTTTCACCAGCCATTGTGACCGATGCGTTTGCCAACAAAATTCATGCGCCCTTTAAAGTTGGCGATCAATCCACAGCCATTTTAGAGGTGGTTGCAGAAGGAAATACCAGACGCAAGTGGTCTGAAGATGAACGTCTGCTGGTTCAGGAAGTTGCCGCCCAGCTTGCCCTGGCGCTGGAAAATGCCCGCCTTTACTCGGTCGTGCAACAGGAGCTTTCCGAAAGAATTCGCGCTGAACAGGAAATTTTGCAGCGCAATTATGATCTTGCCATATTGAATCAGATTGGCCAAGAAATCAGCGCGATCAACAATGAGTATGAAATCTTTCAGGTGGTATATCAGACCGTCGGCCAACTGGTCGATAATCGCAACCTGACCCTGGCCCTGTGGGATTCTTACAGCAAAGAGCTTTCTTTCCCCCTGGTCTCAAAAAAGGGCGAAATCGTCTCTCTTCCGGCCCGTCCGGCTTCAAACGGAATTATTGAGCATATCATCAATACCCGTACCACCCTGTTAATTGCCAACCGGGCAACCGCAATCTTGCAGGATCTCGGCATTGATTTACCAAACCACATTCCGGCTTCATTGTTGGCGCTTCCATTAATCACCGGCGATCGGGTGATCGGCGCCATGCTGTTGGAAAATTTTGAAATCGAAAACGCATTCACTGAAATTCACACCAATCTGCTCTCCACCCTGGCCACCCAGCTAACCACAGCGCTCGAAAATGCCCGGTTGTTTCATGATATCCGCAGCGCGCTGGAAGCCATTGAAATTCGCGAACGGTATCAATCCAATGTGGGTAAAGCAGTCGCAACCCTGAGCGAAACCGGAACTCAGTCTTTGCCATCGGTTCTACAGGCAGTGGCAGAAGCCGCCCTTTGCTCTCGCATTTACTATGCGCAGTTGGAAGAAGATGATCGCGGACAATACTGGCACAGCATTGCTGATTGGATCGACCCGGCCATGGATCCAGAATTGTTCGACAAAAGCAAAATTCTGCACATGCCCACCGCATTGTTCTCGCACTGGGCGTCTGTGCTGCGCGAAAAAAGCCACCTGGCGCTTCCTGACCAGGAGATGAGCAAAGCCGAGCGAGAGTATCTGGAAAGCCAGGGAATTGAAAGTATGCTCTTGTTTGCCGTACCCGGTAAACATTCCATTCCCAATATCATGGTTTTTGAACAGCTTAACGCCAAACGCACCTGGCTGTATGAAGAGATCAACGTGTTGAGCGTGGCCGCAGATGCAATTTCGAACACAATCGTTCGCGAAGACCTGTTGGACCAGGTTCAGGCCTCACTGGATGAAACCGAGAACCTGTATAACGCCAGCCACAAACTCGCCCTGGCCTCCGATATGCAAGAAATGGTGGCTGCAATTGCCCTTGGCTTACGGTCTCCGGTGATTAATCGGGGTGTTCTAATTCTGATGGATTCTGATATGAGCGGCAAAGTAAGCCGCATGACCGTAGAGGCCAACTGGTACAGCGGTCATGGGACCCCCCCCCCACCGGTGGGAACCGAATATGTCGCCAGCGTCTACAGCCGTTTCTTCATGCAGCCCAGTGCAGTGTTTCATGAGGATGTCAGCGATCCGCGGGTAGAAACGGGTCTGCGGGATGTCGCAAACCAGCAAAACATACGTTCCCTTGCCATCCTCCCGCTCTGGTCGGGTAAACGTCAGATTGGTGTTTTGTTGCTTGAATCAGAAGAGAAGCATCACTTCTCTGGTCGTGAGATCCGATCCTACCCACCGCTGGTCGACCAGATGGCAATTGCAGTTGAAAACCAACGGTTGTTTAATCAAACGCAAACCGCCCTCTCCGAGACAGAGCATCTTTATCAGATCAGCTCATCCATTGCACAGGCACGAGACGCCCAAGATCTGGTAACACTGATCGGTATTAAAGCCATGCCCAATGGTGCTGATCGGACCACCCTGGTGATCGTCAACCAGAATAACGAAGGTGAAATTTCTGAATTTGAAGTGGTGGGCTATTATGATGCTGGCACCCAGTATCGCAAGCTGGGCATCCATTTGCCTGCTTCGGCGCTGCCGTTTGCGCGCAGCATTGGGGCAGAGCCGGTGATTTTCTCCGATATTCTGCATTCAGGTTTGGATCAAGATTCAAAAGCCACCTTGCAGCAATTAAGCATGATTGCCGCCTGTTTTATCCCCTTAAGATCTGCCGGGCGTTTAACCGGAATGATCATTGCCTCGGCCTCACAGGTATCCAACTTCAAACCGGAAGAAATTCGCTCCTTACAGGTGACCGGCACCGGTATTGCAGTGGCGCTTGAAAAACAACGGCTGCTCATGGAAGCACAACGGCGCGCCCTGCAATTGCAGGCCACGGCTGAAATCGCCCGTGATACCACCAGCACACTTTCTCTCGATCCGCTGCTCGAACGCATCGTCAATCTATTGAATGAACGCTTCAATTTTTATCATGCGGCAATTTACCTGTTGGATGAAAGCGGCAGCTTCGCCATGATCCGTGAAGGAACCGGCGACGCAGGAAAGCAAATGAAAGCACAGCGTTACCGTTATCCGGTGGGCTCCCGCTCCATTATCGGCGAAGTGGCGCTGCACGGTGTGCCCATTGTGGTTGGAAACCTGCTCAACAATCCCGGTTATCAGTTAAATCCGCTTCTGCCCCAAACGCGCTCCGAAATTGCATTACCGCTTAAATTAAATAACCGCGTAATTGGCGTTCTGGATATTCAATCCAATCAGTTAAACGCCTTTATCGAAGAAGAAAGCACGGTCTTCCAGATTCTATCCGATCAGATTGCTGTTGCAATCGACAATGCTCGTTCTTATGAACTGGCTCAAAAAGCGGTGGATGAAATGAAAGAGGTTGACCGCTTGAAGAGCCAATTCCTGGCCAATATGAGCCACGAGCTCCGCACGCCGCTCAACTCCATCATCGGTTTCTCAAGGGTGATTCTCAAGGGAATTGACGGCCCGATCAATGAAACCCAAACCCAGGACCTCTCGGCTATTTACAACTCAGGGCAGCATTTATTAAACCTGATCAATGACATCCTCGATCTAAGCAAAATTGAAGCCGGAAAGATGGAACTGGCCTTTTCAGATGTCAATCTGGCCGATCTCGTCAACAGCGTCATGTCCACCGCGGTCGGCCTGGTTAAAGATAAACCCATCCGGCTCAATTACCATATCGAGCCCGATCTAACCAACGTTCAGGCCGACCCTACCCGCGTCCGCCAGGTGCTGCTCAACTTCCTTTCGAATGCAGCCAAATTTACTGACGAAGGCAGCATTGACGTTGAAGCAAAGAAGATTTATCAACTGCCCGGAAAACCGGAAATAATCGTCACCGTGAAAGATTCCGGTCCCGGCATTGCCGAAGCAGACCAGTCCAAGCTATTCCAACCCTTCAGCCAGGTGGATGATTCTCCAACCCGCAAAACGGGCGGAACAGGTCTGGGGCTTTCCATCTGCAGATCGTTCATTGAAATGCACGGCGGACGAATTGGGCTGCTTTCATCTGAAGTCGGCCAAGGCAGTACATTTTACTTTACGCTGCCCCTGGAACCTGAAGAAGAGCCAACGCCATTTGAAAGCTCGGGTGAAGGGCCGCGGGTATTATGCATTGACGACGATCCCCAGGTTATCAGCCTGTATCAGCGTTACCTGCAACCCAATGGGTATACCGTGGTGGCCCTGACAGAACCCCACCGGGCAATCGAAGTCGCCCGCGCGGTGAAACCATTCGCAATTACGCTGGATATTATGATGCCGGGAAAAGACGGCTGGGATGTAATCACCGAGCTGCGCAATCAGCCTGACACAGCCGCAATACCGGTCATCATTTGCAGCATCCTTGAAGAAGAAGAAAAAGGGTTCAGCCTTGGGGCCGCCGATTACCTGGTTAAACCCATCCTCCCCGATGATCTTACCCACGCTGTTCAGCGTTTCGACAATGACGGCTCGCTTCGCACCGTGCTGGTGATTGATGATGACCCCGAAGATTTACGGCTGGTTCAAAAAATCCTTCTGGAAAGCACAAGCTACAAAGTCATTCTGGCCGAAGGCGGCCAGGCGGGGTTGGAGGCACTAAAGCAGGAAAAACCGGACGTAATCATTCTCGACCTGTTTATGCCTGATATCAATGGCTTTGATCTGATGGAAAAAATGCTTCAGCAGAACCCCCAGCTTACAATCCCGATTGTCGTTTTGACTGGCGCAGACCTGACCGCAGATCAGTACCGCTTGCTCTCAGAGTTTGGACGCGGGCTGCTTTCAAAGGGTATGCTGAAGGAAAATGATCTTCTGGCTGCGCTGCAAAAAGCACTGCACCAGACACCTCAGTAAAGTATTGCATTACTGTAAAGGATATTATGCCATTATCGATTACTGTCGAATGCCTCGATTGCGGAAAATCATCAACATTATCGTTAACCCATTCCGCCTGTCCACACTGCGGAAGCGCATGGTTGGAAGCGCGCTACGACTATGCTCAAATCGCGTCGCAGTTTCTCGACCTGATCAGAAATCGTTCTTTTGATCTCTGGCGCTACCGCGAGCTGCTGCCCATCCTCGCGCCCAACACCGATCTTTCTCTGGGCGAAGGCGGAACGCCCCTGCTAAAGGCCAATCACCTGGGCATGATGCTGGGCTGTGGCAATCTCTTCGTCAAAGATGAACGTCAGGGGCCAACCAACTCCTTTAAAGATCGTCAGGCAGCCGTTACCATTGCCGCGCTAAAAGAAGCCGGCATCACCGAGATGGTGGTCGCTTCGACAGGCAACGTGGCAATTTCTTACTCTGCCTACGCGGCACGCGCCGGCATTAAACTGTGGGCATTTCTAACCAGCCTCGTGCCCGGACCCAAAATGCGCGAAACCGCGCTGTATGGCACCCAGGTCATTAAAGTCACCGGTTCATACGACCAGACCAAGCAGCTTGCCTCCGAATTTGCGCGCCAGCGCAATTTATTCCAAGATCAGGGCGCCCGCACCGTGCCCTGCATTGAAGCGATGAAAACAATCGCGTTTGAAATATGCGAACAACTTACCAACACCCTGGGGCCGGGCGAGAACACCCCCTGGCGCGCACCAGACTGGTATATCCAGGCGGTTAGCGGCGGAATGGGGCCGCTGGGTGTATGGAAAGGATTTGACGAACTTAAGAAAATGGGGCTGATCGACCGGATCCCAAAATTTGGCATCCTTCAGGCAGATGGCTGCGCCCCCATGGTACACGCATGGAAACAAAATCGTGATGTGGCCGCCCCAATTCAGACCCCCAACACACTTATTGCCACCCTGGCGACCGGTGACCCCGGCAAAACATACACCGTACTGCGCAACCGAATGCTCTCTTCAGGAGGGGGAGAATTTGAAAGCGTGTCAGACGAGGATGCATTTCGGGCCATGCATTTCCTGGCGAAAATGGAAGGCATATCGGTGGAACCGGCCACGGGTGTGGCCTTCGCAGGATTGGTAAAAATGATCCGCTCCAGCATCATCAAGCCCAGTGATGTGGTGGTGGTCAACTGCACCGGGCATACAACGCCGATCGAACGCAATCTTCTGGGTGAAAACTGGAGCCGCAACGTGGTGCTGCCCAACTCAATGGAAGATAGCCGCGAAGATGGTCTGCTGGCCGCTTTAAGCAAGGTAGCCATTGACCGCTTCCCCCGGATTGCCATCGTCGATGACAATCCCGATGTGCGCCGCTTGATCCGTCGTATCTTGCAGGCCCAGGATAATTACACCCTGTTTGAGGCCTCCAATGGGCGTGAAGCCATTGACCTTGCGCGCACTGAACACCCCAGCCTGATGATTCTGGACTTAATGATGCCCGAAATGGACGGTTTCAGCGTTCTGGATGCCCTGAAAAATGACCCGGAGACGGCCGATATACCCATCATTGTCGTCACCGCCAAAGAACTAACCCCCGCCGAAAAACAACGCCTTAAAGGTCATATTCAGACCTTGATGCAAAAAGGCGATTTTATGAGCGACGAACTGCTTGATGAAGTTCGCGCCTTATTAAGGTAAACCATGTTTTCGGGGCGCAAAAATAATGGGGTTCAGGCAGCGCTGGTTTCAGCACTTTGCCTGGGTATTGCGCCAATTTTTGGGAAACAGGCATTGCTGCATGGTTTCTCTCCCCTGGCAGTGGTGGCCCTGAGAACATCCATCGCCGCCTTACTCCTGTTTTTAATCATGGCTTTCTTTAAAAAGAGCTTTTTCTATATCTACCCGGTGGGGTTAATGGGTTGTGTGATGGCCGGCTTTGTCAATGGCATCGGTTCAATTTTTTATTACACCGCCCTCAACCGGTTGGACGCCGGCCTTGGCCATTTGCTGTATTCCTTCTACCCGGTCTTTGTGGCGCTCTGGCTGCTCACAGACCGGCAGCCCATCAATCGAATTACCCTATTCCGCTTGCTCCTTGCCATACCCGGCATGATGATGCTGGTGTCGACAGGAGATAAGAGCGTGGATCTGATCGGCGCAGCGCTGATGTTGTCTTCTGCCGTTCTTTATGCGCTGCACCTGCTCATTAATCAAAGAGTTTTATTCGAGGTGCCTGCTCAAACAGTCACCTTTTATACCCTGCTCTCAATGGCTGTAACCGTTACTGTCGCATTTTTGATATTTGACCGCCAGCTTCCCCCGACCTACAGCCCGTGGTGGCCGGTTTTGGGAATGGCGCTGTTCACGTTTTTTTCACGCCTGACTTTATTTATGGGGGTAAAAAACCTGGGTGGGCTGCAAACCGCCTTGCTCGGTCTGGGGGAACTGCTGGTCACCGTTTTTCTTGCCGTAGCCTGGCTGCACGAGCGCCTTGCGGGGTTGCAATGGACCGGGGCCATTCTGCTGATCGCAAGCCTGGTATTGGTCGCCTTTGATAAACCCACCCCCATCAAGCGTGTCACCACCGGCTGGTTATCATGGATCAATTCTCCCCAGGTGCTGCCATTTAAACACCCGTGGCAGTAAATCGTCCCTGGCAACGTATCAAAACATGTCGAATACCGAGGTACTCTGGATCCGCAGGGGTATAATCCGGTCTATGGAAAACCGCTGACGTTCAAGGATTCAAAATTTGGATAATCCCTGCTTAACTTGTGGCGCTTGTTGTGCCTTTTTCCGTGTCACCTTTTACTGGTCTGAGGCCGACCCGGCCACTGGCGGGACCGTTCCGCCCGAAATGGTCGAAAACTTAAATTCTGTTCTGGTGTGCATGGCCGGCACCAACCGGAAAGATAAACGCTGCGTGGCGCTCGAAGGGAAAATTGGTGAACGGGTGGCTTGCAGTATTTATGAAAAACGCTCCACCCCCTGCCGCGAGTTCGGTTTTGACTGGGAAAACGGGAATTTATATTACACACCGGGGGATATTGAGCGCTGCAACCACGCCAGAGCCGCCCACAGTTTGCCCCCATTAAATGATATCGTCCCCGCTGAACGAATGATCCCACATTCCGAATAGGTCCCTGTCAACCGGGAAGATTCTTCCCAGATTCAGACAAAAAATAAAGCCCGGTCTCCCGGGCTTATCGTTTATTTCCATCGCTGATGCTGCAGAGCGGCGGGCGCACAGCCTTTCCCCCATTTCGCTTGCCCGGCACAACTCCGCAGATCGCTTTTGCTCTCAAACATGTTAGAGAACTTAAGGGGTGGCTGATGGGGGTCGAACCCACAACCCTCGCATCCACAGTGCGATGCTCTGCCATTGAGCTACAGCCACCGTAAGCGGATAGATTTTACCACACCCATTTTTTCTACGCAAGCATTTGCTTAAGTTTTCCTACCAACTCGCTGCGTTGAACTGTTTCTTGAGTCCGGCTTTGCAAATCCTTCAATGTCACCACCCCAGCCGTGGCTTCATCCGGCCCAATGACGATCACAAACCGTGCACCGCTCCGGTCGGCGGCTTTAAACTGCTTTTGCAGTTTGCCAGATTCCGGGTAACACAATGTCGGAATGCCGCTCCGGCGCAGCTCACTCGCCAGCGCCGCCGAAACCGGCATCAGGTCTTGGTCAAAAACCGTCACAAACGCCTGCGCCGCGGTTGGATTAAACTTTGGCAGACAGCCATATTTTTCAAGAACCAGGCTGATCATCACATCACCCATTGCAAAGCCAACACCGGGCAGTGGGTCACCGCCCACAGCCGCCACCAGGTTATCGTAATGTCCGCCGCCCAGAACCGCCCGACCCTCGCGGTCCATATCCCGCGCCTCAAAAACCGTGCCAGTATAATAATCCAGCCCGCGAATCACCTGCGGGTCATAGTGAAAGTACTGGCGCAGCCCCATGGCCTCCAACAGCTCAAACTGGCGAACCAGTTCATCCGATTCTTTCCACAGGTCTTTGTTGGCTAACAATTGTTTTAAAGCTTCAAACTGTTCCAGGTTCACGCCCAGTTCCAACGCATAGGTTTCCCAATCGGAGGCCGACATCTTATCGCGACGATCGATCAAACGAAAAGCCGCCTTCTTTAAATCTCCCACCAGGCCAATCTCAGCCAGCGCATAATCCATCAAACGCCGATTGTTGACCATAATTCCAACCTGGTCAGAATTCAGGCCAACCACCTCAAAGAAGGTTGCGCACACAGCCAACAACTCGGCATCTGCTTCATTGGAGCCCGCACCGATCAAATCAATGTTCCACTGGAAGAACTCGCGCGTGCGGCCCTTCTGAGGGCGCTCGTAACGCCAGAAAGGCCCAAAAGACCACCAGCGCAAGGGATAAGACAGGCCATTTTGTTTTTGTGCCACCATGCGCGCCAGCGTGGGCGTCAACTCTGGCCGGAGGGTGATTTCTGAACCTCCGCGGTCTTCAAACACAAACGCCTGTTCCTTAACCAATTCCTCACCCGATTTGGCTGCATAAAGATCAATTTTTTCAAGAAACGGACCATCATACTCCTGATAACCATAACTTTCCGATACAACGCGGATCGTCTGATATAACCAGGAGCGGATCGCCATTTCTTCAGGATAAAAATCGCGGGTGCCCTTTACAGATTGAACAATTTGCTTCATAAGATTCCCTGTCCAGAATTAAATTTGGCTTGAAGGCGTAAAACGCTGCAAAATCCTCATGAATCAGAGATTCTGACCCTGTTGGCCGGCCCGAACCCCTGAAAATGTTAACTCAGAAGAAATATCGAAGAACATTTATTTTACTTTTACCGATTTTAACATAGAATAAATATAACAACGCAGCAATGAATCAGATCTGCTGAGGAACACCCCGGGGTTCCCCGGTGGGCCATGAATCAGCCATTGCCACCTGCAAAACCTTTCCTTCAATTTACATCTCTCAAAACGACTATTTTTATTAACAGTTTCGTGTACAATAACAATGTTGAATATTTCACAATTAGAACTATCAGGTGATTATGAATGTACTAGACTTAATCCGGTTAATTAAAGGTGAGCTCATTAATCAGGGAGCAGACCTCTCAAGAGAAGTTAAAGGGGGGTGTGGCGCCGATTTAATGAGCGATGTTCTGGCCTCAATCCAACCTGAGGCGGTTCTACTGACCGGATTGTGCAACCCACAGGTTGTACGAACTGCACAAATGGCAGATGTATCAGCAATTGTCTTTGTTCGTGGCAAAAACCCTCCCAAAGAGACCATTGAGCTGGCCACAGAAGAAAGAATCGCGCTGATCACCTCACCTTATGGGATGTTTGAATTATGCGGTCGCTTATATCAATCTGGCTTACCCAGCCTCGAAATGCCCGTTACAGACGGCCCCAGTGATTTTGAATAACCCACTAAAATGGATAATCCTAACCAACCCAAAAAAATCATCATCAACGATCGAGTTGCTGAAAATATCACCCGCGCTGAAGAGCTGGCTTATGAACTCAAAATCAGCGAGGTGATGTCGAGCAATTTGAAGGCGGTATCCAGCCAGCAAACCATGCGCGATGTGGTGGAATTATTCCGCCAAAAGCGCATTTCGGGCGCGCCGGTGATGGATTCGGACGGTCAACTGGTGGGAATTATCAGCATGGAAGATCTCATCCGCTGTCTGTGCGCTTCTGATTTACAGGCGCCAGTCAACAAATATATGACCACCAGCATCCTGACCATTAGCGGCAATGAGCCGGTGGTCGAGGCGCTTAAAGTATTTGTGTCTTCACAGGTGGGTCGTCTGCCTGTGGTTGACGAAAAAGGGAACCTCATCGGCATCATCACCAAGGGTGATATCACGCGCGGTTTACTGGGTGCGCTGCAACACGATTATCAGGTCGAAGAAGTACGCAAATACCGCGCCAGCCATTTATTTGAAGATATTGAATCAGACCGCACCAGCCTGATTCTGCGCTACACAATCAAACCCAAAGACTTTATGCGCGGCGGTGCTGCTTCAAGCAACATTAAACGCGCCCTTTTACGAATGGGCGCCTCTCCACAAGTTGCCCGCCGCGTTGGAATCGCCATTTATGAAGCAGAGATGAATTTGATCATCCACACCACCAATGGCGGCATCATTCGTACCGAGATTGAACCCCATCGAATCTCCATCGAGGCGTATGACGATGGCCCCGGAATCAACGACATTAACCTGGCAATGAAACCCGGTTATTCAACAGCCGATGATGAAATTCGCGAGCTTGGTTTTGGCGCCGGCATGGGTCTGGTTAATATCGCACGCTGCGTAGATAATATGGTGTTGGAATCGGCCATCGACAAAGGCACCCGGCTTCGTATGAGAATTAATCTTCAAAAAGAAGAATCTGTCGGCGAAGGTTACACAAGCAAGAAGGAGGTCAATCAGACATGAACTTGCAGCAGGTCATCCAGGAACTCAACCTCAAAGTACTTACCAATCCGAAGGATTTTTCCTCCATCATTCCAGAAACCGGTTATACATCTGACCTGTTAAGCTGTGTTATGTCCGGGGCCAAACACCACTGCTTATGGGTAACGTTGCAGGCTCATGCGAATATCGTCGCCGTTGCAGCATTGTTGGACCTCTCAGCAGTAATCATTACCGAAGGCGCAACACCCGACGCAGCAACGATTGAAAAAGCCAACCAGGAAGAAGTAACGTTGCTCTTTACTGAAAAAACCAGCTTTTATATCGTTGGAAAACTCTGGGATATGGGTTTGCGTGAGGAATAATAAGCTGACGGGTAATCCATAATGATCCGTCCCTATAAAGCAGAACTCCATTTACATACCGTTCTGTCACCGTGCGCTCAAATAGAAATGATCCCCCCGCTGATTGTGCGCGAAGCGCTGGCGCACAATATTGAAGTCATTGCCATCACCGACCACAATTCAACCGCCAACATTCTTGCGGTGCAAAAAGCCGCTCAGGGCACCGGGCTGATCGTTCTGCCGGGCATGGAACTGCAAACCCGCGAAGAGGTCCACGTTTTATGTTTGTTTGACACACTTGACCAGGCCCTCTTGCTGCAGAATGCGGTGGATCGGCTAATGCCATCCATCATGAACAACGCCGATTATTTTGGCGAACAGTTTGTGGTTGATGAAACCGGTGATTTTATCCGCAGCGAAGAGCGTCTGCTGCTTTCTTCGGTCGATCTAAGCTTGAATGACGCCTGGGAACTGGTAAGCGGTATTGGTGGGTTACTGATTCCAGCCCATGTTAATCGCAAGGCTTTTGGATTGCTCGAAATTCTGGGGTTTGTCCCCATCGATATCCCCATCCTTGCGCTCGAAATATCGCGCCATATCACCCCCACCCAGGCATATGAAAAATTTCCCCAGATCAAAAAATACCCCCTGATTCAGAATGGGGACGTCCATGGGCTGGATGATTTTCTTGCCTCAACCACCTACCAGCTTGAAAAACCAACCATTTCAGAACTGCGCAAAGCGCTTCTCGCGGTCGAAGACCGCAGTTACAGAATAATATAAGTTCAAACTGTGTCTTTTCCACAACCCGAAACTGACATTCATTTACGTCTTTCATAACTTTCAGTTTCGTGACAATTTTCACTATACAAAAGAAAGATCATCAATTATCATTACAGATGGTAGTTGTTTTAACACTTTAAGAATCGATATACTGGGTGATGACCAGACAATCCGGAAAAAAATAACCAATAATTTTTATTGAAACTTGGAGCCAATATGTTGAAATTGCTTGAAAAACTGCCCACCACAGATCCATTGGCAAATCCGCAGAAAAAAGAAACGATCGATCGAATTATTTCTGCAAACAAGACTTTACCTGGTGGATTAATGGTTGTTCTGAATGAGCTTCAGAACAACATCGGTTTTATTTCTGAACCAATGCAGCAATATGTTGCGCTGCAAATGGGAATTCCTGTCAGTAACGTTCACGGGGTTGTCTCATTTTATTCTTTCTTTACCACTACCCCGCGCGGACGACACACCGTTAAATTTTGCATGGGAACCGCCTGCTATGTGGGTGGAACACCGCAATTGATCGATAAAGCAAAACAGCTCCTGGGAATTGATCCCGGCCAGACAACCGAAGATGGCGGCATCACCCTGGAGCTTTGCCGCTGCGTTGGTGCTTGCAGTCAGGCGCCAGTGGTGGTGGTGGACGAAGAGTCATACGGCCGGCTTAAACCAAGCAAATTCCCTCAAATCATTCGCGCCATTCAAGAACGAGATCGCGAAGAAAACTCAAAGGCTGCTGCTTGAGAGAACTGGCTTTGCACCTCCTCGATATTGCTGAAAACAGCGTTTCTGCTCGGGCCAGCAATATCACCATTGAGGTGCAGGAAGACACCAAAGCAGACCTTTTACGCTTAAGCGTAGAAGATGATGGTTGTGGTATGGATGCCGATATGGTTGCCAAAATCGTGGATCCGTTTGTTACAACCCGCACAACCCGAAAAGTTGGTCTGGGTATTCCGCTCTTAAAAGCAGCCGCAGAAGCCTGCAACGGCAGAATGATCATTACCTCCACCCCCGGCAAAGGCACTCGTGTGGATGTTGTTTTTCAACACAGCCATATTGATCGTATGCCGCTGGGTGATCTGGTGAGCACCATGCAAACGCTGGTTTTGGGTTCTCCAGAGATCCACTGGAAAATGATCTACCAATACAACGGTCAAGAATTTGTTTTTGATGATGCGCCCATTAAGCAAGAATTAGACGGTATTCCATTTTCAGACCCGGCAGTAATTCGCTTTATCCGGGAGTATCTGCAAGAGGGAATAGATGAAACCGGCAGACATTAAAACGCTAAATTTTTAAAAATGAACTCAGCAAGAGAGGCCAAAATGACCAAGGTAAAATCGTTGGAAGATTTGAAGCGCATCCGTGAAGAAGCTCTTCAGAAACGGGATGCAAAAAACGTGGAAGGTCAGAAACAGATCACGGTTGGAATGGGCACTGTTGGGATTGCAGCAGGCGCTCGTGAAACCCTGAAAGCCATTCTGGAATATATCGAAGAGAAAAATTTATCTGACATCGTGGTTCGCCAGGCCGGGAACATCGGTTGGGATTCATGGGAACCAATCATGCAGATAAAGATTGGCGAGGCCGCACAGGTCACCTACGGCAAAGTGACGCCCGACCTGGCCCGCAAGGTCATGGAGTCTCACATCGTAAACGGCATTCCCCTGAAAGAACACATCATCGAAGGCTAAATTCCACCGGATCATTCCGGTGCTAAATACGATTGGAAGGTGTTATATGGCGTTTTTCAGATCACATATACTGGTATCAGTGGATCCTGGCTGTTTGTCTCGCGGGGCCCACGAAGTAATGGATGCCCTGGTAGACGAATTGGTCGCGCAGGGTTTGAACGAAGAAGTGCAGGTGCTTGAAACCTCTCGCCTGGGAGACCCGGTTCAATTCGGCCCCGATCTGATGGTATATCCCGAAGGCGTGCACTACGCGAACCTCTCTGTCGAAGACATCCCCTACCTGGTCGAAGAGCATTTCCTGAAAGGCCGGGTCGTTGAGAAGTTCAAAGCCCAGGAACGAAAAATTGAAGATGAAGAACTCGGTGCCCCCAAGCAAAAAGAGGTCCGGGTTGTCCTTCGCAATTGCGGCAAGATCGATCCCACCAACATCGAAGACTATATTGCCGAAGATGGCTACATGGCTCTGGCAAAATGCATGGACATGACCCCCGAAGAAGTGATCGACGTTGTCCTCAAGTCTGGGCTGCGGGGTCGCGGCGGCGCTGGTTTTCCGGCCGGAAAAAAGTGGCAGTTTGCCCGCAACAACGTCGAAACCATCCGTTATGTGGGCTGCAACGCAGATGAAGGCGACCCTGGTGCGTTTATGAACCGCCGGGTCCTCGAAAGCGATCCACATTCGGTGATCGAAGGCATGATCATTGCCGGTTATGCAGTGGGTGCGCAGCGGGGTTATATCTATTGCCGCGCCGAATATCCCATCGCAGTAAAGACCCTCAACATCGGCATTCAACAGGCTCGCGAATTCGGTTTCCTGGGTGAGAACATCCTGGGCACCGATTTCAGCTTTGATCTCGAAGTTCGCATGGGCGCGGGCGCATTCGTCTGTGGCGAAGAGACCGCATTGATGTCTTCTCTCGAGGGCAAACGGGGTGAGCCTCGCCCGCGCCCGCCGTTTCCGGCGGTTAAAGGCCTGTGGGGCAAACCAACCAACATCAACAATGTCGAAACCTACGCAAACGTACCGCAAATCATCCTCAAAGGCCCCGAATGGTTTGCAAGCATGGGCACCGAACGATCCAAGGGTACCAAAACATTTGCCCTGGCCGGCGATGTGGTGAACACGGGCTTAATCGAGGTTCCGCTCGGAATTACGCTGCGTGAAATTGTATACGATGTGGGCGGCGGGATTAAAGATGGCAAAGACTTCAAAGCCGTACAAACCGGTGGGCCAATGGGCGGCTGCATTCCCAAATCTTATCTCGATTTACCCGTCGATTATGAATCGCTGGCTTCAGCCGGCTCAATGATGGGCTCGGGTGGTCTGGTTGTAATGGATGAAGACACGTGCATGGTCGACATTGCGCGTTACTTCATGGATTTCACCCAGGATGAAAGCTGCGGCAAATGCGTTCCATGCCGTGTGGGCACCCGCCGGCTGCTTGAGATTTTAGAGCGGATCTGCGCTGGCGAAGGTCGCGATGGCGACATCGAAACCCTCGAAGAACTCTGCCGCGAAATCAAGACCTCGGCATTGTGCGGTTTAGGACAGGGCGCCCCCACACCGGTTGAAAGCACCCTGAAATATTTCCGCCACGAATACGAAGCGCATATTTATGAAAAGAAATGCCCGGCCAAGGTCTGCCGCTCATTGATCAGCTATGAAATTCTGGATGGTCCCTGCACCGGCTGCACGGTTTGCGCGCGCAACTGCCCGACCAACGCCATCAATGGCGAACGCCGGCAAACGCATCACATCGATCCTGAAACCTGCATTCGCTGCGGCATTTGTATGCAAGTCTGCAACTTTAACGCCATCCGAATTAATTAAAAGCAGGAGCGCCCCGCTGCATTGATGTTTCACCCCGGCCCGGTAACCCTGTAATGATTACCCTTTGCGAACCTGGAGGAGAAGCATGACAATCGTCACGAAAAATGGAAAGACTGTCCAAGACGCTGTTTTGGCAGCAGTGCAAAAATTCGGCGCCAATCGCGATGAGTTGATCCCGATTCTAAACGAGATTAACCGCACGGTCGGCTTTTTGCCAGCCGAAGCCATTGAGGAAGCCAGTCGTCTTCTCCAGGTTCCCAAAAGCAAGTTATATGGCATCAGCACTTTTTATCAGATGCTGTCTACCAAAAAACTGGGACGCAATGTCATTCAGTTTTGTGAATCGGCTCCCTGCCATGTGGTTGGCGGCCGTGAAGTTTGGGAACAATTGCAAGAAACGTTAAACCTGAAAAATGGCGAGACCAGCCCCGATGAAAAATGGAGCCTGGTCACCGTAAGCTGTCTGGGCATTTGTGGCGTTGGCCCGGTTGTGGTCATTAATGAAGATATATATGGAAATGTGACCCCGGCGCAAATCCCGTCCATTTTAGCCCGCTACGCCTGATTTATCGGAGGAAAACATGAAAACCTACCGCGGTATGGTACTGGTATCCAGTGATCCCCAGAGCCTCCAGATGGGCGCACGGGAAGTTTTTGCCCAGCTCCAAAAAGAAATTGAAAAGCTTGGCTTAACCGAAGAAATTTCACTGAGCATGGTGGGAGATGTCGGTCGCCACGATTGTTTGCCGATGGTCATTGTCTACCCCGAAGCAGTCATCTACGGCCCGGTCAAGCCCGAAGACGTTCCTTTCCTGGTGGAAGAACATCTTTACAAAGGTCGCATTGCCGTAGACCTGCAAGCGCCCGCCCGCGAGCTGACCGGCCGCATCGCATGGATCAATGCGCGCAAAGGCACGCTGCCCGCTGAGCAGCGTATTGTGCTGGAACGTGCCGGCATCATCGACCCGGCCAGCCTGGAAGATTACATCATGCACGGCGGTTATGAGGCCCTGGGAAAGGTCTTTAGCGAGATGACGCCGGCGCAGGTCATTGACGAGGTCAAACGCTCCGGGCTGCGCGGCCGCGGCGGCGCGGGTTTTCCGGCAGGCTTAAAATGGAGCTTTGTCGCCAAAGAGACCAACCCCAAAAAATATGTCATTTGCAATGCAGATGAAAGCGAACCGGGAACCTTTAAGGATCGCGTCATTCTGGAAGGCGACCCCTTCAGCATTATCGAAGCCATGACCATAACCGCTTACACAGTGGGTGCCAACGAAGGCTATATTTACGTCCGCGGCGAATATGCCCTGGCGCAAGACCGGCTGCGGCACGCCATTCACATGGCAGAAGAAGCCGGCTTGTTGGGCAATAACATCTTTGAAAGCGGGTTTAACTTCCATCTGCATATTCACAGCGGTGCAGGCGCATATGTCTGCGGTGAAGAAACTGCGTTAATTGAATCCATCGAGGGCAAACGCGGCGAACCACGCAATCGGCCGCCCTTCCCCACCACAAGCGGTTTATGGGGCAAACCCACCCTGGTCAACAATGTCGAAACGTTCGCCAACGTTCCCGCCATCATCCGTCACGGGGCCGATTGGTTCCGCAATATTGGAACACCAAACAGCGCTGGCACCAAAACGTACACCATCATGGGCCATGTCAATACCACTGGCCTGATCGAAGTTCCGATGGGTATCACCCTGCGTGAGGTCATTGCCATTTACGGCAAAGGCATGAAAAACGGTGCCAATTTTAAACTTGCCCAGACAGGTGGGTCCAGCGGCTCGGTCATCCCCGCCAGCCTGCAAGACACGCCAATGGATTTTGACTCTTATACCAAAGCCGGGGTTGCGCTGGGTTCGGGCGCATTGTTGATTTGCAACGAAGATACCTGCGTGGTCGACCTGGCCAAAGTATTATTAAATTTCTTTCGCCGCGAAAGTTGCGGCAAATGCAACCCCTGCCGCATCGGCACACAGCGCTCCTATGAAATTCTGGACGCAATTTCGCGCGGCGAAGGCAAACTGGAAGATCTTGACCAATTGATTGAGCTCGCAGATGGAATGACCAATCTCTCGAACTGTGGTTTGGGACAAACCGCAGGCACCCCGGTAAAGGATATTCTGAAATATTTCCGGGCAGAGGTGGAAGCCCATATTCGTCTGAGAGTGTGTCCATGTGGTATTTGTAAAATTCATGCACAAGAAAAAGTCACGGCATAAAACCTAAGAAGGAGTCTAACCACAATGTCAACCGATTTCAATATTGATGCACTCGTACCAGCAGAAATGGCCCAGAAAGCTGAAGCTGTGGGCGCCAAAAAAGCCGCTCTGGCTTTTGGCCCCATGTTTGTTCTTGCCGTTTTGGCAGGCGCATTTATCAGCCTGGGAGCAATTTTTGCCACCACCGTTGGCGCCGGCTGGTCAGCCGATTATCCTTTCGGTTTGCAAAAACTGCTGACCGGGCTCGTTTTTACCCTGGGTCTGATCCTCGTCGTTGTCGGCGGCGCTGAATTGTTCACGGGCAATACCCTGATCATCATGGCTTTCATGCACGGCCGGGTAACAATCAGCCAGCTATTACGCAACTGGGGCATTGTGTATCTGGGCAACTTCGCCGGTTCAATTGCGACAGCCGTGATCATGTTCCTCTCCAGCCAGTACACCTTTGGTAAAGGTGCAATCGGCCTGAACGCTTTGAACATTGCCAACTCAAAGAGTGGTCTCGATTTCTGGCAGGCTATCTTCCTCGGTATTATGTGTAACGCCCTGGTGTGTCTTGCGGTATGGCTGTGTTTTAGCGCCCGCACAACCACCGACAAAATTATGGCGATCATCCCTCCCATCTCGGCCTTTGTCGCCGCCGGGTTTGAACACTCCATCGCCAATATGTACTTTATTCCGATGGGGCTGCTAATCAAGGGATATGGTTCAGCCAGTTTCTTTGAAGCCATTGGGAAAACACCTGCTGATTTTGCCAACTTAACCTGGGGAAATTTCTTCATCAAAAACCTGATCCCTGTAACCATCGGTAATATTATCGGCGGCGCAGTGATGGTCGGTCTGGTGTACTGGTACATCTACCTGCGCGGATCCAAAAAATAATCAACCTTTCCGGTTAACAGATAGGGTTAGAAAAGGATATTTATGATGGTTACCCTGAAAATAAACGGTCAAACCGTTGAAGTAACAGAAGGGACCCGGGTGCTGGATGCCGCCAAGCATATGGGCGTTACAATCCCCACCCTCTGTTACCACAAAGACCTGTCGCCCTACGGCGGCTGCCGGTTGTGCATTGTAGATGTCAAAGGCGCACGTGTGCCGATGACATCCTGCACCCTGCCTGTCTCCGAAGGGATGGAGATCGAAACCGAGACTCCACGGATTATTGAATCACGCAAGATGATTCTGAAACTGTTGCTTTCCACATACCACGATACCCAGACAGTCCCTGACTACGGCCGCGATAATGAATTAATCCGCTGGGCAGAATTTTACGGCCTTGATCCGCAGAAATACGCTTCGCCCAAGCCGCGTTTCGAAGTAAACAGCGATGCCAACCCATTTATCTGGGTGGATATGAATAAATGCATCCTTTGCAATCGCTGCATCCGCGCCTGCGCCGAAGTTCAGGGTAGATTTGTCTGGGGTCTGGCCGATCGCGGTTACGAATCGCATGTTGTGGCCGGCATGGACCAGCCCCTGCTCGAAGCCCGCTGCGAATCTTGCGGCGCCTGTGTGGCCTATTGCCCCACGGGAGCGCTCGAACCAAAGATGTCTGTTTTTGATGGACAGGCCGACAAAAAAGTCACCACCACCTGCACCTATTGCGGTGTGGGTTGCCAGTTTGATCTCAATATCAAAGATGGCAAGGTGATCCGGGTCACTTCCAACCCCGAAGCAGCGGTTAACGGCATGCACCTGTGCGTGAAGGGCCGTTTTGGTTATGACTTTGTCAACCATCCCGAGCGCCTCAAGAAACCCATGGTGCGCGAATATCTGCTCAAGGGCCAGCCCCGGCCTTCAAAATCAGACCGCGGCAACTGGGTAGAAACAGATTGGGATACCGCCCTGAACCTGGTTGCACATAAAATCGCCGATACACGCGATGCTCATGGCGCCGACTCGGTGGGGGTGTTAACCTCGGCCAAATGCACCAACGAAGAAAATTACCTGATGAACAAGTTTGCCCGCCAGGTGGTCGGCACAAACAACATCGATCACTGCGCCCGGCTTTGACACTCCAGCACTGTGGCCGGTCTGGCCACCTCCTTTGGCTCTGGCGCGATGACCAATTCGATGGATGACGTTGCCGAATTTGCGCAAACATTCTTCATCATCGGGTCGAATACTTCTGAACAACACCCTGTCTTTGGCACCCGCATTCGCCAGGCAGTGATACAACGCGGCGCAAAATTAATCGTTGCCGATCCGCGCAAAATCGACATGACCGAGTTCGCCACGCTGCACTTGCGGCTTAAGCCTGGTACCGATATTGCGCTGGCAAATGGCTTAATGCATATCATCCTGGCCAATGGTTGGGAGAATCAATCCTTTGTGGCCGAACGCACCGAAGGGTTTGAAGAATTCAAAGCCAATATTGAAGAATATACCCCTGAAAAAGTGACCGCAATTACCGGCGTACCGGCAGAACAACTTTATCAGGCGGCCGAGATGATGGCAAAAAACAGTCCCGCTGCCGTACTCTGGGCAATGGGCATCACCCAGCACACCTATGGCGTTCAGAATG
>CAZQLE010000002.1:68435-86517 GCA_964593905.1 uncultured Anaerolineaceae bacterium | reverse complement strand
ATACAAGCCCCATCCCACCATTGCCAGCACCCCCCCCGGAATTAAAGGCCACCAGACAAATTTCGCCAGAATCAACCGTGAAAACAGGACAATTAAGGCCCAGCCAAACGCAAACCACACCAGCATAATCCCCGTGTTTGCCAGCACATTTGTCTCCGGCGTCACTCCCCAGGCATACTTAATTCCCGGGCCAATACCCAGCAGCAGACTGCCCGGGATGATCAGACCAAATAAATGGCCCACAATCCCCCACATAAGCAGCGCAATCCCCGTACCAGTGACGATGAAGAAGACAAAATCAACCAGGCTCAGGTTGGTAAATAAAAACACCGCGGCCACCGAAGCCAGAATGCTGCCAGTCAAGACAGCCCACCAGGTCCGTTGGCCCGAGTTCAAATACAAAATCAGTGCAATTAACAACCACCCGATCGAAAAACACAAAATCAACAATCCAACACGTTGATAAAGCGTGGACTGCAAAAAATTTCCAATTGCCGCCACAATTCCAATACCGCTGCCGGTGATCAAGCAGCCCGGAATAATCAGGCCGGTTCTGCGATTTCGAATTCCCGGAACCAGAAAAGCCATTCCGGCAAGCGGAACCAACATCAACGCCATCCAACTCGATTGCAAATAGAAACCGACAAGCAGCGATACACCAATCACCACCAGCGCCAAACCACCGGCCTGGATTGGGTTAATCAGTTGTTGAGAGGGCTTTTTTTGTTGCTGGTCCAATTTTAGAATCTCCAATAGGAGAGGATAATTGATAAAGTGTCGCCTTGCATGTGCCGGAAGACATATTTTTTGATGCCGGCGCTTAAGTTGTGTTTAAATAATGCCCAGTTCCTTTGCCTTCAACACAGCCTGCATTCGGTCTTTCACATCCATTTTGCCTAAAATATTGCGCATATGGTTTTTTACAGTACCCTCGGCGATAACCAGTTGCTCTGCAATATCCCGGTTACTCGCCCCGGTTGCCGCGATTTTAAGAATCTCAACCTCACGCAAAGATAATGGGGTCAACAAATCTTGCTGCCCAAGCAGATTGTTGCGCGGACGCTGGATTCGGGCAAATTCAGTGACCACTTTTGCTGTAATCGCCGGATGCAAAAAATATTCGCCGCGCGCTGCAGCGCGAATTGCCTCATAGAGCTTTTCAGGCGACACGTCTTTAAGCAAATAACCCACTGCCCCGGCCCGAATTGCATCAAAAACCAGTTCGTCATCATCAAAGGTCGTTAATGCAATGACCTTTATCTGTGGAAAAGAAGATCGAAACCGCTGAATTGCCGTGACGCCATCCATAACCGGCATTCGCAAATCCATTAACACCAAATCGGGTTGCTGATGAATGGCCATGCGCAGCGCTTCTTCACCGTTGGAAGCCTGGCCCACAATGAGAAAATCAGACTGCATCACCAACAACGTTTGCAGCGCTTCTCGAAACAAAGACTGATCATCCACAAGCAGAATACGTATCACCTGATTCACCCTGGCACCCAAATATGTAATGCAAAACCTTGTCCAACTTTTGATTCGGTAACCATGCGCCCGCGCACAAGATTAACCCGTTCCTGAAGACCGACCAGACCATACCCCCCGGTTGCCTGATCCGTCCCAATGCCATTATCTTCAATGGCTAATTGAACCTCATCTTGATGGGTGAAATCCAATTTGACACAAATTCTTGTCGCATTTCCATGTCGAATCGCATTATTGGTTCCTTCCTGGGCAGCGCGAAAAATCGTCAAATCAGCCTGCGAGCTTAAGCTGCGCACGTTGCCCAGCACATTCAGATCTGCTTCAACACCGCTCATACGCAAATTATTCAGCAGCTTATCCAATCGATCCATCAGTGGAACCGTGGCATCAATATTCTCGCGCAGGGTTGAGACAGACTGGCGAATATCGCCCAGCGCATCCTGAGTTTGTTTTTGAGCCGTACCAATCATTTTCAATGCGCCCTGCGGGTCTTTTAGTAGAATCGCTTCGGCAGCCTGAAGCTGCATATTAACCGTGGTGAGGTAATGACCCACCCCATCATGGATCTCTCTGGCAAGCCGGTTTCTTTCTTTGCTGATCGCCAATTCCTCCACCTGAACGGCATATTCACGCAGTTGCTGATTGGCACTTTCCAGCTCAGAAACCAGTTTCTCAACCTCAATTCTGGCCCGCTCTTCTCCCACAGCCATCTGTGTAAAAGCGATAATAAACACCTGCCCCGCCACAAACAACGGGATCGCATCCGCGATCGCCACCCAGGTGCCGCTTGAAAGAACCACCGCAGCCAGATAAATCACCGCGATCCCCAGGTTGGTTAAATACATGGGCCGCGGGTTTAAAAGCAGCACACTATGCGCAGTCAGTGGCAGCAGCACCAGGGCATTGAATGCAACCCCGTGGCTGAGATAGACAATGGCCCCCCCAAAAATCATCTGCGATGCAAAATAGACCAGCAGATGCCCTTTATTGGTAGTCACAGAGACGGTCGCATAACCGTAAATTCCATTCCAGATATAAACCACACCCAGGAGCGTTAAACCCAGAATATTGAAAGGGTCTGTGGTTCGCATGGAGCTGAAAATCACAAAATAAGATGCCAGCACCACCACGCCAAACGCCAGATCCGCGCCACCGCCGGTTCGAATTGAAGCTTTCTTCTGAAAATCCATATACAAAATTATAGCATCACCCCTTGAACCAGGCTGTAATATTCCTTATCCCTTCTGGTAATCTGAATCGCTGAAGACATCAAACACCGTATCCCCCCAGAATCAAACAGGCTGCCATGTTGAATGGCAGCCTGTCAAATCTTTAATCAACATCCCTGATTTCGTTTATTCGTGGCCCTCCCATGGGTCAATATCCGGAACTCCGGGTTTAACAATTTTCCGCATAAAGATATATAGAATCGAACCAACCGCAATCGCCGCCGCCGCAAGCCAAAGCGTGCTAAAACCTTCCTCCTGCAATTGGCTCACCGTTGCCAGAATAAAAATTGCCACCGGGCCCAGGGTGATTAAAGCTAGCCCCGGAAGCCCCCCTGGCACTTTCTGACGCGGCACGGCGGGTTTGATAAATCTCAACTTCCACAGGGATAAGAATTGCAAAAGCAGCGCCAGGACATTTAAGAACACATCCACCACAACCAGAAAAGCAAAGGTGGACAGCGATAAAAGGCTAAACATAATGCTGGCGACGATGATTGAAACATAGGGCGTGCCATATTTGGGATGCACTTTCACCAGCCAGCGCGGCATCATCCCATCTTCGGCCATCGCATAAGGAACACGGCTTGAACTTAGGCTGTTTCCGATAAAAAGCCCCGTCATGCTAAAAATTGCAGATATGGTCACCAGGCTTCCCAAAATAAGCGCAAGCGCGCCCTCTTCGCCGCCATTGAAGGTGATTCCAATCTGTGCGGCAATATCCGGAAACTCCCAGCCAAACTCATCTGCGGGGTCTGAACCCCACGCCATGATCTGATCTTCGGTAATCGAATATTCTGCCAGATAAGGCCCAATGCCATCCGGTTCTTCAATACCCCAGACATGGAATTTGCCATCGTTTCCCGCGCCGCCATAAAGGCCGGCCAGAGTCGGGATCGTATAGGTGCCAATGGCGGCCACCAGCGTCAACGCCATTGCCAACGGGTAGGTTCGCTTTGGATTAACGATTTCCGAACCGGCCGAGGAGGGAAGCTCCCAACCCATATAATTCCACATGGCAATAAACAAACCCACGCTAAAAGCGCCAAAGATGGTTTGACCTTCGGCCATAAAGGGTAATTGCTGCGCAGATTCATTAAAAATCCAATTATAAATACCAAACCCCGACATAATAATCAGGGGCACCAGCATGATCACCCCCACCCAGTCGGTAAATAACCCGGTCAGGCGCGCCCCGCGGGTTTGCAACAAAGCAATTAACCAGATCATTACCAGAGCGACAATCCATTGCAAGACCCCCGCGCTGATAAACAGACCGCCAATCATGGCGCCTTCATCCAGGGCTGGAATGAAAAATGCCAGATAGGCCGCAGCCCAGACCGGATAAATAGCCACATCCACCCATGAAACAACCAGGTTCATCCAACCAGTCAAAAATCCCCAGAAAGGCCCAAAAGCCGCCTTTACCCAGTGGTAATACCCGCCCTCCACCGGCATCATCGAGGTCATTTCACGCACCATAAACATGTTGGGGATGCTATACACGATTGGCGTAACGGCAAGCAAGAGCAATGCCATTCCCGGACCTGTGTATCCAACCATGGGTTCGGCGCCAAAAGAGCCACCGCAAACAGTGAAATACATCATGCCAAACAGCGGAAGAAGCGTAAGCTCGCGTTTTAACTTTCCGCGCTCTTCCTTAATTTCCGAAGCCACCGAAGATGCAAGTTCAGCCATGAAAAAGTCTCCTTTGCGAATGAGAGTCTAGGAAAAGAGAGACCAATAACCCAAAATCTGGAAGGGCGTAGTGTATCAGGTTTTAAAAAAAAGGGAATAAAGTTACGTTAAGGATATCCAATTTTAGCTGAGGATACAAATTAATATTGCACAAAACATAATCGCAGCAATTGTGCAGTATGCACATGGGATCACGATTTTAAGAGCCACTTCCCCTTAATTGAGATGGTTAGATTGATCAACGTATGGGTATCTTCAAAGTCAATGCCCCATAAGTCTTGCATACGCAACAACCGCTGGCGCAGCGTGTTGCGGTGGATAAACAATACCTCCGACGTTTTTTGGGCATTTGCCAGATTATCCAGATAACATTCCAGTGTTTTTAAATATTCAGTTTCATGCTGGGTGTCATATTCAGCAATTTTGTCAATCACGCTTTCAAAACCATTATTGGAGCGCACTTCCGGCGGAATGTTCAGCAGCCAGTACATATAACCCAGGCGCTCAAATGGCCAGATCGAGCCACCCTGATTCGAAAGCGCTTTCCCAACCTGGGTTGCATCCAAAGCCTCTTGATAACAACGGCGGATAAAACTGGCCTGGTTTGTAATCCGACTTAAGCCAATTACCAGGTGAATCCCTCGCGGCTGGCAATTTTGGATGAGCTGTTGAGAAATTTCCATTCCCTGCTCATTCTGCGCATTCCCAATCAAAACAACCACCCGCCCGGCCCAGTCAACCACGGTGGCCGAATGCCCGCTTTGCTGGATAATTTCATCTACGATGGGGATTAAATTTCGGGGGGGCAATGGTTTATCACCCAGATCCGATAGGGTAAGGACTTGATAATCTCCATGCAGCCCAAGCCGCCGCATCATCTCAGCCAGATCATAAACATTTCTGCCCGAATCAGGGTCCATCAGGCTTTCGAGTATTTTCGTTTTGCCCCGTTGTTCAGCTTCAAATACAGCCTGTTCTCTGCTCAGAATTAAGGCAGCCACCGCCGCACCGCGCTCAATAGCCACAAAATCAAGCTGGGTCAACGAGTCCTGGGTCGATATAATCCAGATATACCCAAAGAGCTGCCCGCCAACCAGAATGGGCGCCAAAATTCGTTCGCGGTCCATACCCAATTCGGGTTGCACCGGCAAAAAGCGGGGCTGCGGATTTTCTCTGGAGAAGTTCAACAATCCAATGGACTTAAAATATTGAACGACGTCATCCGGGGTGCGCTGATACGCAATGCTGCGCTGGCGCAGGGTATCGCTGGGTTCCAGGGTGGAATGGGCCAGCAAGCGCAGCCCCACATCTTCAATGGCCACCGAGCGCTGCAGCAAGTGAGCCAGGCTCTCGGCCAGCATCTGCAAATCACCACCATCAATCACAAGCTGAGTCAGCACTTTATGAATATGAAACGACTGCTCGGTAACCGCAATTTGCTCCTTTAGAATCCATTCATGAATGGCATGGGTAACCTCCACAAACGGCACATCCCACGGAAGAGCAATCACCGGAAAATCATACCGGTCGGCTTCGGCAACCATCCGAATCGGTATCTCCTGCACATACCGGCCGACCGCAATCAAAATTCCGGCCAGTTTTTTGTTGACCAGGTTATTAATCAACTCCACCTGTTGGTCAGGGTTGTCCTTAATCGCAAATGCGGTCGTCATCAGCAGATCCCCTTCTCGAACCCAGGGGATCAATTCCGGGTTGTCAACAATATGCGTCCACCGAATCACCCGCTCCACCCCGCCTTTACCGCCGGTAAGCTGAGCCGTGGATAGAATTGGTAGTTCTCGCAACGCCTTATGAATGGTAAGAGCCATAAATACCCATTGCCTTCATTTTCAATAATTCAGAGAACACTCAATTGCAAAGTTTATACTTACAAAAAATTTTGGGGAAATGCCGGCATCCATCGCAATAATCCATGCTGCACGATTATTATAATAAACAAAATACATTACAATTCAATTGTACAGGATAACAATGACATGGTACATCATGGCAAATGGGGTCAAACGACCCTGACCTTATCGATAAAAACAAACTGCACCACCCTCAGCCTCCAGGCGACTGAACTAAACCGGGTGTATAGTTTCGATCTTTTTGGCCGCCTGTGGACAGCCATGTCAGCCAATATTTCTTATCGCCGCGGGTTGAATGGCAAAACGGTTGCCAAATGGATCCATACCAGTGGTGACCGGGAACGAAGATGGTTGACCGATCAGGAAGCTGCCCTCTTGGAAGAGACCGCCCGTCAGACCGCCATTGAGATCCTGACAGCGCTCAACAATGGGCAGGTGAAGCTCTCACCTGCTGTGGGCGTGGCAGAACTCAACGGGCTGGCAACCGCAGCGCAGTTCAACGAGACGGCCTATCAAAAAGATATCCGCCAGTTTTCCGAAATCTATAAACCGGTGGGCATCCTCCCGCCCGATCAGTACATGGCGGTTGTTTTGCAAGCTGCCGAGGGCTGTTCCTTTAACACCTGCACTTTTTGTGATTTTTACAAAAAGACCCGTTTTCACATCAAAACCAATGATGAATTTAAAAAGCATCTAACCGAGGTGCATGAGTATCTTGCAGATGGCCTCTCTCTGCGAAGGACCATTTTCCTCGGTGACGCCAACGCGCTGGTGATCCCTACCCCCCGGCTGCTGCCCATGCTTGAAACCGTCCACCAGGTCTTTGATGTCGAAAGTCTGGGTGGAATTTACGCCTTTTTGGATGGCTTCAGCGGTGAAAAGAAAACCGCCGCCGATTATCGCCGCCTGAGTGAGCTGGGTGTCCGCAGAATTTATCTTGGAGTTGAAAGCGGTCATGATGAGTTACTCGCTTATCTGAAAAAACCGGGCAAAAGCGAAGATGCAATTCAGGCAGTTCACGCCATGAAAGAAGGGGGGATTGCCGTTGGTGTGATCATTCTGCTTGGCGCGGGTGGCAAAAAATATGCCACAGCCCATGCGCGCGACACAATCGCCGCGCTCGATAAAATGCAGCTTGATGCAGAAGATATTCTGTATTTCTCAGAGTTGGTCGAAAATGAAGGACTGGCTTACACGGGTAATGCTTTTAAAGAGGACCTCGCCCCGCTTTCCATACCAGAATTGACAAAGCAGGGCGAGATCATCGAACAGGCGTTATCTTTTTCGCTTGAAAAAGGGACACCGCACATCAGTCGCTACGATATCCGCGAATTTGTCTATTAGCTCTCGATCTTTTTATCGGGAACTGCGTAAATCAGCGGCATGCTGACCACCGTCACGACACCCTTCAAAATAATATTTCCCCACACGATGGACCAGATTGCAGTCATGGGCATCGTGCCGTAAAAGGCCAGAAAAACAAATACCAGCGTATCCAGCGGCACGCTGATTGCGTTTGAAATAAGCACGCGCAGCCATTGATATTTCGTGGTGACTTTCTCCACCCAGTAGCGATAGATCTCAGTATCCATCAGCTCCGAAATCAGTTCTGCTACAATGCTGGCCAGAGTAATCCGCCATACCGGTGAAAGCACCTTACCCCACAGATCACTACTGCCAGCCATCGTGTCTGGTGAAAGCCGGGCCACAAAAAAGAAATATCCAGCCATAACCACATTAATCACCGCAGCGGTAAGGATCAAAGCTCTTACCCCGCGCACCCCCAGCGTTTTATGGGCCAGATCGCGCAGCGTAAAGGTAATGGGATAAATGAACGTGCCGGCATCGAGAGAAAAACCCAGGAATTGCACAATTTGCAAACTGCCGATATCCGACAGCATTTGAGCAGCGATATAACTTGCGATCACAATGACGATAGAATTCAAAATTTCACCTGCAATTTAAGATACAAATTCGTTCATTTATACCACATAAACCCGGTCAGAACATAAATCACAACCGCCCCCAACCCGTCGCAGAAAGCTCAAATTCAAAGCGCCATTCTCCAAAAAGTTGAAGTTTTGCGCTGCAAACCGTGCAGTTACCATTAATCATTATTTACAAATGACAAATGATACTTGGCCGGGTGAGTAATAATCGGTATTCTATATACAGTAATCGGAATTAAAATATTCCGAATCAGAACAAACAAAGAGAAGCCATGGAACAATCCAGTTACGATTTTCTCGATTATCAAATCATTCAACTACTGCATAAAAACGGCCGCATTTCTGCATCTGAAATTGCCCGTGAGACCCGCGCCAACGAACGTACCATTCGAAAGCGCATTGATCGTCTGGTCGATTTAGGCGCAATCCGGTTAACCGCAATTATCAACCCCCAGGCGTTTGACTACATTACTGCCGCAGATATTTTCCTGGAATCAGACCCCGTGCTGGAAGATCAGGCCATCCAACAACTAATGACCATGCACGAAGTAAGCTATGTGGCCTATGGTCAGGGCACGCAAGACATCTCTATTGAAGCCCGCTTTAAAACCAATGATGATCTGCGTGAATTCATCCGCCACACCCTTCCTTCCATCCCGGGTATTAAGCTCAAAGGCTATACGCTGGTCCCAAGAATCTTGAAAAATATTGACGAATGGCAGCCCAAACCCGAAGACTTTGGGCTTTCAGATGCCGACCTAAAGTAAAGAACCATTCAAATTTTTTCATCTCAGGAGTAGCTCATGACCGAATTAAAACACTTTATCGACACTCAGGATTTCAGCAAACAGGAACTGCTGGAGATCATTGAACTCATTCGCTTGATCAAAGAAGCCGATAAACAGGGCTGCACGCCAAAACTCCTCCAGGATGCCACACTGGCAATGATTTTTGAGGAACCTTCAACCCGCACCCGTGTTTCATTTGAAGTGGCCATGACCGAGTTGGGCGGACATGCCCTGTATTTGAAACCTGGCGAAATTCACCTGGGAGTTCGCGAATCTTTATATGACACCGCGCGGGTGCTTTCACGCATGGTGGATGTGATCGAAGCCCGCACCCTCAAACACGAAACCGTCACCAAACTGGCCGAATTTGCCACAGTCCCCGTTATTAACGGGCTGACTGATTTTAACCACCCCACGCAGGTTATCTGTGATGTATTCACAATGCTGGAACACAAACCGGCCGGCAAGAAACTTGAAGATCTGAATGTGACCTTTGTGGGTGATGCCACCAATGTTCTTTCTTCATTAATGTTTATTTGCACCAGCCTGGGAATGAATTTTACCCATGCCGCTCCGAAAAAATACCAGGCGCCTGATGAATGGCTAAAAATCGCGAACGAGAACTGCAAAAAATCCGGCGGGAGCGTGCAAGTGACCGAAGATCCGATCGCAGCAGTAAAAAACGCCGATTTTATTTACACCGATCTGTGGTGGTGGGTCGGGCAGGAAGACCAGATACCCGAACGCCGGGCCGCGTTTATGCCCGACTATCAAGTTAACATGGGTCTGTTCAAAAAAGCCCCCGCGCACTGCAAATTTATGCACTGCCTGCCTGCCTCGCGCGGTGTCGAAGCCACCGACGAGGTTATGGACTGCCCCAATTCAATCATCTTCGACCAGTCCGAAAATCGTCTGCATACCGAAAAAGGTCTGCTGGTCTATTTTGTCTATCCCCGGCTCAAGCGCCCTTCTGTCGAATTACAAGCCCTCCATAAAGCGCGCGTTGAGCAGCACCTTACCACTTTGGTGCGCTAAACTATCCGGTTATTCACCCGGGAGAAATCATAAATTTCTCCCGGCCTCTCTTCATTAACTCTCATCTCCAATAAGGAAAATCCTATGGCTATCGCGAATGCTGAGCAAGGAAAAGGTCTAAAAAAAGCCCTGCGTGGGTTGGATATGACCCTGTTCACTGTGTGCGCGATCCTGGTCATCGACACTGTTGCCCCATCTGCAGCAATCGGTCCGGCCTCGATCTCCTGGTGGCTCATCACCCTGGTGGTGTTCTTCATCCCCTATGGTTTAATCACCGCCGAGCTGGGAACAACCTACCCTGAAGAAGGCGGCCTGTATGTATGGATCAAAAAAGCCTTTGGTGAAAAATGGGCCGCACGCACCACCTGGTTGTACTGGGTAAACGTCGCCCTGTGGATGCCCTCCGTCTACATTCTATTTGCCGGAATCTTTTCACAGTTATTCTTCCCAGAAATGTCCCTCTGGGCCCAGATTGCCGTCGGCGTGATTATGACCTGGCTCACAGTTGCCATCGGCATCATGTCGCTTGAAACCGGCAAATGGTTCCCCAATCTGGGCGCCGCCTTAAAAGCAGTCATCCTGCTGGTAATTGGCGTCGGCGGGGTGATCTTTGCGATCAAAAATGGCGTAGCCAACGATCTTTCCTTTGCCAACTTAATGCCCACCTGGGATGCGGGTCTGCAATTTTTGCCTGTGATCGTTTACAGCTTCATGGGCTTTGAGCTAATGTCGGGGGCTGCCGGCGAAATGGAAAACCCCGGCAAAGATATTCCCCGCGCCATTATCATCGCTGGTGTCTTGATTTCTCTGTTCTACCTGTTGGGCACAGTGGGCATGTTGTTGGCGCTGCCGCTGGATCAACTGGGTCTGGTGGGCGGCATCATCGATACGCTGCAAATCATCCTGGGTGATACGGGCGTCGGTGGTGTGGTTGTGACCATTTTGGGCATTGCCACGCTGTACACCTTTCTGGCGAACATGGTTACCTGGACAATTGGCGCGAATCGCACCGCGGCTGAAGCCGGGCAAGACCATGAATTGCCGGCTTTCTTTGGCAAACTGCACCCGGTCAATAAGACCCCGCTCAACGCTTATCTTCTGACGGGTGTGCTTTCCACGGTGGTGATCATCCTCTACGGCTTCATGGCCGGCAATGCTGAGGATTTGTTCTGGAGCCTGTTTGCCTTTAGCTCCATTGTGTTCCTCATGCCCTACCTGGCGCTTTTCCCTGCCTTCCTGCGCCTGCGCAAAATTGATGCCAGCACACCCCGCCCCTATCGTGTTCCGGGCGGCAATGGTGTGGCGCTCCTCATGGTAGCTGTTTGCCTGGTGTTCATTTTGCAGGCCATTGTCTTCTTCGTCTGGGTCCCCGGTGCCCCCGTCGATTGGGCTTACGCGCTGCCGGTGATCGTGGGTGTCATTCTCACCCTCCTCATTGGCGAAGTACTCCTGGTTGTAGCCCGAAACCAAAAGTAAAACATTAGTGCAATGAATACAGCGTGGGGAGGGAAAACCTCCCCACCTTTTATAAAGAGGTAACACAATGTCGAAAACATTTGAAACAACCCCGCGGCAGGATGGTTTTCACATGCCCGGTGAGTTTGAACCCCATGCCGGAACCTGGATGATCTGGCCCGAACGGCCCGATAACTGGCGCCTGGGTGCAAAACCCGCTCAAAAGGTTTTTACCGCTGTTGCCAGTGCAATTGCGCAATTTGAACCGGTGACCATGTGTGTTTCACACAGCCAGTGGAGCAATGCCCGCCATTTACTGCCCGCCAGTGTCAGGGTCGTTGAAATGTCCAGCGATGATTCCTGGATGCGCGACTGCGGGGCGACCTTCGTGGTCAACCAGCAGGGAGTTGTGCGCGGCATCGACTGGGATTTCAATGCCTGGGGCGGTCTGCACAGCGGGCTATATTTCCCCTGGGATAAAGACGAGATGGTGGCGCGCAAGATGATGGACCTCGAGCATATCGACCGCTATAAAGCCCCGCTGGTGCTGGAAGGTGGTTCGATCCATGTCGATGGGCAGGGTACGTTAATCACCACAGAAGAATGCCTTTTAAATGAAAATCGCAACCCGCAGTTAACCAGGGCAGAGATCGAAAATTACCTGGCCGAATATCTTCATATTGACCGGTTCCTCTGGCTGAAACACGGCATCTTCAACGACGAAACCAACGGCCATGTCGATAATATCTGCTGCTATATCCGCCCGGGCGTGTTGGCTTTAGCCTGGTGTGATGACCCCACCGACCCACAGTATGAGATCTCGCATGACGCCTATGAGCGTCTGATGACAAGCAAAGACGCCCACGGCCGCAGCCTCGAAGTTCACAAAATCCACATTCCCGATCCCATTCTAATTAATGAAGAAGAAAGCCTGGGGGTCGACTCGATCGAAGGCACCCTGCCGCGCACGGCCGGCGACCGTCTGGCAGGGTCTTACATCAACTTCTATATTTGCAACGGTGGAATCGTGATGCCGGTATTCAATGACCGACATGATCAGGCCGCCATCCAGGCCCTGGCGGCGCTCTTTCCCGATCGGAAAATCACCCCGGTTTATGCCCGCGAAATTTTGCTCGGCGGCGGCAACATACACTGCATCACCCAGCAGCAGCCGCGCAGCTAACACCGCAACAGATCAAAAAAGAGGCGAGAGCATTTTATATTTCTCTCGCCTCTTTTGTTTACACATTGACCACTTCAATTCGAATGCAGTAAAATGATGCAGCTTAACTGCACAAGAGAATCAATATGCCCATCTACGAATATATCTGCAATCAATGTCTTACAAAGTTTGACAAACTGCGCGCCATGAAGGATGCAGATGCCCCGCTGGCTTGCCCGCAGTGTCAAAGCGCCGATACCCACCGGACGATTTCAGCCTGTTTCTGCCAGAGCGAGGGAAGGTCTCTCGGTTCTTCGGGTGGGCATCAGTGCGGCGGATGCTCGGGCGGATCGTGCGCCTCCTGTGGACACTAGTCATTTGCTCAAAGGAGCTTTCATTCCATGTCTGCCACCAATCCCTTTTACAACAAACTCATCCTGATCACCGGCGGCTCAAGCGGCATTGGTTTTGCCCTGGCAAAAAAGCTTGTCCCCCTCGGCGCTCATGTTTACCTTCTGGCAAGGAATGAAAACAACCTTCAAGAGGCCGTTGCGCAGCTTGAGACCGCCCGCCAATTTCAGGAGCAAAAGATTGGTTGGATCAAAGCGGACGTTGCAGAAGCTGAAAAAATTCAGGCCGTTTTGCACGACTTTCAACAACAACAGGGCACCCCTGATTTTTTGTTCAACTGTGCCGGCGTGGTTCACCCTGGGCGGTTTGAAGAGCTGGATCTCGCAAAGTTCCGCTGGATGATTGACGTTAACTATCTGGGGATGGTGAGTGTAATTCATGCCCTCCTACCGGCAATGCTGGCCCGAAAATCCGGGCACATTATTAATATCGGCTCGGCGGCTTCTTTTCTTGCCATCTATGGATATACCGCTTATTCAGGCTCAAAATTTGCCCTGCGCGGAATGAGCGACGCGCTGCGCTCAGAAGTAAAGCCCTACCATATTGCCTTATCCATCGTTTACCCCCCCGATACCGATACCCCCCAGTTGGCCTATGAAGAGCAGTACAAACCGGCCATCACCAAAGAGATTTCAGGCACGATAAAACCGCTTTCAGCCGGGCATGTGGCCGAAAAGATTCTGGCCGGGGTTGTTCGGCGCAAATATGTGATTATTCCCGATATTCAAACCAGCCTGTTTTATCGGCTAACCTCGCTGCTGGGTGACTTCACCTACCGCGTTATGGACTGGATGGTTAACGACGCCATCCGCAAGCACGGGCTGCCCAAGATCTAGAAAATGAAGCAGCACCATCAGCAGCCAGATGTATAATGCCGTGAAGAGATGAATCAGTTGAATCCACACCGGCGCCAGTAAGATCACATTGACAGCCCCAATAAACAATTGCGCAGCATAAACACCGCTAATGCCCAGCGCCAGACGCCTTGCCAGCGCAGAATTTTCGCGCCGCCCGGCAATTTTCCATGCTGCCCAGACCACAACCGCTCCGGTGAGCACAGCAATCAACGGGTGAAATACGCGCAGCCGGATCAAAAAATTAGCGTTGGAAGAAATATCCTGCTGAAAACCTTCTGCCAGCGACGCCGCCGGATATAACGTATCACCCAGGGCGGTAACAGCTCCGCTGGCGCCCAGCAAAAGCATCATCAAAAAACTCAGCAAAGTAGGCCAGTTTCGGGCCAGCGAAAAACGCAGGGAACCTTCAAAACCAAAGCTGAGTCCCCACGCGGTCAGAATCAGCGCGGCCATCAACAAAAACGTGTTTACCAGATGTGCCATCATCGACACGGCCCGCGCAGCTGTTTCATTCTCACCCACCAGCCCCAATAAAACCAGACCAGCACCAATCAGTGCCTCGGTCAGCGTAAAAAAGCCGGCCGCACCGGAAAAGCGGCGTAACAGATCACCTTTTTGTGTCACCTTCCAGGTCTGAACGACCAGAATGACCACAAAAATCAGGGTCAGCCCGCTGGTGGCGCGATGGGTAAATTCAATCAGCGTTTCCACCACCGCTTCCCGCGGAATGACAACGCCATTACACAACGGCCAATGCGCGCCGCAGCCCGCTCCTGAGCCAGTAGCGCGCACAAATGCACCCCAGAGCACGACAAACAAATTATAGGCCACGGCAAACCAGGCAAAGCCAGCCAGTCTCTTAAGGGGCTGTTTAAGGATGGAAAGGTCTTCGTTTCGAATTTCTGCGGTGTCCATTTTTCCCTTTTTAAGTTTAGCCAATCAGCAAATAGGTGTCTATTTTTATCTGTTTAGTATATGATAAGATAACCTATTTTGGAATGGTAATGGACTTGCAAATAAGATCTATACCCTGTAAAATTAGATATAAGATATTAGATCTAATAAATATTGATCAAAACCCACGCGCACATGAAGGAGCCGCCATGAAAAAAGATTTTATCGCCATTTCTGATTACTCACCCGCCGAGTTGCAAAGCATCCTCGACCTGTCGGTAAAATTGAAAAATGAACATTTCCACGGTGGTAATCAACCCTTGTTCAAGGGTAAAGTCCTCGGCATGATTTTCCAAAAACCATCCCTGCGGACCCGTGTCAGCTTTGATATGGCCATGCGGCACATGGCAGGCGATGCACTCTACCTCTCTCCAAACGAAATCGGGTTGGGCAAACGCGAATCGATTGCCGATGTGGCGCGGGTGCTTTCAGGATATGTCGATGTTTTAATGGCCCGTGTTTTTGATCACGAACACGTTGTCGAACTTGCAAAATGGTCATCCATTCCAGTATTAAACGGCCTGAGCGATTACAACCATCCTTGCCAGGGCATGGCAGATGCGCTAACCATTATGGAAGAATTCGGCGCACTCAAGGGCCTGAACATCACCTTTATCGGCGACGGCAACAACGTGGCGGTTTCCTTAATGCACATCTGCACAAAACTGGGTGCAAATTTCACCATCGCCGGCCCCGAGGGTTACGATCTTTCTGCCAGATCGGTCGCAGATGCCCGGAAATTTGCAGCCGAAAGTGGCAGCAAAATCAACTTTACCCGTGATCCTCATGCGGCCGTAAAAGATGCCCATGTCATCTACACCGATACCTGGACCAGCATGGGACAGGAAGAAGAAACAAAAAAACGGGAAGCGGTTTTCCCGCCCTATCAGGTAAATGAAAAGTTGGTGGATGAAGCGCGGCAAGATGCAATCGTCATGCACTGCCTCCCGGCTCACCGTGGACAGGAAGTAACAGACCCCGTCGCCGATGGCGCTCATTCCCGCCTCTTCCCACAGGCACATAATCGTTTGCACGCCCAAAAAGGTATTCTGGTTCATTTGCTTGGAGAAAAATAAATCGTATGGAAACTCGAGATTTTATCGCTCTTGAAGAAAAGTACGGCGCCCATAACTATCATCCATTGGATGTGGTCATCGATCACGGTCAGGGGGTGTGGGTTTATGATGTGGAAGGTAATCGCTATCTAGACTGTCTGAGCGCATATTCCGCAGTCAACCAGGGACACGTTCACCCCAAGATTTTGGCAGCCCTCAAAGAACAGGCCGAAAAAGTTACCCTGACATCGCGCGCATTTCGGAATGATCAACTTCCTTTGTTTTACAAGGAATTAGCCGAGCTAAGCGGTTATGAGATGTCATTGCCGATGAACAGCGGCGCCGAAGCTGTTGAAACAGCTGTCAAAGTTGCCCGCAAATGGGCCTACGTATCGAAAGGTGTTCCCCGTCACCAGGCTGAAATTATCGTCGCCGAGGGCAACTTTCACGGGCGTACAGTCTCAATTATTTCTTTCTCCACCGAACCTTCCTATCGCGATGACTTTGGCCCCTTTACACCGGGGTTCAAAACCGTCCCCTATGGCGATGCGACAGCCCTGGAAGCTGCAATCACGCCGAATACCGCTGCAATTCTACTGGAGCCCATTCAGGGTGAAGCCGGTGTAAATATTCCCCCTGAAGGCTACATCAAGAAGGTCAGCGAAATCTGCAAAAAAAACAATGTCCTTTTCATCGCTGATGAAATTCAGGTCGGGTTGGGACGCACCGGCAAATTATTCTGCTGCGAACATGACGGGGTAAAACCCGATATGACCATTATCGGAAAGGCGCTTTCGGGTGGGTTTATGGCGATCTCTGCCGTGCTGGCCAATCGAAACACCCTCGGGTTAATTGAACCCGGCGATCATGGTTCAACCTTTGGCGGCAGCCCTCTGGCAGCCGCCGTTGCCCGGGCCTCCTTGCGGGTGATCGTCGAAGAAAAACTGGTCGAGCGCGCCGCAGAAATGGGTGAATATTTCGCCGAGCAACTGGCAGAAATTCCAAGCCCCCACGTAAAAGAAGTGCGCGGCAAAGGACTGTTGATCGGGGTTGAATTACACCCCCAAGCCGGAGGGGCGCGTCGGTTCTGTGAAGCCCTGATGAAAGACGGCATACTGGCGAAGGAAACCCATTCCAACATCATTCGCTTTGCTCCGCCGCTGGTGATCGACCGCGAGACCATTGATTGGGCAATCGAGCGCATCCGCCCAATTTTAATGATGAGCTAACAATTTGTTTTCAAGATCTGCCGCTTTTTGGATGCTTTTTGCTGCCAAAAAGCGGCAGTTATTTTTATACGAACCCCGCGTATATTTCATGGCTGATATAAAATAATAGATACCATGCTGAAGAGATAAAGCTCGAATGTGCGGTGTGGCAGAACTCTGCCCTCATCAATACCTCAATTCTTGTTTTTTCGAAAAAGCTGAATATTTAAAATCTCAATCACTTTCACAGGGGATACAATGGACTGGAAAACAATTTATCAACAACGCACCACCACCGCCAGCGAAGCTGTTAAAGCTGTCAAATCAGGTTACCGCATTTTTCTTACCGGCAACTGCTCGGTTCCCCATGAACTTCTTAACGCCCTGGTACACTATGCACCCCATTTAAAAGATGTGGAAATCTGTCAGGCGTTAACCATTGCCGGGTGTGAATATGTAGACCCCGAAATGGACGGGCATCTGCGCGTTAACACCCTTTTTATCAGCAGCAATGTTCGTAAAGCTATCCATGAAGGAAGAGCAGATTTCACCCCGGTATTGTTATCAGAGCTGCCGCTGCTGTTTAAACGCAACATCTTGCCACTGGATGTTGCATTTGTGCATTGTTCGCCCCCCGATGAACACGGCTTCTGCACCTTTGGCGTTGAGGCCGGGCTTACCAAAACCGCTGCCGAATCGGCACGCATCCTGATCGCAGAGGTCAACTGCCAAATGCCGCGCACCCTGGGCGACACCTTCATTCACGTCAGCAAGCTTGATCACATCGTCCCGGTGGATTACCCGCTCTCAGAACATGCCATGGGCAGCCAATCCACTTCGCCGCTCAATGAAAAAATTGCGGGATTCATCGCCGAGCGCATTCCCGATGGCGCCACCATGCAAATGGGAATCGGTGAAATTCCTGACG
>CAZQLE010000002.1:0-68425 GCA_964593905.1 uncultured Anaerolineaceae bacterium | reverse complement strand
TCTAAAATATCTCTTTCACAAAAAAGATCTCGGCGTTCACACCGAATTATTCTCAGACGGCATCATCGACCTGGTGGAAGCCGGCATTGTCAATGGCAGCCGCAAAACCATTCATACCGGAAAAATCACCGCCGGCTTTATGATCGGAACCAACACCCTGTACCGCTGGGCCCATGACAACCCATTAATCGAAATGCACCGTACCGAATATGTGAATAATCCTTTTATCATTGCCCAGAATCGCAACATGGTTGCCATTAATTCTGCCATCGAAGTGGATCTAACCGGCCAGGTATGTGCCGACAGCATCGGCCCCCGCCTTTACAGCGGCGTGGGCGGTCAACTAGATTTTATTTATGGCGCAGCCTTATCAGAAGGAGGGCTTCCGATTATTGCACTCCCCAGTACAACCACCCTGCGGGACGGCACGTTGATCAGCAGAATCACCCCCATGTTTAAACAAGGCGCCGGTGTTGTGACTACGCGCAATCATGTTCATTATGTTTGCACTGAATATGGAATGGTGGATTTGTATGGAAAATCCATTCGGCAACGGTCTCTCGATCTGATTTCAATTGCGCATCCTGATTTCCGCGCCGAACTCAAAAAAGAGGCTCAGAAGCTCAATTATCTATAAAACCGACTATAATTAATTCGGGTGGGTTTTTGACCGGCAAACGATCCTGACTTTATCCTTTCCAGCGTTCGCAGTGGGAAAGGTCATAATTTTGTGGATCTGAACCATGCATTTGTTCATTGCGCAACATCACAAGAGAAACTGCTTTTTTTCGTTTTGACACAAGGAGACACAGCCATGGATCGGAAGGCTAAAATTGTTGCCACCATTGGTCCGGCCAGCGAATCGGAAGAAATACTTCGAGAACTGATTCTGGCAGGCATGGATGTTGCCCGGCTTAACTTCTCGCATGGTTCGCATGAAGAGCACGCTAATCGTATTGCCACCATCCGAAAACTTTCAAAAGAAATGAGCCGGCCGATCGCAATCTTGCAGGATCTGCAAGGACCGAAACTGCGCGTTGGAACTTTACCCGCGGAAGGCGTAAAACTTGAATTACACCAACGGGTTTTTCTCACTTCGCTAGATACTCATCCAGAAGATATTCTCAACCTTAAAGAAGCCCTGCTCTTGCCGCTGGAAGTGCCCAATCTGGTCAACTCACTCCGCATCGACGATCGGATCCTGCTGGATGACGGAAAATTGGAACTGCGGGTCCTGTCGGTAGCGCGCCAGTATATCGAGGCAGAGGTAATTTTGCCGGGGGTTTTAAAATCACACAAAGGTGTCAATCTACCGGGCGTTAATTTAAAAATCCAATCGCTTACCGAAAAAGACCTTGTAGATCTGAAGTTTGGTCTGGATCAAGGCGTTGATTATATTGCGTTATCGTTTGTGCGCAGCGGCAAAGATGTGCAAAGTCTGCGCACTGCCATTCGGGTTCTTTGCCCCGGTCGAGAGGATACGCCGATCATTGCCAAACTGGAACGCCCCGAGGCCATTTGCAACCTGAATGAAATCCTTGAAGGCACAGACGGGGTGATGGTTGCCCGCGGCGATCTTGGGGTGGAGACCTCACCTTCATCTGTCCCAATTATCCAAAAAGAGATTATCCAGGCCGCAAACCGGAACGCAAAACTTGTGATCACCGCCACGCAAATGCTTGAATCGATGATCTCCAGTCCGCGCCCAACCCGCGCAGAGGCATCAGATGTTGCCAATGCAATCTTCGATGGCACCGGTGCGGTGATGCTCTCGGGCGAAACGGCAATGGGGACCTACCCGGTCGAGACCATTCGTATGATGCATCAAATTGTGGTCGAGGCAGAAACCCATTTTAACGCCTGGGGGCGGAACCTTGTGCTCGAAAATATCAATATGGATGATGCAACCGCCATCACCCGTGCTGCCAAAGAACTGGCCAATGACCGCGATGTGGTCGGCATCGCAGTTTTTACCCAGACCGGACGCACCGCCGAACTGATGGCAAATGCCCGCCCCAAAGCGCCAATTTTGGCATTCACGCCTGAAGAAGATACCTACCACCGCATGGGTCTTTACTGGGGCACCCGTTCCTATATGGTGCCTTTTGCAGCCAATGTTGAGACAATGTTGGATGTTGTGGATCAGGCAATTATTGGTTCGACCACCCTCAAGCCAGGAGACCAGATCATCATGATTTCGGGCTTTCCGGTTGGGGCAACCCGTCCGCCCAATTTCACACTGCTGCATACAATTGGAGAACGCCTGTAAACAGAGCAACGCCCGGAGATTTCTACACCGGGCGTTGCTTTTATTTTAATGACCCTGTCTGGCAAGGATCTTGCATCTTAGCGACGTAACAAATCATATGCCCACAGAATAAGTCGCAAAGAGACTATGCAGAACTTTAATCAACGCAGAACATCAAACCGTAGGATTCGGGCGGCAAATGAGTCAAACGATCATTTCTATCGCCTCATCGTTGATCAAAACATTGATGCAATTTGTTTACACACTGCAAACCGAATACTATTCGCAAACCAGGCTTACTATGATTTGTTCGGTATAAACCGCGGTGGACCGGCGATAGTGCCTTCCACAGCGGCCTCACAGCAATCAAATCTCGAAATTGATCAGGTCAATTGTGATTTATTAAGCGGAAAAATTCACAGCGCCCGCTATCAATTCACAGCCACCTGTGTCACAGGCAATGAGTTTACAGTGGATGCATGTTCCAAATCGGTGGAAGTATTCAATACCATTGCGATCCTCACAAATTACCGTCCTCTACCCAGCACTGTTCTCACCCCTTTCTATCAGCGCGAAGATTCCTTGCTCGATGCGCTGCGGGACACCGCGGCAGTTTTAAACAGCAGCCTCGACTTTGACACCGTGCTGGAACGGATTCTGGAAAACGTCAGTCATGTGGTGCCCAACGAGACATCCCAGATTATGCTGGTGGATGATGATCAACGTACCGTACACATCATCGCGGTTCGCGGATACAATAACCCGCGCATCGAAAAATGGCTTAAAAGAATCTCCTTTCGCATCGACTACACCCCGACACTGCGAAAAATGTACTACGAGTGCAAACCGATCGTCATCCCGTTTACCAATGCCGACCCCGACTGGCTGCCCTTTCGCGAATCCTCCTGGATCAAATCCTATGCAAGCGCGCCCATTCGTATTCGAGATAGCATCATCGGGTTTGTAAACCTGAACAGCTCTGTGCCCGGTTTCTTCTCAATGGATATGGCGCACCGCTTGCAGGCTTTTTCAGATCAGGCCGGAATCGCAATTCACAACGCCCGCCTGCTGCGTGATTTAAAAGCATCCAATCAGGCATTACAGGATGCATATGATAAAACCCTGCTGGGCTGGTCGAAAGCGTTGGAATTGCGGGATGATGAAACCGAATATCACACCCTGCGCGTGGTGGATATCACCACCAACCTGGCCCGTCGTTTTGGAATTCAAAACGAACATCTCAATCATGTTCGATACGGCGCACTCTTGCATGATATAGGGAAAATCGCCATTCCAGACAGCATCCTGTTAAAAAACGGGCCGCTATCAGATGATGAATGGATTGTTATGCGCCGGCACCCTGAATATGCCTATCAAATTCTGTCACCCATTCCATACCTTGCCCCGGCCATTAACATCCCCCTCTGTCACCACGAGCGCTGGGATGGCCGGGGTTACCCGCGGCGGTTAAAAGAAGAAGAAATACCCATTGAAGCGCGTCTGTTCAGTGTGGTGGATGTTTGGGATGGCCTGCGCTCAGATCGACGATACCGCCCCGGTTGGCCCGAAGACAATGTGGTGGGGTATATCTGCGCAAACGCCGGCACACATTTCGACCCCCAGGTTGTATCCGTATTTTTAGATGCATATCGAGAGTATAATTGGGGAGACATCCCTTCAAATCCAGGATAAAACCTAAATGCTTGAATTGACCAGAGTCGACCCCGGTGACAAAAAGAACGTTAAGGCATTCATCCATTTTCCATTTGAGCTTTACCAGACCTCACCCTACTGGGTGCCGCCCCTTTCTGGTGAGCTTGAGCAGATTTTTGATATCAATCGACACCCTTTCTACAAACACTCCGAGGCTGCTTTTTTTATCGTCCATCAGGCCCGGCAAACGCTGGGCCGCATTGCTGTGCTAAACAACCGGTTTTATAACGATTATCATCACTCCAAAACTGCATTTTTTTATTATTTCGATTGTATTGAAAACGCTGACGTTGCGCGCCTGCTGTTGGACGCAGCCGTTCAATGGGCCGCAGAAAAAGGGCTGACGGAAGTTTATGGCCCCCGGGGATTTTCGCGCAGTTCCTGTGCTGGGTTGTTGGTCGATGGGTTCGATCATCTGCCTGCAATGGGGATCAGCTACAACCACCCTTATTATGACCACCTGCTCACAGAATACGGCTTTACCAAAGTTACCGATTATTATTCAGGGTATGCAGATAAAGATATCGAACTATCCGACCGGGTAAAGCTGGTTGTAGAAAAAGTAAAGCAGCGGGGAAATTTTGAGATCGTCAGCTTCTCCTCAAAAAAAGGGATGGAACAATGGATTCCAATTCTCGAACCGGTGCACCACGAAGCATTTAAAAACAACCCTGGGTACTACCCATCGACACAAGAAGAATTTGAAGCACTGGCGGCAAATCTCATAGCGGTGGCTGAACCAAAATTGGTTAAATTAATCAAAAAAAACAATGAGGTGGTCGGCTTCATCCTGGCCTATCCCAATCTCAGTCGTGCGCTTCAAAAGTGCAAGGGCAAAATCTTCCCCTGGGGTTGGTATCATTTGATGAGAGAAAAACGAACCTCAAAAATGGGGGATATCAACAGTGTAGGGCTGCTTCCCAGCGCCCAGGGACTGGGTGCGAATTATTTTCTCTACGCTGAACTCGCCAGAACCTTGTGTGAATACGGGTTTGAACGGGTCGAGTTTATCCAGATCGATGAGAGAAATTATCGCAGCAAATGTGATATGGAAAATCTCGGGGTCACCTGGTATAAGCGCCACCGCACATATGGCTTTCAAATCCAACCTGGAAAAGAACATGAAGCATGAGACTTTGATCTCGGTCAGTGAACTCAACGAAAAACTCGGGCAGCCGGGGCTTTCAATCGTTGATTGTCGCTTTGATTTGAAGGATCCCGATTGGGGATTGCAGGATTATCAACAGGGTCACATCCCTGGGGCTGTTTACGCCGATCTGGATAAAAACCTGGCCGGCCCCAAAACACCCCAATCGGGGCGGCATCCCCTGCCAGAAGCGGGTGAGTTTGCCCGGACAATTTCAGCCTGGGGCATTCAGCCTGAAGATCAGGTTGTGGTCTATGATACCAGCGGCGGGTCAATGGCGGTCAGGCTGTGGTGGTTGCTGCGTTATTTTGGCTACGCGCACCCAGTCATTCTGAATGGCTCATTCGCTGCCTGGCAAAATAATCATCTGCCGCTTGAAAAAGGCATGACCATTCGCTATTCGGCTCCGGTTCCCGTGTTTCAACCCAAAACAGAGCTGCTGATCTCCACTCTGGAATTAAACGCGAGATTAGGCGCTCCGGACCTCTTGCTGATTGATGCGCGGGCCCCTGAACGTTACCGGGGTGAAATGGAACCCATTGACCCAATCGCCGGGCATATTCCCGGAGCAATCAACCGTTTCCACGCCAATAATCTCACCGCAGATGGATACTGGAAAACCCCACAGCAAATTGAAGAGGAATTTGCCCCCCTTCTTCGCAGCCCGCAGCCCAGGGAAGTGGTTGTTTATTGTGGCTCGGGGGTAACCTCGTGCCATCATCTGGCCTCTCTGGCGGCCGTGGGTCTCCCCATCCCCCGTTTATATCTGGGTTCATGGAGTGAATGGATAAGGGATCCCGAACGTCCAATCGCGCTGGGTGATTCATAAACCCTGGAAATACTTGCCGCAATGCAGCTTGCAGTGCGAAGGGCGGCTTCAAAAAATGGCAAATAAAAATACAAAACCGGGGTTGCTCAATCAGCCCCGGTTTTGCATATTTGTTTTCTGGTTAGAACATTGAATTTAACTGATCCATCGCCTCGCGCGGCGGGCGCAAGCGGTCTTCGGTCAAACGGTTCAAGGGTGTGGTGGGCATCGCATACAAATCGTACATCGATTGGTAGCGGGTATCCACATAAATCAAACCGGTAAGCAGTTCCTGCCGATTTTCAGCCTCTTCAAGCGCCCGCAAAGCCTGATGCACATTCGTAGGATCGTAATCTTGTTCCAATTTTTTCAAGCGGACCACGGAGCCATCGTGCAGCTCAACATCTTTGACTTCGCCCTCTTCATAATCATCGATGGTGATTTCGTCGCGCGCCGGCACATAGGTAATATCATGCAACTGGATCTCTGCATTTTTACCTCCCACATAAGAGTGAACAGAATCATCATGGTTGTGGAAGGTAACACACGGGCTGATGATATCAAGCACCGCAATACCGCGATGACTGATAGCCGCTTTAAGCAGTTCTTTAACCTGTTTTGGATCGCCGGCAAAAGAGCGTGCCACAAAGGTTGCGTTGGCGACCAGGGCCTCCATGCAAATATCCACCGGCAGATAAAGGTTAATGCCCTGTTTCTTCAACTTCAGACCCTTTTCAGCCGTGGGTGCAAACTGGCCCTTGGTCAAGCCATACACCCCATTGTTTTCAACAATATACACCATCGGGATGTTGCGGCGCACAAGGTGCTTGAATTGTCCCATGCCAATACTGGCCGTGTCACCATCGCCGCTTACGCCGATACCTTTTAAGGTGTAGTCGGCAAACAACCCGCCCAGGGCCAGCGAAGGCATGCGCCCGTGCAGGCCATTGAACGAAAACGATCGTGACAGAAAATAGGTGGGGCTTTTGCTGGAACATCCGATCCCGCTAAATTTGACCACATCTTCAGGAATGATGTTCAACTCATACAGCGCCGCCACCAGTTGTGCAGCAATTGAATTATGACCACACCCCTGGCACAGGGTGCTCGGAGCGCCCTTATAGTCTTGCCGGCTTAAATTCACCAGATTGACCTGTACATTAGCATTTAACGGAGCAGCCATAATTACTTCTCCTCCTGTAACATGATCTCATCTTTTATCCAGCGGGCGGTCAACGGCAAACCATCAATATGCGCCACTTTGATCAGATGCGTTGCCAATTCTGGTGCATACAAAGTCAACAGTTGCTTCATTTGACCATCGCGGTTAATTTCAACCACATAGACCTGATCGTGATTTGCGATAAACTCGCGTACTTCATCATGGAACGGAAGCGAGCAAATCCGCAGAAAATCGGTCGGCACCCCGGCCGTTTTCAAGTGAGCCCGCGCTTCTTCCACAGCCGGTTCAGTAGACCCGTAGGCAATGATCCCTATCTTCGCCCCCTCCATGGTGGAAACCACTGGCCGGGGGGTGTAGTTTACCGCATTGCGATATTTCTTTTCCAGCCGGCTGAGAACCCGCTCCCAAACTTCCGATTCTTCGCTATATTTGGCATACTCATCATGCCCGGTGCCCCGGCAAAAATAAGCGCTTTTCGGGTGGCGGTTTCCTGGCAGAGTACGATACGGGATGCCGTCTCCATCCACATCCAGATAACGGCCCCATTCGCCCCGTTTTTCAAGAAAAGCATCCAGGTCCTTTTCCCACAGTATTTTGCCACGATCCATTGGCTGATCCGGGTATTCAAATGGCGGAGAAATCCATTGGTTCATGCCCAGATCCAGATCCGACATGACCATGACCGGCATTTGCATCCTTTCAGCAATATCAAATGCCTTCCAGCCCATTTCAAAAGCTTCTTTCAAAGAACTGGGGAAAAGCATGATATAGCTGGTATCGCCGTGGCTGTTGAAATAGGCCTGGGTAATATCGCCCTGGGCGGTTCGGGTGGGCATGCCTGTGCTGGGTCCAACCCGCTGCACATTCCACACAACCACCGGCACTTCTGTATAATACGCCAGCCCCAGATATTCCGACATCAGGCTAATTCCCGGCCCCGAGGTTGAGGTCATCGCCCGCAGCCCACCCCAGCCGGCGCCTACCACCATGCCAATCGCGGCCAATTCATCTTCGGCCTGAACAATTACACAGGTTTCACGGCCCTCTTCAACCGGATCTTTGCGAAAAACCGGAATATATTCATGCAAGGCCTCTGCCAGACTGGAGGCCGGGGTAATCGGATACCATCCCACAAACTGAACCCCGCCAAAAATTGAGCCCAGAGCACCTGCCGTGTTGCCATCCATCATCACCCAGCCATCGGTCTCATGCATCATTTCAACCTGATAGGGATCTTTCTTCTGGATGTTTACGACCGCCCACTCATAAGCAGCAGAGATGATCTTCATATTCGCCTCTACTGCATTTTTCTTACCCTTAAACTGTGTTTCAACCGAATTTTGCAAGTGGCCAAACTCAATTCCCAGCACCTGTGCAAGAATTCCCACATAAACCATATTAGCGACATAATCGCGCATTTTGGGCTGAACTTCCTGCTGTTTGATCAATTGCTTGACCGGCATGGTATAGATGGTGATATCATCGCGCGGAATTTCCACTTTGATATCATCCGGATAAAGCAAGACACCACCCGGAACAATATACTGGTATTCTTTTGCAATCGTAGTGGGATTCATTGCAATCAAAATATCATCTTTCTCAACCCTCGCCAGGTAACCATCTTTATTCACCCGCAAGGTAAACCAGGTGGGCAATCCCTGGATATTCGATGGAAAGATGTTTTTCCCTGAAACGGGAATTCCCATGCGAAACAAGGCCCTCATTAGGATCGTATTGGCAGTTGCACTACCCGACCCATTAATCGTTGAAAAAGTGATACAAAAATCATTGGTGATCTGCCCAACGGGCTGGTTAGACATATCGGCTCCTTATTATCGTGATCGGATCTTATCGCTCAAATCACATACCAAATAATCTCGCTGTCTGTCTGCATTAAGTAGCCTGGAGCATGACAGCAGCGCTTATTCAAATTGTCTTCTTGGCGCAGGAGGCTTGCGACGCTCCTTCAACAAATCCATGTGCTCCTTCAGCGTCTGGTAGCCAGCGGTGTAATTTCCATTACAAATGTTCTCGACCATTTTTTCGTGGTACTGCCAGACCTGACGAATATAACCAATGTCGTTCGCAAGTCCCAGACCAACCGCCTCATACAGGTCCCAGTAGGTTTCCAGAATTCCCAGAACGAACTGGTTCTGCAAACGGCGGTAAATGACCAGATGAAGCTCACGATGCTCTGCATTTGGCACCTGCAACGGAATGGCCCTGAGCCTGTCTTGAGCAGAGCGCAATAACTGGCGCAGCAGTTTATGATCTTCCGGGGTTAATAAACTTACCGCCTGATACCAGTAAGCCTCTTCGATATGCTTGCGCAAATCTGCATATTGTTGAAAAGCCGTCGGGTCAACCTCTACTGCATAAAGCAAACTTTTTTGAATGGAGGGGCTAAAGGTATACGGCAACCGGCGAATGCCTGTCTTCGGTTTTACTTCAACCAGCCCCATTGCACGCGCCACTTCCAGTTGCTCGCGCAGCGAGGCGATGCTGATCCCCAGTTTTCCGCTAAGATCGGCCAGTGAAGGGAGTCGCTCACATTCACTTTGTTCGCAATCAGCCAGATAGCGAAGAAATTCTGATAATTGTTCACTGCGGTCTTTGGTTAACATAGGCTTCTTCAACAAAACGATTAATCAGATTATTCAGATAATACGAGTATAGCATCAGCGTTCGCGGCTTGTCAACGGGTTATCCATCACGTGACGTTTGTCATAAAAGCCCAAAAAGCCCGGGCAAAAACCCGGGCGGCCAAAAAAGCACTCTAAATTATCGGCTGAAAAATGTTTTTGCGCGCAGAGCGAGCGAAGCATCCCTACGCCGGTCTGCAAGACAAGCCCCCTGCCGCTGCCCGCATAGGAAGGGATTCTTCGCACGCCGCACCGAAAGAACGTGGCGCAGCGGCTCAGAATGACATACGGTTTCGTCTGTGTCGCGCCGGCCTTTCGTCCGTGTCATGCGCACAGAGCGAGCGTAGCATCCCTACGTCAGTCTGTAAACCCCTTATCGCTGATTCTTCGCGGTTGCTGCGTTCTCTCAAAACAACTGTGATAACTCGCTGATTGCTTTTCCCATGCGCGTTCCCGGCCAGGTGATCAAACTGCCATCCACCCTGAAAATTGACCCATTCTTCACTGCACTGGTCTCTGCCAACAAAAATTTCATGGTTTCAAGATCCCGGTCTTGAAACACATATGGATCATCGGGCAGCAAAATCAGATCAGGGTCCTGGGTAATCACATCTTCAACCCGCACAGCCGGATACCGCCGGTCGCGATCGCCGGGTTCTTGCGCTTCAGCCAGGCCCAGTTCAGCTTCCAATGGGTACCTTCGCTCACGGCCCCCAAAAATATTTTCGCCACCCAGCAGATCAAGAAGGCTGTCGCAATATGTAGCGCGGTTAAAAGTCATCCACCAATGAACGCCGCTGTGTTCACCCTGCCAGATGGGACAAAAATACTTCTTCCTGGGCTGATCATGGGTCGCCAGCCGCTGCCATTCAACCGCTTTTTCCAGCCACGATACCATCTGCCGGGCTGAATCCAAACGAAAGATATCCACCAGTTTCCACAATTCCTGAATGCTATCTTGCACAGTTTTTGGAAAACTAACCCAGACCGGAATCCCGGCTGCCATTAAGCGCGTCACCTGCTGTTGATCATTCTCTTCCTGGTTTGCCAGAACAAGGTCGGGGTGAAGATCCAACACTTGTTGCACCGCCACCGTTTTTGGGCCGCCAATTCGCTGGATATGCCCCTTACTTGCATCGGGGATATGGCAAAAATCCGTCACCCCGACCAAGCGATCGCCCATTCCCAGATCCAACAGATTTGCAGTTCCCGAAGGAAGCAAAGAAACTACACTCGCTGGAACAACGGGTGGAATTTCAAAATTCATCTCCGCGCTCCAATATCAAACAGCGCGGCAGTAATTATTGCAGCCGCCTGCGGCATAACCCTTTCGTCAATATCAAATTGCGGATGATGATGGGGAAAATCCTTACCGCTCGCCGGGTCGGCAGAACCAATTAGCAGAAAACAGCCCAGCTTTTCTTTCAGGTAAAACGCCATGTCTTCAGAACCCATGGTACGGTAGTCGGCGCTGATCTCCATCGCTGCAATCTGCGAAGCAGCGGCGCTTCTGACCAAACTCGCAACCTGTGGGTCATTCACCACCGGCAGCGCAAGGCCGGTTAGATCCGGTCGAATTTGAACCTGAAAAGCCTTTGCGGTGCCTTCGCAAATTTCCGTCACCCGCTGCAAGATCCGCTCGCGGACCTCAGCCGAAAAAGATCGTATGGTCCCGCCAATTTCTGCCTTCTGCGGGATCACATTATAAGCTTCACCGGCCAATACCCTGGTCACACTTAATACCCCTGCCTCCAGCGGAGACACATTGCGAGATACAACGGTATTTAAAGCTGTGATCAAATGAGCCGTTGCAATCACCGGGTCAATGCTGTGGTGCGGAACTGCGCCATGCCCCCCTTTGCCTTCAATTTCAATTTTGAAAAAATCAGCCCCTGCCATTACCGGGCCATTTGTCGCGGCGCACCAGCCCAGTGGTTTTTCATTCCACACATGCACCCCCAACACATAATCGACCTCAGGACGCTGCAAGATGCCATCGGCAATCATCTGCTGAGCGCCGCCCTGCGCTTCCTCTGCCGGCTGAAAAATCAATTTCACTTTTCCGTATAACTCGGCCTGATGTTTGACCAGCATTTTTGCCACAGTAAGGCCGATGGCTGTATGCGCATCGTGGCCGCAGGCGTGCATCACCCCGGCATTACAGGAAGCATACGAAACCTGATTTTGTTCATCAATCGGCAGCGCATCCATATCCACCCGCAGCATGGTCACCGGGCCTGGTTTTGCGCCGTCGACCAGCGCCGCTACCCCGGTTTGGGCAATGCCGGTAAGCACTTCCAAACCCAGGGCCGCTAACTCTTTTGCCACCAGGGCCGAAGTGCGATATTCCTGAAATCCCAGTTCGGGGTGCTGGTGCAGGTCGCGCCGGATCATCTGGGAATATGAAAATAGATTCTGGGCTTCTTCAAGAAAGTTAGTCATCGGTTTATCCCTCAAATACAGACGCGAAGCATCCATCAAGTTTGCTTCGCGTTTTAATGCAGGCGGGTATTTTGACTATTCGCTGTCGTCTGTCTCAACCCCTTGTTTGGGTTTACCGCCCTGGTTTGGGTCATCGACAAGGGTGATATCATCACCCATAAATTCGCGCCGGCCCACCTCTGGCAGGTCCACAATCACAGCTCCGCGCAGCGGCAGCACCTCAATCACTTTGCCTTCACCTTGCGGCGTCTTCACCCGTTTGTTGCGCTTAGGCAGCCGCGAACGGCATTCAACATAATGATCATATTCATAGATCAAACAGCAGCGCAAACGTCCGCACATTCCGGTGATCTCGGTCGGCGTGAGAGAAATGCCCTGTTCCTTCGCCATGCGAATCGAGATGGAGCTGAAATCGCTAAGAAACTTGGAACAACAGCGGTTCTCCAGACCACAGGCACCCATTCCCCCCAGAAATTTGGCGACATCTCGCGGGCCAATCTGACGCAGCTCCACCTGACTGGGGGCGAACATCTTTTGCATATCGCCCTTCATCGACTTCAGGTCAACCTTTTCTTCCGACTCGCTGCTGAAAAGGATCGATAAACGACTGCCATCAAAACTGTATTCAGCGGCGATAATTTTCGCCCCATGCAAGCGCAGCTCTGCGGCGCGTTTTCGCGCCGCAGTGATCACTTCAGATTCTTTTAAAACCCAGTTCTGTCGCAGCATCAAATCGCGCGGGGTAGCCAGCCGATCCACCGTTTTCATCGGGGCATCGGCAGCAGGTTCATGGTCAAACACCACCTGAGCCACTTCGCCAAGCTGCCAGCCGCGGGCCGTTTCAACAATCACATGGTCGCCCGGTTTCAGGGTGTTAAACGCGCCGGCATCAAAATGATAGATCTTTCCGACCCGTGAAAATCGAACTCCAACCACAATTGGGATTATTGCCATTTTAATCCACCATCGATATCGATAATCCCGAACCTTCTGCGGCAGCCACACTCAATCGGGCTGCAATTTGTTCTGCAATCGAGCGTAAAGCTTTTGCAGGCGCCGAGTCCGGGTTAACTGCAACGATTGGTTGGCCATCATCACCGCCCGCCCGCACCGCAGGGTCCATCGGGATCTTGCCAAAGAAAGGCGTATCTGCCTCTCGGGCCAATCGTTCACCACCACCGTTACCAAAAACTTCCATCCGGGTACCATCTGGTAATTCCAGGTAACTCATATTTTCCACCACCCCCAGAATTGGAACATTGAGGGTTTTAAACATCTCCAGACCGCGTGTGGCATCTTCAAGCGATACCTGCTGCGGCAGGGTAACAATCACACCCCCGCTGAGCGGAACGGACTGTGCCAGCGAAAGCTGCGCATCACCCGTGCCAGGCGGCAGATCAATGATCAAATAATCCAATTCTCCCCATTCCACATCCGTCAAAAACTGGCGAATGGCTGAATGCAGCATGGGGCCGCGCCAGATCAACGGCTGTCCGGGTTTGACCAGAAAACCGATCGACATCATTTTCACCCCATAGGTCTCAGCGGGGATCAATTTTTCGTTGCTCATCCGCGGCAGACGGTCAACACCCATCATGGTGGGGATATTTGGACCGTAGATATCGGCGTCCAGCAGACCGACCTTCGCGCCAGATTGTGCCAAAGCCACCGCAACGTTTACTGAAACGGTGCTCTTGCCAACCCCGCCCTTGCCCGAAGCAATCGCAACCGCGTTCTTCACCGGCAGTTCCATCAACCCCCGCGCACGGCCGTCTGAGACCACATTCGAGGTCATCTGAATATTGACCTTGCTCACTCCCGTAAGCACTTCCACCGCCTCACGGGCCTCTTTTTCTATTTTGCCGCGCAAAGGGCAGGCTGGTGTGGTCAAAACAATGGTAAAAGAAACCTCATCATCGCCAACAACAAGGTCCTGAATCATATTGAGGGTCACCAGATCACGGTGCAATTCCGGTTCTTGTACAGTGCGGAGCGCAGCGAGAACCATGTCCTGGGTAATATTAGCTGTCATTCTAATCCCTTTCCAGTCACAATAAATTTGATTGTAACTTCTCAGATTGCAAGGAAAAAGCCCAAACCTGGAAGATTTACAGACCGATGCCTTTTTCGACCTGTAAACATCGCACAAATCTGGCAATTTCCCGGGCTGGCTGAGCGCTGCCTTGATAACTTAGCCCGCAGAATCGGCTTTTTCCTGGAAGGCGTAAACTTCTTTTTGCGCCTCACCAAACTGAGCCACCAAATCGGCATCACTGCCGCGAAAACGTCGCAGGGTCTGTCGGGCGCATTGCGCACAGCCTTTCATGGCCCGAAACGAATCGATATTGCAGGTTACACACCCCCCCATCCGCACCATTAAATAAACAAACGCAAGCTGGTCGCATGGGTCGGCGTCAACCGCAGTTACTTTTTCAACCAGAGCAGCCCACTCACCACCCCGCAAATCCCTCAAAGAGGGAACCACCCGCAGCGGGAAAATCAACTCCGTTTCAGAATTATACATCGAAACCTCGCTGCGCTCATCATCCGGCGGCTGGTTTGGCACGTGCAGCCTTGGCGGCTTCTTTTTCGGCCCGGGCGGTCTCTTCGGCGGTGTAGTTTAAGGGCCGAATTGAGGCATAATAGGCAGCCGACTTACCCAGCTTTTCTTTATTGTAGATATGATTGACCCGCCGGTCGTAAGAGGCGATCTCAAAATCATGATCCATCTTGATCGCGTCAAACGGACAAAATTCGGCGCAAAAACCGCAATTCATACAAATGTCAATATCCACATAAAATTCAGCAGGTTCGGGAACAGGTTTTCCGGTTACCGGGTCAGTTTTACGTACAATCCAGATGCACTGCGGCGGGCAAACTTTGGAACAAATACCGCACGAGGTGCAACGATAATTTTTCTCGCCATTTTCGCCCGGCTCATAAACCAGAAATGGCAAAAAGCGAAATTCTTCCGGGATGGGCAATTTCTCTTCCGGATACTGGATCGTAAAAATACCATCGGTGTTCGGGCTGACCCGCTCTTCAATCCCTGCTTTGGTAGTATAACGCTGCTTACCGCTGCGCAGATCGGTCAGGTACGTTTGAAAAAAGTGTTTCAGCGTCACCCACAGACCCTGAATAATTCCCATGCCTCGCATACCTCTACCTCCTAGCGGTCTACTTCACCCAGAACAATGTCAATCGCTCCGAGAATGGCAACCAGGTCAGCAATCTTCTCACCTTTGCCCATCGCAGCCAGACTGGTTAAGTTAATGTAAGATGGCGCCCGAACATGATACCGGTACGGGTTGGGTTTTCCGTTGGAGATGACATAAAAGCCCAGTTCGCCTTTCGGTCCCTCTACGCGGCCATAAGCTTCGCCGGCCGGCACCTTGATCATATATTGCGGTTTGCCGGCCATGATCTCACCCCCGGGCATATCTTTTAACACCTGCCGCATAATCCGCAGGCTCTGGCGCATCTCTTCCAGCCGCACCAGATATCGGTCATAAATATCCCCGTGCATTCCATAAGCCACGTCAAACTCAAACCGCTCATAAATCCCATACGGATCTGCCCGGCGCACATCATAGGGCACGCCCGAGGCACGCAGAACCGGCCCCGAAGCTGAAAGCGCTATGGCCTGTTCGGCCGTTAACCGCCCCACCCCTTCGGTGCGCACGCGCACAATCTCATTCTGGGTTAAATAGCGATCAAGTTCATCGGCCTTGCGTGGCAGACGATCAAACACCAGTTGGTGAATTTTCTTCAGCGCATCCTCAGGGATATCGCGCACCACACCGCCAAAGCGCAGGTAATTGCACATCATGCGCGATCCCGAGACCGCTTCAAACACATCCAGAATTAACTCGCGCTCTTCAATGGCATACAGCGCCGGGGTAAAAAACGCCCCCAGATCGTTCAGCAGAAAACCGGTCGCAAAAATATGGTTCAAGAAACGCGTCAATTCGGCCATCAACACGCGGATATATTCGGCCCGTTCGGGGGGGTTAACCCCCATCAGCTTTTCAACCGCCAGCGCATACCCCCAGTTGTTGCTCATCGACGAAATGTAATCCAGGCGGTCAGTAAAGGGCATGTTTTGCAAATAGGTATTTCGTTCCGCAATCTTTTCATGATTGCGGTGTAAATAGCCCATGACCGGCTTGACCTCCAGAATATTCTCGCCTTCCATGACAACCACCATGCGGAACACGCCGTGGGTGGAGGGATGCTGCGGCCCCAGGTTGACGATCATCTGGTCGGTTTTAATGGTTTCTGCGGCTTCTTGCACCGCGCCCACCTGTTCAAGCCCCTTATAGATCAGCGCATCCCCTTCGGGAATCCACCGTTCGGGGTCAAACCCGGCCGGGTAATCGACATTATCATTGAACGGGATAGTCTCTTCGATACGGTGGATATGCCCCTCGGGCCAGCGCGTCTTGAATGGCTTAACCTCTTCCTCAAAGAAAGGCTCCCGCCAATCTTTGCGCAGCGGATGCCCGTAGAAACCTTCCCAGGTCAGCACCCGCCGCAAATCAGGATGCCCTTCAAACTTGATTCCGATCAAATCCCAGGCTTCCCGTTCCTGCAAGTCTGCCCCGGGGTATAACGCGAACAATGAAGGGATGACCCCATCATCTCTGGGGGTCTGAACTTTGAGCACCAGCGCCGATCCGCCGGTGGATTGATACAGATGATAAACTGCTTCCAGTTTTTCTTCAGCCAGGTAATCTACCCCGGTGATCGAAGAGAGATAGTCATAGCCCAATTCATCCCGCAGCGCACGGGCAAGTTCCAGCAGCCGCCCACGCTCCACCAAATAACCACTGTAACCGGGCCGGGTATCAGGCGAAACAGCATCACCAAAACGTTCCAATACCGCTTGCAACTCAATGCTTGCCGTGTTCTCAGGCATGGGTCCCTCCCGCATCGCCTTCACCATCTGCCTGTGCATCTGCCTGCGCCTGAGTTGCCGCGGCTGCCTGCGCTTCAGCTTTGCGCCGCGTATATTCCCTGATCTGCGCATACTGCGCAGGGTCCATCAAATCGGGCCCCAAAACCGGGATGGGAATCGCCGGGATGGGGTTTTTCTGATACCAGCGCACATCACGGATGGATTCATTTTCAATCTTCTTTTGCAGGGCAATCAACCCGTTCAGCAGTGCTTGCGGGGTCGGCGGGCAGCCGACAATGTACACATCCACCGGAATGTAGCGGTCCACACCGGGCACCACCGAATAACCTTCCTTAAAGGGCCCCCCGCCAGAAGCACACGCGCCCATCGCAATCACATATTTCGGCTCCGACATCTGGTTATATAGACGCACAATTTGCGGGATCATCTTTTTGGTCACCGTACCGCTGACGATCATTACATCTGCCTGGCGCGGACTGGGACGCATCACCTCCATGCCAAAGCGCGAGAAATCGTAACGGCTGGCCGCCGTGCCGATCATCTCAATTGCGCAGCAGGCCAGACCAAACATCATCGGCCAGATCGAGTTTTTGCGGCTCCAGTTATAGACCTTATCCAGGGTCGTAATCGTCACCTGGCGCTCTAAATCTTGAGGGATTTGCACCCCCGCATTGTTTAATTCTTCGTTTGCCGGCATGGCAAATTCTCCTGTACCTGGCGGATCAACCCGAGAAAGAAGCAGAGGGTTCTGACCTTCATTGTAACATTCCCATTTGGGGTGTCAAGCAGAATAAAACAAGGTTTTCTTTGTTTAATTCGCAAAATCGGGTATAGTAAGGGCATGGAAAATGCTCCCACCCGCGAGTTGATCCTTGAATATTTACGCACACACCCTCAGACGGCGGCGGCCGAAATTGCCCGCGCGCTCAGTACCACCAAGGCCAACATCCAGTATCACCTGCAAGACCTGCTGGCCGCCGGGTTGGTCGATCGCACCCCGCAGCCAGTGAGCGAACGGCGCGGCCGGCCGGTGTTTTCCTACCAGCTCGCCGCCCACCCGTCCGACCCCGCCTACCAGGCGCTGCTGCGCGCCTTGCTCAGTCAGCTCCGCACCGGCGGACCTGAAGCACTGGAAGCCGTCGCCCGCGCGCTGCTGCCCGCTGACCCCCTCCCCGCCAACCGCACCCTGCGCATTAACCAAATGATCACCCTGTTGAACCAGCGCGGCTACCAGGCGCGTTGGGAGGTGCACCACACCGGCCCGCGCATCTACTTCCAGCGTTGCCCGTTTGGCGAGCTGGTGAAAGACCACCCCGAGTTGTGCCAGATGGACCTGGAATTACTGAGGGCGGGAACAGGGTTGAATTTGCAGCAAAAAAATTTTGATGGCAGGGCCCCGTGCATATTCTTGCTGGGCTAAAAAGGCCGTCATCCATCCCGAACTGCCGTCACAGTTAAATATTCTTCCAGAACTCTGATATTAAGTGCATATTCCCCATCCGCAAAAATCAGCAATTTTGCTTTAAGCAAATCAGCCAGATCACGCTTTAATGTAATATCGTTCAACCCCGCATACACCTCTGCAATTCGGGATGTGGCGTGGCGTATTTCTTCAAATGAAAAATGAAAAGCTGAGATTCTGGTCAGTTCAAGCATCAATTCTTTTTGCCGTTCATCCGTCTTGAACTTCTTCCCCTTAAACATATTATGAATATGATTAATCCAATGGACCTTGATTTGCTGTGCCTGAATCTGCCCGATTTCTTCTTTCAGGCCATCCACAAAGCCCTCCAGGGCATAATGAATAAATTCGGTGATGTCGCCCCCGGTCCGTGAGCTTTTATCCAATTGCGGGTAATATTTCGTCCGCGTCGCATTGTAATGATTGCTCAACAGGTGCGCAGCCACCGCCGAAACCCCCGCAGACAATAAAATCTGAAATTCAATTAACCGCGCCGTTCGCCCGTTGCCATCGCCAAAAGGATGGGGTTATAAAACTGGACCAACCTTGCTATAAGGTTTGTCCAGTTTTATTGGTGAAAACTCAATTGGTCTAACTGCGATTGGGCTAAACTTTTCCTACTCCACCGTCACACTCTTGGCCAGGTTACGCGGTTGGTCTACATCCAGCCCGCGCAGTGAAGCGATATGATACGACAGCAGTTGCAGCGGAATTACATTAATCACCGGGCTGAGCAGCCAGGGGGTCGGCGGCGCCCACAACACCTCATCGGCCAGACCCGGCGCGCGCGTGTCGCCGTCGGTGGCCAGCGCCACCACCAGCCCGCCGCGAGCTTTGGCCTGCTCAATCTGGCTGATCATCTTCTCGTACCACTGATCCTGGGTGGCAATCGCCAGCACCGGCATATCGCGATCCACCAGGGCAATCGGTCCGTGCTTCATTTCGCCTGCCGGGTAGCCCTCAGCATGGATATACGAAATTTCTTTAAGTTTTAACGCCCCTTCATAGGCAATGGGCATGTTCACCCCCCGCCCCAGGTAAAGCATATGGCGCGAATCTTTCAACCGCCGCGCCACCTCAGCAACTTCCGCTTCGCGGTCGAGGCATTTGCCAACCAGGTCGGGCACCAGCCGCAAATCGGCCACCAGAGCTTGCCGCTGCCCGGCAGTGATCGTCCCGCGCAAATCGGCCAGCAGTACGGCCAGCATATACAGATCCACCAGCGGGGCGGTAAAGGCCTTGGTCGAGGCCACCCCAATCTCAGGGCCGGTCTGCATCGAGATGTAGCCATCGGCCACGCGCATAGCCTGCGAGCCAATGGCATTCACAATCGACCACAACACCGCGCCGCGCTGCCGGCCTTCATCCATCGCCGCCAGCGTGTCGGCCGTCTCGCCCGATTGGCTGATCGCCAGCACCACCGTGCCCGGCTCCACCAGCGGGTCGCTGTAACGAAACTCAGATGCGATGCTCACCTCGGTTGGAATACGCGCGATGCGCTCCAGGTAGATCTTGCCCACCATGCCCGCGTGTGCGGCCGTGCCGCAGGCGGTGATGATGATCTTCTTAATCGAGCGAGCCAGTTCGGGGGTGAGGTTCAAATGCGACAGGCAAATCTCACTACAATCAAAGTCCACCCGCCCGGCCAAGGTATCGGTCAGCGCGCGCACCTGTTCGTGGATCTCTTTTTGCATAAAGTGACGATATTCACCCTTTTCAGCCGAGACCGGATCCATGGCGATGATCTGCGGTTTCACCTTGAGCGGTTCGCCCCCCAGCGTTTTCACCGTGACGCCCTCACGGGTCACCACCGCCATCTGACGCGATTCCAGAAAGACCATTTTGTTGGTGTGCTCCAAAATGGCCGGGATATCAGAGGCGATAAACATCTCACCCTCGCCATAACCCACCACCACCCCGCCGGCATTGCCGATGCGCGCCGCAACAATCTTATCCGGTTCCAATGAAGACATCACTACAATCCCGTGCGCGCCCTTCAACTGCTGAAAAGCCTTGCGGGCCGCGTTTTCCAAATTTTCACCCGCGCCCATATAGCGTTCTACCAGGTGCACAATCGTCTCGGTATCCGTATCCGATTTGAACTCGACACCCTCATCGCATAATTCTTCCCGCAGTTCCAGAAAATTTTCGACAATCCCGTTATGCACCAGCACCACCTTGCCGGTTGCGCCGATATGGGGGTGCGCGTTGCGCGCGGTCGGTTCGCCGTGGGTTGCCCAGCGCGTGTGCCCAATGCCAATTTTGCCTTCCACCGGCTGCTCACTCACCAGATTCACCAGCCGGTCCAGTTTTCCGGCGTTGCGCCGCACTTCGATATGGCTGTTTTGCAACACGGCCACCCCGGCCGAATCATAACCGCGGTATTCCAGACGCTTCAAACCATTGAGAATAATCGGGGTTGCATTCCGTTCACCGATATAACCGACAATTCCACACATATTGTTTCCTCCATAGAACATTGCGTACCGCCAATCCAGATAAGACTGGCCGGTTGAGTCGACGCAGCAGATTTAGAAGATGGCAAACAGTCAGGTCTTTTGCTGCACATGCACAACCAGACGGCCATTGACCGGCATCCAATTCGATACCCGGTCCTCTTGCTGCTATTCAGATGGGATAGAAACAGAAAGTGAAATTCTGGAGGGCTTCCGCTGATCTTTCGATTTTCCCGGAGAACAACGAATCAGGCTGTTCTGGTCCCGGTTGGCTCCACCTCGCGGTAGAGAACCCTCATCCTCGTCATCTCAACCCTAAACCCCACTGTGGATCGAGACCTTGCGCTTGTCTATCCCGTACGAAAGAACGATATACACCTCCGTAAGTTTTATTTTAAAATAGCAGAGTTTATTATACCCGAATTGTATTTTCGGGAAGAGGAATTATAATTTTTCTCATGGATACCACAAAAACCCTCATCTCGCTGACAGCCTCAGACTGGCCCGCCGTCAAGCGCATCTATGAAGCCGGCATCCAGACCGGCAATGCCACCTTTCAGGCCGCCGCCCCCGCCGATTGGCAAACCTGGAGCGCCGGCAAAATTCTGCCCTGCTGTCTTGGCCTGCACATCGGTCCTGCACTGGTTGGCTGGGCGTCCTTAAGCTCCACTTCAAGCCGCGACTGCTACCGCGGGGTCGGCGAGGTTAGCATCTATGTGGACCCCGAATTTTCCGGTCACGGGGTGGGTTCACAGCTCTTGCCCGCGTTGATCGCAACCTCCGAACAGCAAGGCTTCTGGACCCTGCAATCCAGCATCTTCCCCGAAAATAAAGCCAGCCTGCACCTGCATGAGAAGTTTGGCTTCCGTGTGGTCGGACGGCGCGAGAAGGTGGCCCGTATGGAATATGGGCCATATGCCGGCCAATGGCGCGATACCCTCTGGATCGAACGTCGCAGCCCGGTTGTAGGGATTGAATAAAAAAATCGGGCCGCGGTCAAAAAAAACCGCAGCCCGATTTCAAATCCAATACGGGTTCTATCCTCCGTGTCGCTTTACCAGCTCCACCACATCGGGGTAATCAATCCCCAGCCGCTGCAAAGTCTCCACAGTCGGCACGCCGTTGGGGGTCCATCCGCGGCGTTTATAGACGGCATCCATCAGCTTATCATAGCGGTCCTCGCGATAAGCGCGCACCGCGACCATTTTTTCTTCAGTGGTCATGCCGCTCGGGTCAATGCCCACTTCTTCGCGCAACTGCTTGTCATAACGCTCCGTCCGCGATTCATATTCCAGTTTGCTCACCGGACCCATCGCCCGGTAGGGCGGATAATCTTCATCCCGTTTGCCAAAGCCGTTCTTCAAATTGAACACCCGTTGCAGGTTATACACCCGCTCCGATGCGAAAATAATATCGGCAATCGAAGTCTGTTTGCCAGTCACACCTTCATACAACCAGGTGTAGTTTTCCACATGTTCGGGCACTTTTTGCGGCTCGGCGGCAGTCTTGTTGCTTTCGGGAATGATGTCATTCCAAGGCAGCTTGCATAACCCGTGCAGGCTGAACCAGGTGCGCCACAGCGGGAAGTAATGCAGCGCCTCGGCCTTGGCTTCAAAGGTGGGAAGCTGCTTGTGAACCAGCTCCATGAAGATCAGCCAGGCTTCGTCATGTTGAGCGCCCTTGGACGCCATGGCATAACCACCCTGTTGGGCCAGAGATTCTTTGGTCATATACTCCGAAATCTCCATGCCCTTCACTTCCATGCCAATATCTTTCATCACCCCGGGGTCCGCGCCAAACCGCTCGACAAAATACTGCTTCATAAAGCGCACACCCTGCCCAACGATGTGTCCAAAACCTTCACCCCGCGCCATCTGATGAATCAGCTCAATGGCTGTGTGCCAGTTGCCCCAGGAAAGATCCATCCCGGTGGTGCGCTCGGCATTCAAAACACCATATTCCCAGCATTCCATCGCAAAAGCAATGGAATTCCCGGTCGAGATGGTATCCAGGCCATAGGTATCGCAGTAGAAATTCAGCTCCAGCACGGCCTCAGGATCCCAGATCGAGCAGTTTGAAGCCAGCGCACCCAGGGTTTCATATTCCGGGCCGTCCACAAACACCTTCTGCCCCTTGTAGGGACCGGTTTTTAACTCGTACCCGTTCACCGCATGTGCACACTGCAAGGTGCAGCCATACCAGCAGCCGTCCGGTCCGCGCCGATCGTACATTCCCTTCCAGACATCCCCGGCCACCTTATAAGACTCAGGGTCGCCGCCAAAGCGGAAATTTTGAGTCGGCAATAGATCAAATTTATTCATGATCTCCACCAGGTAGGGGGTGCCAAAACCGCGCATATCATTTTGAGAAGCATCGAACAGGGTGATTTCGCGGTTAATACGCTGCCCGGCCTTGCGGATCAGGCTTAAATCGGCGCAACCGTTGCTGTCGCCGCCCAGGTCGGCATATTTGACCACAATAGCTTTGATCTTTTTATCACGCAAAACCCGGCCGCAGCCGCCGCGGGCCGCCTGCTTAATGCGAATTTCTTCGCGCTTCGGATCGTAATAACTCACGTTCAAACCGGTCATGGGCGAATAATCACCCGCCTGGCCGGCCGAAACAACCGAGATGCTGCGCATCTCTTTTGCGTCCGAATGCCCGTAAATCTCGGTCAACTGGCGCGCGATAATATGTGTATCCACCGATTCAAACGGCGCAGCTTCAATGGTCACCTTTCCTGTGCTGCCGTCCACAAAAACGACCACATCCTGATCAGCCTTGCCTTGAATTTCGATGGCGTCCCAACCAGCGAATTTCAAATAAGGGCCAAAATAACCGCCGGCGTTGCTATCCACCACCCGCTTGGTCAGCGGAGAAAGGGTCACCGCGGTGCACTTTCCAGTGCCAGGATAGGCAGTAATGCCTCCGATTGGGCCGCCAGCAATGCACAGCTCATTCTCGGGGTCGTCCCAGCGGGTCGCCTCGGTAACGGCCTGCCATAAAAGCCACAGACAAAAACCGCGGCCGCCGGTAAATTTTTCCTTCATTTCTTCTGTCACAGGCCGTGCTTCAATTTGACCGGTGCTGAGGTTTACATACAGGGTGCGGTTTGCATACCCACGCACTACGGGGCGCAGTTCGTACTTAAACTCCGTAAGAATGCGGTGAGCAGCCTGTAATTCCGCAGGGCTATAAACAGACATACATACTCTCCTGTGGACAATCTGGTTTTCGGTTTTTGCCATGAACTTCATACTGGGTTGAAAAGCATCCCCATTATACCCTGCCGCCTCCCGGCTGCCATTTGTGTTTTATCACCGATTGAATATGCCGAAACTCCCCAAATCGGCTATTTTCGATACGCCGGGTAAGGAACGCAGCGCTCGGGATTAATCAGCAAATTAAACAGGGTTTGTGCAGTTTCCCCCCGCGCCTGAGACCAGTCCACATAGGCGGGTGCACTGGATTGGTACTCCTGCTGCAACAAGAAACGCTGGTCATCTGAAAAAAAGGTCACCGTCGCCGACTGAAACCGGCGGTCCGAAATACACATGTAACCCTGCAATTCAAGGTCCAGCCTGCCGTGTATCTCAAGCGCCACGCCCTGATTGGGGTAGATAAACACCACCGCGAAGCCATCCGGGTCATCCAGCGGCGCGCTGGGTACCAGAATGACATCCGGTGTCCCTAGAACGATATTGATCCGCTTGGGCGAAAATTGTTCAGGGTGACTCCAATTGGAAAGTCGAATCCGGTTGACAATTCCATCATTGGAAAAAACACACACCTGCGGATCGGTCTGGCTGGCATTGCCGGCCGGATAACCGCTCAAATCAATGCACTGCGCACGATAAGCAGACTCGGCATCCAACCCAAAGCGCTGAAAGAATGGGGCCACCTCTTCCTCGGTCGAAAGCCCGGGGGTTAATTGGTTCCAACAGGGCAGTTTGCAATTTGCCGTTTCATCAAGAAAAGCGGTCAGCTCAAGCGGCCGGGCGGGTGGCAAAACCGGCGTGGGACGGGGCGTGGATGTGACAACCGAATAGACCAAATCGGGAGCGGGTTCAAACCCGACCCAGGCCAGTTTGTTGAGCTGTAAATTCAACAGATCCGCCGCATCGCGCTGCGCCGCTTCGGCCAAAAACTTCTGATAATCCGATGCGCCGGTCTCTCCTTCAGGGATCTGCGCCAGAAAATTATTGCGGATGAAAATGGTCGCTTGAATCTCTCCAACAACAGCCGAATCGACAAACTCATAATTATTGGCCGAAATCATTAAATTTCCCGCCCATCGTCGATCCCCTGGGCCATCATAAGCATCCACAATCTGAAAGGCGGCGCCAAATTTGGTATAGGCCTGATACAGGGTATTCAGTCCATAATTGGAGACCTCACCCGTTTTTCCACGATTTAGTTGAATTATCACCCGGCGATAGGTCGATGTCCATGCCCGCTTTACACAATCTTCCCAACACTCCGGCCGCATTTCTTCTGTAACGGTGTAAACCGGAACGGACATATAATTTTCCAGAATTGGGTTTTGCACCTCATTCCCATTCAGAACCGCGTCGGCAAGGAAGGGCGGTCTGGTTGGCAAAAATACACCCGGAAAGGTCTGCGTCTCTGTCGGGGCAATCGTGGCGGTGCCCTCAGGAAGGATAACATCCGGCAAGCGAGTGGCAGTCGCCGGAACTGGCGTCTCAGTATCCACACTTGCCGTCTGCGAGGGCGTCACAGTCTTAAAAGGAACATCCGGGGTGGATAAACCCGCACACCCGCTCAATAAGATTAATGCCACAAATAAATACCACCGTGTCCGCATCCATGCCTCCATCATCATTATTGTAGACTATAATTGCGTACAATACTTCAAGTTTTCCAAAAAAATACGGTTGACCGGGTGTATTCGTTTGCAAAAAATCTATTCATTCATCTCCAAACTGGTTCAAAACAATTCTGGTCAAAGCCTCGTGCTTGCACTAATCACCCTGTTTTCCTACGGAACACAGCTCCCCTGGCTGCACCTGTATATTGATGATTGGATCTGGGCCTGGACATGGGAATATTATGGTGCTGAGGGTGTTCGCGTTTATTTCTCAACCAACCGCCCCGTGTGGGGGTTGCTTTATCAGCTCACCCTGCCCTTGCTGGATGGCAATGTTCTCGCATACCAGATTTTTGCACTGCTGTGTCGTTTCCTGGCTAGCTTAACCTTCTTCTGGTTTCTACGTCAGATATGGCCCGAGCGCAGCAAAGTGGTCTTTGTGGCAGCGCTGCTCTTTACCGTTTATCCCGGTTTTGCGTTGCAGCCCATTGCCATCACCTATGGGCATATTTTTCTGGTAATGGCTTTCTTATTCCTGTCGCTGGGTTTAACCGCCCGCGCACTGCAACAAAACAGGCCCGCTTATGGGCTGCACGCGCTGGCCGGTTTGCTTTCCATCTTAAATCTTTTAATGATGGAATACTTTTTTACACTCGAAATCCTGCGTTTCTTTATAATCGGCTTGATCCTGTTTAGAACAGAGACCAACCTGCCCAGGCTGCTGGTAAAAACGCTGCGCGGCTGGGCCTTTTACGGGGCCATTCTGCTTTCTACAATTCTGGTGCGCACCTTTTTACTGACCCAGATCCAATCCAATCGCTACTCCTTCCGCTGGCTGGCAGAATTTCAGGCTGCACCGCTTCAGGCGCTGGGGGCGTTGCTGGTTAAAATAGCCGAAGATTTCTGGCAAACCACCTTTGGCGCATGGCTGCCCGCGCTACAACGGCTGCTCTCACTGCAAATTCACCTCACCTCAACCGCAGTGACCGTCTTTGTTGCCCTGGTGGTTCTGGCAATGGCCGGGCTGGCGTGGTGGTTCATCAATGCCATCCGTGAAAAACGCTTCACCCTTGAAATGATCGGTCTGGGTGTTCTGGCAATCCTGGCGGCTGGTTGGCCCTTCTGGCTGACCGGGTTGGATGTCAGGCCGGTGGAGATTTTTTCGCGCTTCACGCTACCCTTCATGCTGGGCGCCGCCCTGTTTATGGCCGGGCTGATCACCGCCCTGCCTTACCGTATTGTGCAGAGCGTGTTACTGGCCGGGTTGGTTGGCATTGCCGCAGGTTATCATTTTCAGATCGCCAACGATTTTCGTCTGGAATGGAAGTACAACCAGCAATTGCTCTGGCAAATTCGCTGGCGCATCCCCGATCTTGAAGAAAACACCCTGCTGCTTTTGACCGATTTTCCGACCCGCTATTACAACCTGGCCGCCTTGACCACCGAGATCAATGCCCTTTATCCCTATCAACCGCAGCCGCGCCGGCTGGCTTACAGTTTCCACTATAGCCGCAATTTGGATGAATCGTTAAAGGGGCTGAGCACCGGTCAAACTGTCACCGGCAGAAATGTAACCGCCCGGTTGGAGGGTTCAACCGACCGGTTACTGGCAGCGCAATATGATCTGGGGCGCTGCTTCCGGCTGACCGAACCTGACCTGGATGGCGGAGATCCTTCTTTGCCAGAACATTTACAGCGTGCCAGCCGGTTGTCCGATCTGCGCCGGGTGCTCACCACCCCGCCAGACATGCCCGTCCATGAGAACTGGTTTGGCCCCGAACCACAGCACACCTGGTGCTATTACTTTGAAAAAGCAGATCTTGCCCGTCAGGGAAAAAAATGGACTGAGGTGGTTGGCTACTGGGAGGAAGCTGAAAGCCTGGGCTTCTCTCCACGCGATGAGATGGAAAAGATGGTCTTTATTGAAGCCTTTGCCCAGACCGGCCAATGGCAAAAAGCCGCAGACCTGGCCCTCAGCTTCTCGCTTGAAGAAAGAAAGAACGCCCTCTGCCGGCTGACCCAGCGCATTGATCGCTCAACCGCAGATTCCAGCGCCAAAAACAAATTCTTAACCCACGTGCAAGACTTTGCTTTTTGCAGCAGCGAACAGTAAAAAGGGTCTGCACAGCGGTGATTCGCTGGAACCAAACGCTATCATCCTTCGTTATGGATAGAGTGGTAAAAACAAAAAACTTTAAGGAGAGAAAATGAAAATTCATCGCCTATTAATCGGTTCTGCTCTGGTCGTGGCTATGCTTGGCGCAGCATTTTTGTCTCATTCACCCGTCAGTGCTGCGTCGAGCGCCGCACAGGGCACCAACCCCGAAGCAGGATCCACCCGCACCATCACGGTTTCGGGTGTAGGCACGGTCAACCTCACCCCGGATATTGCCCGAATTAATATCGGGGTCAATAGCGAAAACAAAGAGATTGCCGCAGCAGTAGATGCCAACAGCACCGCCGTCAAGAAATTGAAGGATGTGCTGATCAAAGCCGGGGTGGTCGAGAAAGATATTCAGACGACCAATTTCAGTGTCTATCAAAACCAGAAATACGACTCGAGCGGCCAACCTACCGAGAAAACTTTTTCGGTCGATAATTCCCTCTCGGTAACAGTGCGCGACCTTGAAAAACTTAGCCCAATCCTTCAGGCAGCAGTTGCCAACGGCGCCAACAATATCTATGGCATTCAATTTGATGTTGCTGATTCATCCATAGCGATGGCTGAAGCCCGTGATTTGGCCCTGTCAAAGGCTGAGAAACAGGCCGGCGAGACCGCCCAGGTGATGAAAGTAAAACTGGGCCCGGTTCATTCTGTGACGATTAACAACGATAATTATTACTCACCCATGTATGGTGGGCTGGGCGGGGGCGGCGCTGTTGCGGCTGCACCCAACATCCCCATCTCGGCCGGTCAGTTGACCATCACCGTCAATGCGGTGGTTGCCTATCAAATCGTAGACTAGTAAAACCAGAACAAAAAATAATGGCCCGGGCATTTACGCTCGGGCCATTGCTTTTTAATTTTACCGGCTCAAACGTTACGCAGTGCCTTTCGTTTTTGCCACACCAGCCCGCGCCCGGGCGCGGCCAGATAAGCCAGAACAAAGAAGAAAGTTGCGACCAGCACAATGGCCGAACCGCTGGCAATATTGGCGTAATAACTTAAATAAAGCCCCAGAATACTCGAAAGCGCCCCAAAAACCGCGGCCAATAGCATCATGGTCGGCAGCCGGCGGGTCAAAAGATAAGCCGTTGCCCCCGGCGTGACCAACATGGCCGCCACAAGGCCAATCCCCACTGTCTGCATCGAGATTGTGATCGTAAAAGCCAGTAATAGCAGCATTAAATACCGTAGCGCTTTGACTGGCAAACGCAGCGTGGCCGCCAGTACCGGGTCAAATGATATGACCAGAAATGGTTTGTAAAACACCAGAATCACACCCAGAACAACCATGCCCACAACCGCCGTCAGAATCAAATCTTCACTGCTAACGCCGAGGATGTTGCCAAACAGGATATGGCTTAAATCCACCGCATAAGAGCGAATTGTACTGATCAATCCCACCCCCAGCGCAAGCGCCGCCGTAAACAAAATACCAATCGCAGTATCCTCTTTGATGGTTCCCTGGGCGGTGATAAAGCCTATTCCCAGGGCAACAAACCCTGCCGAAATCAAAGCCCCAACCGTCAGGTTCCCCCCCAACAGATAAGCAATCGCCACGCCGGGTAGAATGGCGTGTGCCAGTGCATCACCTAAAAACGCCATGGACCGCAGAACAACATAACAACCGATCACAGAACAAACAATTCCAACCAGCAGCGCCGCAGTCAATCCGCGCTGCATAAAACCATATTGCAGTGGAGCCAGCCACCAGGTGATCATTCGTTTCCCTCCAATTCATGCGGCGGGCAACACTGGTCCACAACCAGATTTCCATTCATCCGCAGCACCTGGCCGCTAAAGGCTTCTTGCAAATTTTCGGTGGTAAATACTTCATCCGGTGCGCCAAAAGCAACCACCCGCTTATTGATCAACAACACCTGTTCAAACCGTTCTGCGGCCAGTTGCAGATCATGGGTCGAAACAATCACCGTCACCGCTTTGCGGTGCAGCTTATCCAGCAGATCCAGCGTGGTCTCCTGGGTCGAAGAATCGACCCCGGTAAACGGTTCATCCAACAATAAAATATGTGGCTCCTGCGCCAGTGCTCGCGCCAAAAAGACCCGCTGCTGCTGTCCGCCCGACAAATTGCCAATCGATCGTTTTGCCAGATCGCTGATGCCCATCGCTGCCAGGCTGCGTCGCACAATCTCCTGGTCGTGCTGACCGGGCCTTTGCAGCCACCCCAGCCGCCCAAAGCGGCCCATCATCACCACATCGGTCACTGTAACCGGAAAGCGCCAGTCCACTTCTTCACGCTGGGGAACATAGGCCACACAGTCTTGATGATGGCCAAGCGGCTGCCCGTGAATTAAAATCTCACCGGCCCGCACCGGGATCAACCCAACCAGGGTTTTAAATAAGGTGGATTTACCGGCTCCATTCGGGCCAACCACAGCCACTTTGGCGCCGTGACTGATTTGCAACGATAAATTCTGCAGCACCATCCGATTTTCATAACCGGCAAAGACATCGCGAATATCCAGACGGGCCGGTGAAGCCTCATCCAGAGAAAGATCCATATCCTGCTTTTTCAACAATACACCCTGACTCAAAATTATTTTTCCGATCCGTTATTCTGACAAAGCGCACACAAACCAAAAAGCTGCAACCAGTGATCTTTAATTTCATACCCGCTTTGCAGCGCAATCCGATCCATCAGAGAGCTGATGTTATCGCCGCTAAAGTATTCCGCCCGTCCACACTTGGTGCACAACAACAAATGCTGATGCCCCTGGCAGGCGCGCAGATACATATGACAGCCACCCTGCTGATGCACACGCTCCACCAGTTCAAGTTCTTCCAGTTTTTCAAGCGTCCGATAAACCGTAACCAACCCCAGACCCGGATAGTCCTTTCGGGCCAAATCAAAAATATCCAGTGGGCTTAAGGCGCGTTCTGTAATCGCCACGGTTTCCACAATGACACGCCGCGGCGACGTCATCCGATAACCACTTTCGGCCAATCGCTCCAACCAGGTATCGACAAGATTTTGCGGATTCGGTGAATTATCCATCAGCACACCTCAATAAATGAAAACGTTTTTCAATTGTATGGCATTTTTGCAGGACTGTCAAACCCGGCAAAGCTGTTTAATTGCCCATCTGCTTCACACAGAGTATAATCCCCCCACAAGATTATGTCATGAAATGATCGGCTGCTGCCCTCAACCGGAGGCCATTGTGAACTTTGAAGAACAATTGGATATGTATTTGCGTTCCAAATTTACGTTGATCATCCTGGTTTCTCCCGAAGAGGAACGTATGGTTGCGGCTATTAAAAATCTATGTGACCGCAGCAGCCGCCTTTGCGCCTCGTGGGATGTGGCCGATGGGTTTCAGACCCTTTCGGGCACGGGCGGCCCCACTGCGGGTAAAGACCCGCTCAGTGCGCTCGATCAAATTGAAAAAGCAGACCGCAACAACAGCGCTGTATACATCCTTAAAGATTTCCACGAATCCTGGTCAAACCCGGTAATCAAACGCAAACTGCGCAGCGTTTGCCAGCGATTAAAATTTTCCAAAAAGTCGGTCATCATCACAGCTCCGGTTGCCAAAATCCCGGAAGAGCTGCGCGATGAGGCCATTTTGCTGGATTACCCACTGCCTTCCACCGTAGATCTGGATCGGGTATTGAATTCTCTCACCGCCACCCCCGGCGTAAAGGTTGACCTGACCTCTCTGGGCAGAGAGAAGCTGCTCCAGGCAGCGCTGGGGCTGACCGCTGCCCAGGCGCAGCGCGTATTTGCCAAAGCCATTGTCCGCGACGGCATACTGGATGAGCGCGATATCGACCTGGTAACCGAAGAAAAAAAACAGATCATCCGTGAAAATGAAGCGCTGGAGTTCTTTTCAGCGCTTGAATCTCCTGAAGATGTTGGTGGGCTGGGGGTGTTAAAAAACTGGCTGCGCCTGCGTGAACAAGCCTTCACCCACGAAGCCCGACGTTACGGGCTTCCCTCTCCCAAGGGAATAGCCCTGATCGGCATTCCCGGCACCGGCAAAAGCCTGACCGCAAAAATGATCGGTGGTCTCTGGCGGCTGCCGCTGGTCCGGTTGGATGTTGGAGCATTATTCGGCTCATTGGTTGGCGAATCGGAAGAACGAGTGCGCCGCGCTCTGCATCTGGTAGAAACCGTTGCGCCGTGTATCTTGTGGATCGATGAAATGGAAAAAGCGCTGGCCCACGGCGGGCTTGACAGCGGCACCTCCACCCGCGTTTTTGGAACCATCTTGACCTGGATGCAGGAAAAAACCTCACCCGTCTTTGTGGTAGCCACGGCAAATGATATCGCCAGTCTGCCGCCCGAATTGCTGCGCCGCGGCCGTTTTGATGAGATTTTTTTCCTCGATCTGCCAACCCAGGAAGAGCGTGAAGAAATTTTTTCCGTTCATCTCAAAAAACGCGGTCGCCTGCCGGTTGATTTTCAAATCAGCCAGCTTGCCGCTGAAACCAGCGGTTATGTCGGGTCTGAAATTGAACAGGCGGTCATCGATGCCATGTATATCGGCTTCAATGACCACCAGCGAGAGTTTACCACTGCCGATATTATGACTGCCGTTCACAAACAGGTGCCGCTCAGTATCTCACAGCGCGAACGCATCGACACCCTGCGCAACTGGCTGCGTGAAGGGCGCGCCCAATCGGCTTCCTTCCAGGAGTTTGAAGAAGCCGCCAATCAGTTTGTGCCCATTCAGCTTGAGCTTAAATCCAAAAAATAAACATGCCTTCTTATCGCTCAAAACGCACCGCTCTGCCCTCCGCCGCAGCACAGCGCTGGGAACGCCTCGCCAATATCCAATTCCCCGTGGTCAGCGGTTGGGCGCAGCGCACCGCGGTGAACCAGTTGGTGCAGCTTGCCAGGGCTGGCGACCAATCGGCGCTGCGCTTATGCGCCAAATTTTTAATGCTGTATGATGACCCTGAAATTCACAGCGCGGTGCACGATCTGTTCATCAGCCTTCGTTCCAATATTGCGATAGACATCCTATGGGATGTTTACGCCAGCAACCATCGCCCCGCGGTGATCCGTGAACTGCTGCTCGAATTGGATCAACCCGCCAGACACCCGCCAGAGATGCGTGCATTAAGCCTGCTGGTGTTAAACAAAAAGAATACGGAACGTTTGATTAATGAAGATCTCATTCCCGCTCTGGTAATCAAACGTGAAGATAAGGACCCTCTGGTCGCCGAACGGGCCCGGAATGCGCTTTCCAACCTCAAACGGCAAGACGCAATCAACGCCCTTTGCAAATTATGGATGGTCACCCGCGATGCGACACTGGCAGCATTAATTACTGCAACACAATATCATCCCACCGAACCATTGCGCGCTGTGGTATATACGGCATTGCTGACCAATCATCCCGAATGGTTAACACCGGTTATCGCAGAAGCTGTACCGATTTTGATCGATGCAATGCACGATGTCAGCCCCGCCTTGCAGCACAATGCGGGCTTTCTCTGCGCTTCATTGCCCACTCAACCCTCAGTCGATGTTTTTTGCCAGCAGTGGGCAGATACCCGCTCATCAGACCTGGAAGATATTCTGGTACGGGCAAAATATACGGCCTCAGCCCCGCTGTCGCTGCGGCTGCTCACCCGTGCCAAAGTCGGCGCATCTTTAATTTCTGAGACCACAATTCCCGAAGCAATTGCCCACCTCCTCCAGTGGATCGATGAGCCAGACCCCATTATCCAGACCAATGTTCAACAGGCTCTGTCTGGTTTGCAAGATCGGGCGGCAGTGGATGAATTTTGCCGGTTGGCGCTCAACCAAAACCACGCCCGCGCGTTAAAAATCGCCACCGAAGCAGGTTATGCACCGATCAAAATTGAAGATCGCGCGTTGTTTTATTATCTCACCGGGCAATATGCAGCTTATGATGCGCTGGATTTTGACCGCCGCGTTTTGCGGGCGCTGTATACGGCCGCTGCGCCCGAACTGCGCAAGCGAATTTCGCGCAAAATTCAGTCCGCCGGCCGGCCGGAAGATTTGGAGATTTTATCTTCTGCCAAAAGCACATCTGCCCGCCCTGAAATGGGCTGCGATGAAGCAGATCTGCTGATCGATATCCACATCAACCATCAAAGCTGGGACCAGCTTTGGCAATTATTATTCGATTTGCCACTTACTTGCGCTGCCCGGGCGCTGGAAGAAATTTTCCGTTCAGAGTGGTTGCCCGGTGAGCAAGATATCGTGTTTTATAACGAACTAAAACAGATCCACGCTTCCTTTGCCGGTCAATTTGAAAAACCGGCTTTTGCTGCGCTGGCAATGCAATCACAAATCAGGGTAAGCGGACGGATTAATGATTTGAGCTTCTCGCCGGTTGAGCCGTTGCTCACCATCGCCTCGGGCAGCCGCTCAATTGTACGTTGGAATTACCAGGAGGCGGTCATTGCCGCCCGGATGGACAACCTGGCACATTCAGCCTATCGGGTTGAAAGTCTCCCTTCGGGTGAAATTATCTGGGGAGAGCGCGCCGCAAAACGCACAGAACCCTGTTCGGTGTGGTTATGGAATGGTAAAGAGACCCGCAAACTAAACCAGCATCTGGGGTCGGTTACCGCACTGCTGGTAATGGGAGATCGAACCCTGATCACCAGCGGCGCCGATATGCGTGTCTGCCAACTGGACGTATTCGACCCCGCAGAAGTCAGCGAAATTAATCTCTCGCGCACATTTCGCACCATTTGCAACTCACCCGACGAGAAATTCCTGTATCTGCTTGATGAAATGCTCCACTCGGTTCGTCTGGAAGATTTTAAAACCGGCGGGCGGCTGGTCTCTTACCCGTTGAAAACACCCGGAACAAAACGCAGCATCGCCCAGCAGTGCGGTACCGATTCAACCGGACAGCTCTGGGTGGGGTTGGCCAACGGGCAGATCATAATTTTTTCCCAAAAAACCGGGCGTGAAGCCATGCAAATCCGTTCGCTGGTTAAAAATGATGCCAAATGCTCGGGGTTAATTCAACTGCCCACTCGTTCAGGGGTGGCAGTGGCCTGGTTAAATGGTGATCTAAATCTGTTTACCGAATCATTAGAGCTGCTGGCTGCCATTAAATCTCCGTGGCAAAATATTACATCGGTTCACGCCTCACCCGACGGCGCCTTCCTTGCCCTTGGGTCGCGCGAAAACGGCATTTCGCTGTGGGATCTGCGGATTCAGGATTTTTCAAACAACTGGAATCGCCCCATTTCGGCTCAACCGGCCGGGTTAATCACCTTATTGGAGCAGTGGCAGTCAGCAGATAACATCGCTTCACAAACGCTCAAGTGGATGCGGTTACTTCAAGCCTGCCTGCAATACCACTACCGCTTTGAGGTTCAAATTGATGTTCTAACCCATGTAAAGCCGGGGGCGTACGATATTCTTCTTTAATAAAAACAGCACCAGAAATGATTTAATCTTCCGCAGCATGGCCGGCAGCCCCGCCATTGAACATGGCAATTAAAACAGGCCGGTTACTGGCTCCGATCCTCAATGGACCGGGTTTTCGCGGTAAAATCGGGAGAATATAAAGCGCCCCAGACGGACTGCAAAACAGACCTGCCTTATGGCGCCAGAGAACAGGTTGGATAAATATGAACCCGAAATTCGCAGACCCTAATCAAGATTCACAGGCAAAAATTCAGGCGCTGGAATCCGAGTTGTTTGAGAAAAATCAGCGTCTATCCGACCTTGAAAAAGAGCTGCGCATACAAAAAGAACAGCATCTGTTATTTTCTCAGGATGCAGACATACAAATTTTTGAGCAGCTCATAGCCGAACTTGCACCCATGCTGATTCAGTGGAAAACGCAAGCGCGCCTGGCAGCCGCCGAAAACAGCAAAGTGGGCGTCAACGATGTTCTGCGCGTCTTTTCACAGCTTGAAAAAACCCTGTCAAAAAAAGGGGTTGCCTTCACCGGCGAAATCGGCCAACCCACGGCATACGATCCCGATCAACACCTTCTGCTCGGGAGCAATCAGTCCATTGCGCCCGATGACCCGGTAATAATCAAGGTTTGCGGTGTGAGTTTGGGCGACAAGATTATTCGAAAAATCGGCGTTGACGCCATGATAGAGGTTCCATTTTGAGCGGTCGCATTGCAATTGATTTTGGCACTTCCAATACGGTCATTGCACGTTGGGATGAGCATCAACAGCAGGGTGAAGTTCATCACCTGCCGGAATATGGCCGTTTGCTCGGTCAGGATACCGGCCGCATTTCGGTCATTCCTTCACTGATCCATTACACGGCCGATCAACGCCAATGGATCGGCAATCAGGTGATCCAGCGCGGCCTTTATCAATCACCCCGCACCTTTCGCTGGATGAAACGGTACATCGGCAACCGCAGCCCGGTAAAAATCCGGGTGGATGACCGGGAAATCACACCCTATCTGGCCGGGCAAAATTTTCTATCCACCGTCTTGATCATTCTGGCGCAGGAACTTGAACTTAAAGATGAAGAAATTGCGTTCAGCGTTCCGGTTGAGGCTTACGAGCATTATGAAAACTGGCTCGCCTCCGTTGCCGAAAACGCAGGTCTGCCCCGTTATCGGTTGATCGATGAGCCGTCTGCTGCTGCGCTGGGATATGGCGCGCATATTCAACCGGGCAGTGTTTATCTGGTGTTCGATTTTGGCGGCGGCACCATGCACGCTGCTGTGGTACGAATGGAAGAAGATGCGGCTGCCAAAAATGGCCGCCGCTGCCGGGTGTTGGGAAAAGCCGGACGAGATATAGGCGGATCGGCTATTGATCAATGGTTGTATGAAGATGTTCTGGCCAGCAATCACCGCGAAGAAGGTGAAGAAACCGTACGACGGCTTAGCAATGCCATTCTGGTGGAATGTGAACGGATTAAAGAGGAACTTTCATTTAAAGACCAGTCAGAGTTCAGCCTGATGAACCCTGATACGGGTGAAATTCTGATGGCCGAATTCACCCGCGCACGATTTGAAGAGATCCTCGAAGCCCATGACCTTCTAACCCAGGTGCACAGCGTCATCCGCAGCGCGGTCAATATGGCGCGCGAACGCGGTTACGACGAAGACTCCATTTCGGCCGTGTTGATGGTTGGCGGCAGCAGCCTGATCCCGGCCGTCCAAAAAACAATGCGCACCCTGTTTGGCAAAGAACGGGTTTTTCATCAGCATCCTTTTGATGCCATCGCCCGCGGCGCGGCTGCATTTGCTGCCGGGGTCGATTTCTTTGATCACATCCAGCATGATTACGCCATTCGCTACATCAACAGCGAGAGTGGCAAATATGACTACCACCCTCTTGTGCAGCGCGGTACACCCTACCCGACAGAAAATTCTGTCGCCCGGCTTTCGGTCAAAGCCGCGTTTGACGGTCAAAAACAACTTGGCCTGGCAATTTTTGAGATGGGCGACCCGAAAACCGCCCGCCGGGAAGGGGTCGAGCTGATATTCGATCCGGGCGGAGCGGCCCGCATTGTTCCCATATCGGCTGATGACCATGAACAGCGCACTTTATTCTGGATGAACGAGCATTCTCCTACCTTTTTACAGGCCAACCCTCCGGCTTCGCGCGGTGAGGCCCGTTTTGATGTGGAATTCTTTATCGATCACAACAAGCGCCTGACCATCACCGCCCGTGATGTGATTACCGGCAAACAGGTTTATAATCAATTTCCTGTAGTTCGTTTGACCTGATTAGAGGAAAAGATGTCGCACATATCGCGTTTACGAACCCGTATGGTTGAAAAAAAGTTTGTGCTCACCGCCCTGAAAGACCTGGGTTATCAGGTCGAAGAGGGTGAATTTCACCTGCGCGGTATGCAAGAAGCTGATACCGTTCAACTGAAAATTCACATCCCGTTTAGTTATGATGTCGGCCTGAAATTTAACAACGGGGCGTTTGAGATGGTCGCCGATTGGTGGGGCGTGCGAAAAAAAGATCGTGAACAACTGACCACCGCCCTGTTGCAGCGCTATGCCTATCACGCGGCTCTCGAAAAACTCCAGGAACAGGGCTTTACCCTGGCCGAAGAGACAAAAGAACAAAACCAGATTCATCTGGTATTGCGCCGGATCGTATAGAGGTGTGGTAATGGAAATTGAAGAAGTGGAAGTCATTATCGACGAACACGGCAAAGTCCAAATTCATGTGCGCGGCGTCAAGGGAGAGCAGTGTCTAACCCTGACTGAAAGCCTTTCGATGGCGCTGGGTGGAGAATTGATTGAACAGGAAATGACCCCCGAGCTGTACGATCAAGAACTGCCCCTGGATTTGCGCAACCGGATTGAACGAAAAACCGGATCATGACCGCCCCGGCCCTGTTGCGCGTACATCATTACGCGCCGTTAAGCCGCGCCAATGGCCCGGGACGCCGCGCGGTCATCTGGGTGCAGGGCTGCACGCTGGGCTGCCCGGGGTGTTTCAATCCTCACACCCACCCCGCCACAGGTGGAAACCTGATCGCGGTTGAACAATTGGTGGAACAATGTCTTATGGGCGCAGCCGAAATTGAGGGCATTACCCTTACCGGGGGCGAGCCGTTGCAGCAGCCCGAAAGTCTGCTGGCGTTTTTAGCGCTGCTCCGCAAACGTTCGACGCTGAGCGTCGTCGTGTTTTCAGGGTACAATTTTAAAGAAATAAACCGCCAAAAACTGGGCCCGGCAATTTTGAACCAGATTGACCTGTTGTTTGCTGGCCGTTACAGGCAGCAGGCGCCAGCAAGCCACGGATACCTCAGTTCAAAGAACCAGACCGTGCATTTTATGACCAACCGCTATTCTGCCGCCGATCTCCAAAACTTGCCCGAGGCCGAGGTAATGATTTCTGCCGCCGGTGAACTGCTTTTCAGCGGCACGACCCCTTTGCGTTGGCAGGACGAATGATCGAAACACAGCAGCTTGCCCGCTATCGGGATATTCTAAAACCAGAACTTCTGCCGGAAGACCCATCCCAAGCAGATATTTTTTTGCTTACCCAGGTTGGGGCGTTGCAGTTATTAATTGAAGACGGCGGCGAAGCGGCCATCCAAATTCTGAGACAAACCGTCCTGCGCGCCTCGTGTGAGGCAATTCACCTGCGCGCCGCCAACGGTCTGGCCCGGCTGGCAAAACAGGGCAGCGCACCGGCCATCGATGCACTCTTTGAGCTGAGCATTGCGTCTGCAAACCGCTATGCCCGGCAAGAGATTATCGAACACAGCCTCGCCCACCCCGATGCGGGCCAACAGTCTGCCTTTCTGTTAATCAGCGCACAGATCCAATCGTTGCAGGCGCACGACCCCAATTTACAACACCTGACCGCTTATTTTCTACGGGCAGAGCAAGATGCCCGCACCCTCCTCCTTCAGGCGGCAGCGAGCGCCAGGCTCCACCATTGGGCTGCGCTGGCAGCCTGCGTTTCCGGGCCAACCCCGGCAGCGTTTGACCAACTGGTCAACCAGTATGCGGCCATGACCGGGCCCGAACGCACTCTAACGGTGCAAACCCTGGCTCAGATTGCCGGCCCCGCCAACCCTCTCGCCCAGGATGCAGTCTGTCAGCTTTATTTGCGCTGGGATGCCGAACCTGCCTGCCAACTGGCGCTGCAACAGGGTTGGGCCCCCGCCGACCCGACCGACCGGGCGCTGTTTTACTTCATATCCGGGCAGTGGGCCCCCTATGAAACCCTCGATTTTGACCGCCGTCTAATCCGCAGCGGATACGAACGCGCCAGCTCGGTGCTCAAAAAGAAAATTCTGGCTCAAAGCCGTTATTCCGGTCAGATTGACTGGCTGCAAAATGCACCCGGCATCTCAAAAACCCGCTCCATTTCAGACCTGCAGGATGCCGATTGGGCAGCAGCCTTTCAGGCGCTTTTCAAAAAAGCAGATTACGCATCGCTGTGGGTGCTCGTCCAAACCGCGCCGCCCTGGTGGGCGTTGGAAGGCGTTCGTCTGTTAAAAAAAGCCGCCTGGCAGCCACAGTCATCTGAAGAAAAAGAACTGCTCCTGCGCTTAACCGATCTGGCGCACAAATGCACCCTGTCCGCGCTGGCTTCACTGAGACCCGATCAGTCTCACTGGCTGGATGGCGAAGTGATTTCAGCCACCTTCACGCCTTCGGGGCAAAGCCTGGCGCTCGGAACCGCTGACAACCGCATCCTGTTTGCCACGCACAGCGACAACACCTGGGAAAAATCAATTTTCTATCCTCCCACACCCCAGCAAAACGTGCTGCTGCTGACCCAGGATGGCGCTTATCTGGCAGCCGCCAACCCCGACCAATCCATCCGCATCTATCTGCTGCCCGAGGGAAAGCTGATCAAAACGCTCTCCGGCCACAGCAATCTGGTGCGTGCAATCGTGCTAAGCCAGGATGAACGCACCCTCTTCAGCGCCGGATTTGACGGAGTTGTCAATCGCTGGCGCTTTCCCACCGGCGGGCAGGAACCGATCTATCAGTCGGGCAGTGAAATTTACGCCCTGGCAGCTACACGCCGCGGAGATGTGTTGATCGGCGATGGTCAGGGTGAAATCCATATCTGGAATGCAGATGCCAGAGGGACGCTGCGCACCCTGAAAGGACATTCGGGCGCCATAACTTCGCTGAGCACCTCCACCGGAGAGCTGGCCGCCTCGTATGGCACAGATCACAACATCTGCATCTGGAATATCTTCAGCGGCAAAGAACTCAACCGGATTCAGATTTCCAATGATCTCGAAAAATTTGGCGAAATCTGCCTTACCTCTGATGAACGCTACATTCTCAGCGCCGGTGCACGTGGGGCAGTTCATATCTGGGGCGTGTCCAATGGACAAAAGATATTAACCCTCGGAGGCGAAAGCGACCTCAAACGGATTGTCGCGCTCCGGGCGCATTCCAGCCTGCGCCAGATCACGGCGGTTTCGGCAGCGGGCAATATTTATCAATATTCCACCCAGACCCTGGCCTGGGCCCTAAGCCCCACAGATCACCCTGACAGGCCGTCCATCGATGAAATTGACCGCCGTCTTGAACAAATGCACTCACCGGCCGGTGAAATTTACTGGCTGCACTTCATCCGCGAGCAATTGCTCTGGCGGCAAAGGTACGACATTCTGCTGGGCGCACCCTTGACGCTTTCAGCCGGCGAGTTTGATATTCAAATTAACCCGATCACGTAGAGGGGGCCTTTTGAATTTAATTAAATGGTTTCGAACACCGCAGTCCCCCGATATCAGTGAAGAGAATTTTGTTAACGTTCAGATTGACGCCGTTGGTGTTGGTCTGGGAAATGCGGCCGCCCAGATGCTCTCCGTTTTCCTCACCCGGCTTGGGGCCAGCAGCCTGGAAGTTGGTTTACTGACCACCATGCCCGGGGTTACCGGTTTATTTTTTGCAATCCTGATCGGGCGTTTTCTCCAGCGCCAAAAAAATATAGTCAGATGGTTTAGCAGCTCCCGCCTGCTGGTCATCGGCAGCTATGGGTTAACCGGTCTGGTGCCCTTTATTTTCAAAGACACCCAGGCCGCCGTAATTGCAATCTTATGTATCTGGGCCGTGGCAACCCTGCCACAGACAGTTCTGGCAATTTCGTTTTCAGTGGTCATGAATGCCGTTGCAGGGCCTGCCGGAAGATATGAATTAATGACCCGGCGCTGGTCATTGTTGGGGTTAACCTCCTCACTGGTTGCCCTTGCCATCGGTCAGGTGCTGGTCAGCATCAAGTTTCCGCTAAACTTTCAGACCGTCTTTCTAACCACTTCCATCGGATCGATCATCAGCTACACCTTCTCCAGCCGGATTCGAATCGCCGACATTCAAGTGGATGCCCCACTTCCCGGCCCCAATCTGAAAGAGAAAATCCACTCCTACTACAAACAGATCACCGCAAACCGCCCGTTTGTATCCTTTGTATTCAAACGGTTTGTCTACCTCACCGGGGCAAATCTCGGTTTGCCGTTGTTCCCGTTATATTTTGTCCGCCAGATTAACGCCTCCGATGGCTGGATCGCCGCCATTAATACCGCCCAGACGGCCATATTGATCATCGGTTATTTTTTCTGGACCCGGCAATCACGCCGAAGAGGGTCAAGGTTCGTGCTCCTGTTGACCACTTTCGGCCTGGCTTCCTACCCGATCTTAACCGCTTTCACCCAGACCCCGGCCCTGATCGTGGTCTATGCCGGCATTGCCGGCATCTTCCAGGCCGGCATTAATCTGGTCTTCTTTGATGAATTATTAAAAACAATCCCACCAGAATACAGCGCCACCTTTGTCTCGGTTGCCCAGAGTCTCGAATATTGCGCGGCAATCGCAGCGCCGCTGTTGGCATCCCTGTTGGCCGAAACAATTGGCCTGCCCGGCGCCTTACTGGTAAGCGGATCATTGCGGCTGCTGGGTGCCTCTTTATTTTTGCTTGACCGGCCAGGGCAACAACCCGTTACGCAATAACCCGCAGAATCACGTTTTTTTCAACAAAACAGCCGAGAGACACCTTTCTTTGCTTAAACAGCAAGTTAGGCAGGAATTTATTAAATCAGTGGATTTATTTGGATATTTATAATAAAATTTATACGTAACACGCAACCGGGTAAAAAACCTGCAATACAGGTTATTGACAACAAAACTGGCTGCGATATGCGTATCGAGGCTCAAATATCGCCCAAAGGAGGATGCAGCATGGCAAGAAAGAAGAGCAGTGCAAGCAAAACACCCACAAGATCTCTGCGCCCATTTTTAATTATCGCAGCGGGCGTCATCTTGATGGTTGTGGCAATTTTATTGTTTGTAAACCAGGCAAACCCGGATCAAAAAACAGAAATTACGGATGTTGCCCAGATTGAAAGAATTTCGCTTGACGACGCCTATAAGACCTTCACCGAGAAAACAGCCGTCATTCTGGATGTGCGCAGCAGCGATGCATTTGCAGTAAACCACATCCCCGGTGCAATCAATATTCCCCTGGGAGAATTGGAAAATCGGATCAATGAACTGGATCCAAAACAATGGATCATCACCTATTGCACTTGACCGGCCGAAGAATCAAGCGCCCGTGCGGCGCTAACGCTTCTCAATAATGACTTTACCCGTGTTAACCCAATTCTGGGAGGGTTTGCAGCCTGGCAGCAGGCCGGTTACCCCACCGAACCGGGAGATTAAAACTCAAGAAAAATAAAAGAGCCTGTTCCAAAACACAGGGTCTTTTATGGGGGTTCCTGACCAGTCGTCAGACAATTGCTGGCATTCTATTCTTGACATTTACATAAGCTGCCCGTAGAATGAATAAGAAGGCAGGGAAGAGACCACAGTAAACTTTTCTGTGGCACCGAAGGGGCAAACCAGAAACTCTCGCATCTCTGGTGAATCTCTCAGGTAAAAAGGACCCTGCCGGTCATAAACCTCCTGGAAAGTCCAACGGCACCGAAGGGGCAAACTGTGAAACACAGTGAATCTCTCAGGTTATCGACAGGGGCGCGCACCGTCTAGGTGTGCGCCTTGTGTTTTCTGTAAGTTGTTTCAAACCACATAACACCTTGAGGAGACGACAAACCATGAATATTCTACCGGAATTGAAATATGCCAATACAGATGAATGGGTTAAGGTTGAAGGCAATGTTGCGACCATCGGTATCAGTGACCATGCCCAGGAACAGCTTTCCGACATCGTTTTTGTCGAAATCACCGTCAGTGTGGGCGATGCTGTGAAAAAAAGTGATGTCATCGCCACCCTGGAATCGGTCAAAGCGGCAGCCGATGTGATTGCCCCGGTTAACGGCGTGATCACTGCCATCAACGAAGATCTGGCGCAGGCCTCCGAGACCGTTAACACCGATCCCTATGGCAAAGCATGGATGGTGAAAATCGAAATGTCGGATCCGGCCGATCTGACCAAATTAATGGATGCACCGGCCTATGAGAAATATTGCTCCGAACGAGGTCACTAATGTATATTCCCCATACCGAAGCTGAAAAGGAGGAGATGCTGCGCGCCATCGGCGTAGCGAGCCTGGAAGATCTTTTCCTGGCCGTTCCAGCCCAGCATCGTTTCCCCAAATTAAACCTTCCACCGGCGTTAACCGAGATGGAAGCCTCGGCCCAGATGCAGGATATCGCCTCAGCCAATGAAACGGTTCGAGAGATGACCAGTTTTTTGGGCGCTGGCGCTTACAACCACTATATCCCCAGCGCAGTCGACATGCTGCTCCGGCGGGGCGAATTCTATACCGCCTACACCCCCTACCAACCCGAGGTCTCACAGGGCACGCTTCAGGCAGTTTTTGAATATCAGACCCTGATCGCCAACCTGACGGGGATGGATGTTAGCAACGCTTCACATTACGATGGCGCCACCGCCACAGCAGAAGCTGGCATTCTGGCATATCACCAGTATCGCGGAAAACGCAAAAAATTCCTGGTTTCTCCGTCTGTAAATCCTCAGTATCGTGATGTCCTGTGCACCTATTTGTGCGGCTATGAGAACATTACCGTTCAGGGCGGCGAATCCTCGCTTGACCCCTTCCTGACGCCCGACCAGTTGATCCCCATGATCGATTCCGATACCGCCATGGTCGTGGTTCAGTACCCCGATTTCTTTGGCCGTGTTTATGATCTGACCAAACTGGCAGAAGCAGTCCATGCTGCCGGCGCAATGCTGACCGTCGCCGTCAACCCGACCGCGCTGGGGTTGCTGACCCCGCCAGGAAAATTCGGCGCAGATGTCGTTGTTGGTGAAGGCCAGCCGCTGGGTATCCCGGTCGGATTTGGCGGACCCTACCTGGGCATCTTCACCACCCGCAACGAATATGTGCGCAAAGTGGCCGGCCGCCTGGTTGGCGAAACCATGGATCATGATGGACGCCGGGGCTATGTGCTCACCCTGACCGCCCGCGAGCAGCACATCCGCCGCGAAAAAGCCACTTCCAACATCTGCACCAACCAGGGCTTGATGGCTTTGGCTGCCACCATTTATCTCAGCCTGCTTGGAAAATCTGGGCTGCGCAAAGTGGCCGAGCTTTGTTATCACAAAGCCCATTACGCCGCTCAAAAAATCAATGCCATTCCAGGCTATTCGGTTGATTTCTCAACGCCCTTCTTCCATGAATTTGTTGTAAAGTGCCCGTTGCCGGTGAGTGATATCAACGACCAACTGTTGGATCGCAATATTCTGGGCGGCTTCGATCTTTCTCGCGAATACGCGTCTCTTAACAATCATATGCTCGTGGCTGTAACTGAAATGAACAGTCGGGAAGAAATTGACGCCCTTTGCGAAGCTTTACAGGAGGTGTCGCATGAGTGAACCTACAATTTATGAGTTGTCTTCAGTAGGCCGCCAGGGTGTGCGTTTTCCCGATCCAGATGTCCCCGCAGCAGACCTCCCCGCAGGGCTGGTGCGTCAGGACCTGCATTTGCCTGAACTATCCGAACTGGATGTAGTCCGCCATTTCACCAATCTCTCCAAGTTAAATTATTCGATTGACGGCGGATACTATCCTCTTGGTTCCTGCACCATGAAGTACAACCCCAAAATCAATGAAGAAGTTGCCCGTCTGCCAGGGTTTGCTTTCACCCACCCGCTGCAGCCTGAAGAAACCGTTCAGGGCAATCTTTATCTGATGTTTGACCTTCAGGAATGGCTAAAAGAAATCAGCGGGTTTGCGGCCGTAAGCTTGCAGCCTGCTGCCGGCGCCCAGGGCGAATTCACCGGGGTGAAGATCATTGCGGCCTACCATCAGTCACGGGGCGATGCCAAACGCACGAAGATGTTAATCCCCGACTCGGCCCACGGCACCAACCCGGCCACATCTGCCATGAGTGGCCTGGAAGTTGTCCCCGTTCCGACAGACTCCCGCGGGAACGTTGATCTTAAAGTGCTGCGCGAAGTTTGCGACCAGAACGTCGCCGGTTTAATGCTCACCAACCCCAACACGCTCGGCCTGTTTGAAGAGAACATTCTCGAAGTGGTCGATATTGTCCACAAAGCCGGTGGCCTGGTGTATGGCGATGGGGCCAACCTGAATGCGCTGCTTGGCATCGTACGGCCCGGTGATCTGGGCATCGATGTGATGCACTTCAACCTGCATAAGACCTTCTCCACCCCTCACGGGGGCGGCGGTCCCGGTTCCGGCCCGGTCGGCGTTGCGCCGCATCTGGCAGATTTTCTGCCGGGTCCAATTGTGGCCGTGGTCGAAGAAGGTTCCGACGAACTGCCTCCATTGTATGGTTTTGTAATGCCAGAAAAAACCATCGGACGGGTAAAATCCTACTGGGGTCAATTTGGCATGATGGTGCGCGCTTTCACCTACATCAGCATGTACGGACCTGACGGGCTGCGCGCAATTGGAGAAAATGCCGTTCTCAATGCAAATTATCTGCTCTCCAAAATTCGCAAACACTACAAACTTCCCTATGACCGAATCTGTATGCACGAGTTTGTCATTGAAGGCGCGTGGGAAGATGCACCGGGTGTACGCGCATTGGATGTCTCTAAACGTCTGATGGATTATAACTACCACCCACCCACAAACTACTTCCCGCTGATTGTGCACGAAGCCTTAATGATCGAGCCAACCGAAACAGAAAGCAAACAGACTCTGGATGCGTTTGGCGATACGCTGATCAAAATTGCTGAAGAGGCCCACACCCAGCCCGAACTGCTCACCCAGGCGCCCCATCATACCCCTGTCGGGCGTATGGATGAGGTTAAGGCAGCCCGCGAGCTGGTGCTCTGCTGTTGGATTCCCGAGCAGCTGGCAGAATAAAGATCATCCGTTTTTTACAACAGGAGCAGATAAAACCTGCTCCTGTTGGTTTTTATTAATATCTGCCCGGCCCGGGCAATCACATTGGTTAACCTTTCAAAAATGTGGATGGAAATGAATTCAGAATATCAGCATAATTAATCATGGAATTTCTCATGGAGGGAGGTGGGGTTTAAGATGTTGTTTGCACCCAGAGAAAAAGGTCAGGGTCTTGTTGAATACGCGCTAATTCTGGTATTGGTTGCCCTGGTGGTAATCGTTGTCCTGGCACTTTTGGGACCCATGATCGGAAGAGCTTTCAGCAACGTAGTCACCACAATCTAATTTTTCCTGGTTATGATTTTTCATCCTGCCCCGGCTACCCCAGCGGGGTATTTTCATTTCTCATGCCTGGCCTGTTGCAATTTATACACAAAATCGCTATAATAACTTCTAAATCGGAAGAGGCGCTCCATGAAACTCGACAAAATTGACAAGAAAATCATCAACTTGCTTGCCATTGACGGTCGCATGTCGTGCGCAGATATCGCGCGTGAGGTGGGTTACATTTCAGAACGCTCGATTCGCTACCGCATGGAACGGTTGATAAAGGAGAAGATAATTCAGATCAGCGCAATTCCTAATCCTCAATCGATTGGGTTCAATGTGATCGCAGATGTATTCATTGAAGTTGAACCCAGTATGGTATTGGAGATTGCACATAAAATTGCGGACTTTGATCGAGTCACCTATGTCGCATGTTCAACGGGTCAAAACGATATCAGCATCCAAATCGTCGCCAAATCCAACCCGGAATTATATTCTTTTGTCACCGAAGTCATCGCCAGGATTAATGGTGTGAGAAAGACTTCAACCTCCATCGTTCCCATGATCATCAAGAATCCTCAGCGGTGGGAGCTGCCGGCTTCCCTTTTTGAAGAAGAAATTCCGGTGAATTCATCCCCTTAAAAACTCATGAAACCTTCAACTGCATACACAAACAACTACGCAAGCGCCATTCAGTACGCCGGCGAGTGGTTAGACTTTATCCAACGGCCATCCATCACCCCTGCTGAAGGCCGAAAAATCATCGAAGAGTCTGTTTTCAATTTTTCAAATCACTTTAACCAGGGCTGGCTGGAGTATCGAAAATCGATTCTGGAAGCAGGAGATTGGGCGGTCGTAGAATGGACAGGCCAGGGCGCTCAATTTACCGATGTGCTGGGACGCGAATTTATTGATTGCCTGGGAGGCTATGGCATGATGGATCTCGGCTGGCGGCATCCTGAGGTTGTCGAAGCCGTCGCCGCCCAGCTTCGGCGCACCCCCATGCCCACACAGGAATTAATCGATCCCTTACGCGGTGTTTTGGCACGCCTGTTGGCGCTGATCACCCCCGGTGATATTCAATACAGCTTTTTTGCTGCGAGCGGCACCGAGGCCATTGAGGGCGCCATTAAGCTGGCAAAAATGTATACCCACAAAAACGGCCTCATCTCGGCCGTGCGCGGCTTTCATGGCAAAACGCTTGGGGCGCTCAGTCTAATGGGCAAAAAAGACTTTCGCACACCGCCTGGTTTACTCTACGGCGGCCCGGTGTATCATGTGCCCTTTGGAGATGCATCTGCCGTGGAGCAGCAGCTCGATATTTGCAGCCAGGTTGGCGTCGATATCGCAGCGGTCATTATGGAACCGATCCAGGGTGAAGCAGGCGCCATTGTTCCACCCGATGATTTTTGGCCCCGAATTCGTGCGGCCACCCGCAAACACGGGGTGCTGCTTATTGCAGATGAAGTTCAAACCGGGCTGGGCCGCACCGGAAAATTATGGGGAGTAGAGCACTGGGGGGTCGAGCCAGATATCATTGCCACGGCCAAATCGCTGGGCGGCGGGGTGATGCCGGTTTCAGCCTTCATGTCTACACCAGAGATCTGGCAGGTGATGATGACGCCCAATCCGTTCATTCACACCACCACCACTGGCGGCGGAGCGCTGGCCTGCGCAGCAGCCATCGCAGCCATCCAGGTGACCCTGCGAGACCAATTATGGCTGGCCGCAGCAGAAAAAGGCGACTATCTGACCAAACAGTTGCAGAATTTTGCCGCACAGTATCCTCAAATATTCAAAACCATCACCGGCAAGGGCCTATTAATCGGCATGCACTTCCATGACAGCGAAGTTGGATACAAAGTGGCCTCTGGGTTATTCCGCCGCGGGGTTCTAACCGCCGGCACGCTCATCAGCGCATCCACCATTCGCATTGAGCCTCCCTTGATCATTTCTTATGAACAGATCAATGAAGTGCTAAATCGATTGCAAGATACACTCGTCGAAATAAACCAGACGTTGTAACAAAGTTTTTTGCTGCCGCGTTCTGTGTCGGTATGCTGCGCTCTTTTGGCATACTGGCACAGAATTTTGGCATAAACCGGTAAAAAGCGAAAGAAAAGCCTCACTTTTTTAGTGAGCGCTCCTTTTTGTGCATAATGAACAACAAAGATTGTGCCCATCCAACTTTTTTACATCAGACAGTCAACCTATACTGTCTTTAAGTCCTGAAAAATATTCCGTTTTATGAATCAATCCGGTAATAACCTGAAGGAGGCTTGCTCATGAAGGTCCTACTCGTCGGCGTAGGTGGCGTTGGAGAGTCCATTGCTGTCATCGCATCCAGGCGATCCTGGTGTGAAACGATGGTTCTGGCCGATTACAACAAGGACCGCGCACTCGAAGTTCAAACAAAACTCGGTGATACAGCCCGCTTTCCCGTTGAGTGGGTGGATGCCGGGAAAAAAGAATTAATCGTCGAGCTGGCGAAAAAGCACCAGGTCGATTTGATTATGAACGCCTGCGATCCTATTTTCAATGAACCCATTTTTGATGCTGCTTTCGAGGTGGGAACGCATTATATGGATATGGCCATGACCCTCTCAGAGCTTCACCCAACCGATCCCTATCAAAAATGCGGGGTGAAGCTGGGAGATTATCAATTCGAACGCGCCAAAAAATGGGAAGAGAAGGGCATTCTGGCTCTGGTTGGCCTGGGTGTTGAACCTGGTATGGCGGATGTCTTTGCCCGCTATGCGCAAGATTATCTCTTTGATGAAATCGATGAGATCGGCATCCGCGACGGGGCAAACCTGATCGTGCATGGCTATGATTTTGCCCCCAATTTCTCCATCTGGACCACCATCGAAGAATGTCTGAACCCGCCTGTGGTCTGGGAAAAGGAAAAAGGATGGTTCACCACCGAACCTTTCTCAGGAAAAGAGATCTTCGAATTCCCTGAAGGGATTGGGCCGGTTGAGTGTGTAAATGTAGAGCACGAAGAAGTTCTTCTGGTTCCCCGCTGGGTGAAAACCAAACGGGTCACTTTTAAGTATGGGCTGGGAGATGATTTCATCAATGTCCTCAAAGTCTTGAAAATGATCGGCCTGGACAACAAAGAGAAAATCAACGTCAAGGGTGTGATGGTTGCCCCGCGCGATGTTGTGGCCGCCTGCCTTCCCGATCCGGCGCATCTGGGTGACCAGATGTCTGGCAAAACCTGTGCAGGCACCTGGATCAAAGGCTGGAAAGACGGCAAACCCCGCGAAGTATACCTCTACCAGGTGGCCGATAATGACGATTGTATGGGCCGCTTTCACTGCCAGGCCGTGGTTGCCCAGACGGCTTTCAACGCCGTCATCGGCATGGAGCTATTGGAAAAAGGTCTGTGGAAAGGTGTTGGCGTTCTCGGCCCCGAAGCGTTTGACCCGATCCCCTATATGGAGCTGATGAATGAATATGGCTTCCCATGGGGAATGAAAGAGATGGAACCCCGGGCCGAAAAAGCTGCCGCCTGATCTGCTGCTTTTGGTTATTAATTGGGATTGGGGTGGCGCAAAGCCCCCCATCCCAAAATCCTTTTTTGAGGTGGTGCGATGCTCAAACAAAAAACCGACTTATTTGAGGATGTGCTCCCCAACCTTTCTCCGGTTTGGACGCATATGACCGACATCATTGTCGACCATGCCGAAGGGTGTTGGATCATCGACCAGCGCGGTAAAGCGTGGCTGGATTTCACTTGCGGGATTGGCGTAACCAACACCGGGCACTGTCACCCGAAAGTGGTCGAAGCAATTCGCCAGCAGGCCGGTTTATTGTTACACGGTCAGGCAAATATTGTCTATCACCGCCCCATGTTAGAGCTGGTGCGTGAATTAAAAACGATCGTCCCCCCCACACTGGATGGATTCTTTTTCAGCAACTCTGGTGCAGAAGCCGTTGAAGGGGCGGTTAAGTTGGCGCGTCACGCAACCGGCCGGCCCAATGTCATCGTCTTTCAGGGCAGTTTTCACGGTCGAACCGTCGGTACAATGACGCTTACCACATCCAAGACGGTGTATAAGGCAGGTTACCAGCCGCTGATGCCGGGTGTTTTTGTTGCCCCCTATCCCTATGCCTATCGGTATGGCTGGTCTGTAGATGAAACTGTGCTGTTCTGCCTGGAAGAATTGGATAACCTCTTCACCAGCCAGACCGCCCCCTGGGAAACCGCAGCCATTCTGATCGAACCGGTTCTTGGAGAAGGCGGATATGTGGTGCCGCCGGAAACGTTCATGCAGGCGCTGCGCAAAATCTGCGATCAACACGGTATTATGTTAATCGCCGATGAAATCCAGTCGGGCTTTGGTCGCACCGGCCGCTGGTTTGCTCATGAATATCAAGACATCGTGCCAGATATCATGACCATCGCCAAAGGATTGGGCTCCGGGCTGCCCATTTCAGGCGTCATCAGCCGTCTGGAAATCATGAAAAAATGGATTCCCGGATCACACGGCGGCACATTTGGCGGCAATGCAGTTGCCGCAGCCGGTGCCGTTGCCACCATCCGCGCCATGCGCGAAGAGAACATGCTCCAAAATACCCTGCAGCGCAGCAAACAGTTATTTGCAGGCTTGCATGAAATTCAGGCCGATTTCCCGGTCATCGGAGAAGTGCGCGGGTTGGGTCTAATGATCGGCGTTGAGTTTCGAGATGAACTCCGCCGCCCCGATAAAGCCACCTGCAAAGCCGTGGCCAAAAAATGCCAGGAAAACGGAATGCTCATTTTAACCTGCGGTCCCTGGGATAATGTCATCCGCTGGATTCCGCCTTTGGTGGTAAACACAGATGAAATTGACCGCGCCTTGAAAATTTTCCGCGATTCAATGAAAGCTGTGATCGGTTAATTTACACAGGGAGGTGGTTTCAATGCAGGTCTGGCGAGTCAATGTCCGTACGAAAACCTTCAACTGTGAAGCAGTTCCTGAAACCTGGGATCGGCTGGGGGGCAGGGGGTTAATTGCACGCATCTTGCTGGATGAAGTACCTGCCGCCTGCGATCCCCTTGGCCGACATAACAAACTCATCTTTGCCCCGGGTTTACTGGTCGGTCACATGCTGTCGAGCTGTGACCGCATCTCGGTTGGCGGAAAAAGCCCGCTGACTGGTGGAATTAAGGAAAGCAACGCCGGTGGTTCCACCGGTTTGCAAATTACAAACCTGGGCATCAAAACCTTGATCATCGAAGATGAGCCCCCGGAAGCAGCCTTTCAACTGATGATCGTATCCCACAGCGGGGTCTCCTTTGAACCAGCCGGCAATCTCACCGGCAAAGGCGTCTATGAAACCGCAAAACACCTTATCGACCGCTTCGGCAGCAAAGTAGCCATTTCCCTAATCGGGTTGGGCGGAGAAATGCAGCTCTTGTCCGCCGGCATTCAGAACCTGGACAAAGACGGCATCCCATCGCGCATCAATGCGCGCGGCGGCCTGGGGGCCGTAATGGGCTCAAAAAAGATCAAAGCCATCATCTGGGATGGCAGTCAGGGCGAAAAACCGCCCATCCGGAATATTGAAGCATTCAAGACCGCACAAAAGGAATTTACCCAGGCCCTGATGGCCCAGCCCCAGACTGCGGTCTATCGCGACTTCGGCACAGCCGGCATTGCGGCGCTGTGCAATGGTCTCGGTGCGCTACCAACCCGGGGTTTTTCCGATGGGCAATTTGAAGAAATTGAGTCGATCACCGGAGAGACCCTGCGCCAAACGCTATTAGACCGCCCCAGACCCAGCAATCCAACCCACGCCTGCATGGCAGGCTGCACCATTCGTTGTTCCAATCACTTTGGCGATCAGGATGGAAATTCGACCGTTTCGCCGCTGGAATATGAAACCATCGGATTGATGGGATCGAATCTTGGCATCGACAACCTGGATACCATCGCAAAGCTGAACTGGTACGCAAATGACCTGGGGCTCGACACCATCGACCTGGGGGCGGCAATGGGCGTCGCCGCTCAAGCCGGATTGTTGGCCTTTGGCGATGGAATGCGGGCGATGGAGCTGATGGATGAAATCTATCGCGGCACCCCGCTCGGTCGTCTGTTGGGCTGTGGGGCCGGAATCACCGGCAAAGTTTTAGGGGTGCGCCGGGTGCCAGTGGTTAAAAATCAGGCCATTTCAGCATACGACCCGCGAGCAATCAAGGGCACCGGGGTGACCTATGCCACCAGCGCGCAAGGCGCCGATCACACCAGCGGCCTCACCATTCGCGCCAAGGTCGATCACCTCAACCCGGAGGGTCAGGTAAACCTATCACGCAATGCCCAGATCAACATGGCAGGGTACGACACATTAGGGGCCTGCATTTTTGCCGGGTTCGGGTTTGCCGCCGCACCCTCAACCCTGAGAGATTTGATCAATGCCCGCTATGACTGGGGCGTTGAACGAAACATTCTGGCTGACCTTGGCAAAGAAACCATCAAGCTGGAACGAGCGTTTAACCGCCAGGCCGGGTTTACCCCCGCCCATGATCGGCTGCCCGAATGGATGACCGAAGAGGCGCTGCCCCCCACCGGGGCAATTTTCGATGTACCCGACAAAGATATGGATGACCTGATCAATTGGTGAGAAATCAGGTTTGTCCCCATCCAGGCCGCCCGAAAATACCGGGCGGTCTCTTTTATTTTTCATCCCTCAGGCACAATTTGACAATCTGCCTGAATTGGATTAACCTAGTCAATGTAGTTTTTAACAAATCCGTTTGCGTAAATTGCAGGTAGGTTATTGTGATTGAAGAGCTTGATTTCTCCAAACTTAAGAAATATCCCGGTGAAGAGGGCAACACATTTGATGTAATCTTAAAAGGTCTGGCAAAAATTGAAAAACTTCCCGGTGCTGTGTTCTTTGTTCTTTTAGCGGTTTTGGCCTATGCTTTTTCTCTATTTCAAGTGAAATTTGCCGCAACCCTGCTGGCATTTTTTATTTTAGACTGGGTTCTCCTGTCCATCCTCCCTCGCAAGGGTCTCTCTTACGGCCCCGCCCAACCGGCCGTTTTGCTGCTGGCACTTGCACGAGGCTTTTTTGCGGTTTTACCGCCCCTCATTGCCGCGCCGCTGCAAGTGCTCGGCACGCTGCTGGTTCTTTACGGCTTCTATGTGGAACCGCATCGAATCACAGTTACCCACCAGACCCTGACAACCGCCAAGTTAAATCATCAAAAAACGTTACGCATCCTTCACCTCGGTGATTTGCATATCGAAAGAATCACCCGCCGCGAATTGGATCTGCAAATAAAAATACAGGAATTGAAACCAGATCTGATCCTCTTCTCCGGCGATATCCTCAACTTAACCTACCTGCGCGATCCAATAGCCCACCAGGATGCACAAAAAATCATCCGCGAATGGTCCGCGCCGCTCGGTGTCTATCTCGTTTCTGGCAGCCCGGCCGTTGACCTCAAAGAGGTTCTTCCAGGCCTGTTGAAAGATCTACCGGTTACCTGGCTGCAGGATGAGAAAATCGATTTGACCTGGGAAGGACAGAAGTTTTCGGTCCTGGGCCTGGGCTGCACCCATCGCCCTCAGGATGATATTCAGACTTTGCAATCACTGCAACCAGACCCCGAACACTTTAATATTTTGCTTTATCACACCCCCGATCTGGCCCCCAGCGCCGCAAAGCTGCCCATCGACCTCCAGCTTTCAGGTCACACACATGGCGGGCAGGTGCGCTTGCCGCTGTCTGGCGCGCTGGTCACCGGGTCGCTGTATGGCAAGGCGTTTGAGGCCGGGCGTTACCGACTATCTAATCTCACCCTCTATATCACCCGGGGAATTGGCATGGAAGGCGAAGGAGCGCCGCGGGTGCGCTTCTTATGCCCGCCCGAAATCATTTTATGGGAGATTCACACCGCAGAACGGTGATTTTAATTGAGGAGACCATGAACAGCACAGCCAATATTTCCAATTTCATTTCGATCCAGCTTTCGCAGACTGCATCAGAAAAGCCTGAATTAAAAGTTCTCTTTCAGGCTGTGGCCGATGAAAGCGGGCTGATGGGCCCGGATAAAAGCGCCGGCGAAACCCTGTTAACCAGCACCGCCGATGGGCAAAAGACCTTAATTGTTTCTCTGGGTCCAGATAACAGGCTGAGCCTGGAAACATATCGCATCGCTGGCGGCGCAGTAGCGCGCTGGTGCAAAAAAAGGAAGGTCGCCTCTGCCGAACTGGATGTCGCCGGGTTGGGTGAAGAACAGGCCTATGCCCTGTTTGAGGGGCTTTATCTGGGTGGGTTCGATTTTGCCCGGTATAAGACCGATCAAAAAGAACCGGCAGCGGTAACGTTCCATGTTTCAGAAAGCAACCACTCCGGGCTGCAAAAAAGCATCGATCGCGCCCGCGAAATTTCGGCTGCGGTCAACCTGGCACGCGATTGGAGCCACGAACCGGCCAATATTATCAACCCGGTCACCCTGGCGATTCGGGTGGAGCAACTGGCACAGGAATATGGCATTAAATGCACCGTTCTGGATGAAGTGAAGCTATCGACGCTTGGCGCCGGTGGAATCATGAATGTGGGCAAAGGCAGCGCCAGCCAGCCGCGGATGATCATTCTTGAATACTCCGGCACAGATGCAACCGAAAAACCGGTCGTCCTGGTGGGCAAAGCGCTCACCTTCGATACCGGCGGCTATTCGCTTAAATCCGTCGAAAATATTCAAGGCATGAAATATGATAAGTGCGGCGGGGTTGACGTCGCCGCTGTGCTCATGGCCGCCGCGGCGCTAAAGTTCAAACAGCCGCTGGTGGGAATCATCTGCGCTGCCGAAAACGCCGTTTCGTCGGCTGCCTACCGGCCGGATGACATTATCACCACCCTGGCGGGCAAAACGGTCGAGATCATCACCACCGATGCAGAAGGACGGTTGGTGCTGGCCGACGGTCTTACCTATGCGCAGCGCGAATTCCAACCCCGCGAGATCATCGACCTGGCCACCCTGACCGGTGGGGTTGTAGTGGCGCTGGGCCGGGTTCGCTGCGGGGTGATGACCAATGACAACGCTTTATTCAACCGCCTTTCAGCCGCGGGTGAAAAAGTCAATGAAAAGTTATGGCAGCTTCCATTGGATGATGAATATGCCTTATCCATTAAGGGCGATGACGCCGATTTGAAAAACTCCGGCGGCCGCGAGGCACATCCCATTATGGGCGGCATTTTCCTCAAGCAATTTGTCGCCGATGAAGTTCCCTGGGCGCATATGGATATCGCCGCGGTCTCAGGAACCAGCAAAGATTTGCCCTATTGCCCCAAAGGCGCTACGGGCTTTGGTGTGCGCCTGCTGATCGAATATCTGGAAAATTTGGGTTGACCCTTTGATGCAAAAAACGGTGCCGGAAAATTTCCGGCACCGTTTTTGAAAATCACAATTTTATTTTTTTAACTTTTGCTTCACCAGCGGAATCACAAGATCCAGCGCCTCAGCCAGTTTGGCCGGATCTTTACCACCCGCCTGCGCCAGGTTCGGCCGGCCGCCGCCAGACCCACCCACAACCTGGGCCACAGCCTTCACCAGATCACCGGCATGCAGCCCGCGTTTGATCAAGTCATCTGTCACCGCCGCGATCAGAGTAACCTTATCTTCGCTGGCGCTGCCCAGCACCACCACCCCGCTGGGGTATTGGTCACGAAAACGATCTGCCATCTGGCGCAAAGTGTCTGCATCTGCATTGGCAAGATTGACAGCCAGAACCGGAACATCCTCCACTTGCGGAACATCCACCAGGCGGGCAGAAAAAGCAGAGGCAGCCATATCGCTCTTCAAGCGGGCAATTTGTTTGTTCGCCAGGTCCAGGTCGCTCATCAGGGTCTGGGTTTTCACCGGAACTTCATCCAGCGCCGTGCTGAGCATCCCCGCGGTTTGTTTCAATACCCTGAAACGTTTCTGAATCAGCTCATAGGCACCGCGACCCGTCACAGCTTCGATACGGCGAATTCCGGCCGCAGCACTGCCCTCACTCAAGATCAGAAACACCCCAATATCGCCGGTTTCTTCAACATGTGTACCGCCGCACAGTTCATAAGAGAAGGCTGAAGGATCCTCTTCATGGGCGATTGAAATCGTGCGCACTTCCTCGCCATATTTTTCACCAAACAACGCCATCGCCCCTTCTTCCATTGCCACAGCAAGCGGTTTGACCACGATGTTCAGATGGAAATTCTCAAGAATCGCCTGGTTGACGCCGGCCTCAATTTGTTCCAGTTGAGCCGGGGTCAGCGCTTCAGAGTGCGTAAAGTCAAACCGCAGGCGGTCTGGCGCCACCAGCGAGCCGGCCTGACGGGCATGTTCACCCACCACCTGGTGCAGCATCGCGTGCATCAAATGCGTGGCCGTATGGTTTCGCATGGTGTCACGGCGGCGTTGCAGATCGACCGTTGCAACCGCAGTATCACCCACGCGCGGGGTGCCAGTGGTCACCTTGCCAATATGGACGATTACGCCGGCGGCCGGCTTGCGCATCTCAACGACATCAATCGTCCAATCTTCACCCCGAATCGTTCCGGCATCAGAAACCTGACCGCCCGATTCAATATAAAAATTGGTGCGCGGCAATAAAACTTCCACCAGATCACCGGGCGCAGCAGCGCTTAGGGCCTCTCCATCTTTAACCAGTGCCAGAACCTTGGTCTCAAAAGGGGTTGCATCGTAAGGGTTATACAGAACACCCTTGCCGTCAATCAACCCATCTTCCATTAATTCTTCAAAAATCAAACGGAAGGTATCTGCATCTTCACCACCCAGCGCGCCAAATGATTTGCCCGCGCCTGAGGCAATGCGATGCTCTTCCATGGCTTTTCGAAAACCGGCTTCATCCACTTCAAGATCATTTTCACGAAGAATATCCCGTGTAATTTCCAACGGCAGCCCGTGCGTGGCATACAGATCAAAAGCCTGACCACCCCCCAGCATCGACTTTCCACCAGAGCGCATACCGGCCATGATTTCATCCAAAAAGCTCAGACCGGTGCTCAGTGTTTTCTTAAACCGTTCTTCTTCACGGGTTAACCCGTCTAAAATCGCCTTGCGATTGCGCACCAGCTCAGGGTAGGCTTCGCCATAGTTGTCAATCAATGTCTCGGCAACACGCGCCAGGAAAGGTTCGTTTAAGTCAATTTTCGACCCAAACCGCGCTGCACGGCGAATGATCATGCGGCACACATAATTGCGGCCCGTGTTACCGGGCACCACCCCATCGCCAATCAAAAACGCGCCTGCGCGGGCATGATCGGCAATAACCCGGTACGGGGTGACATTTGCATCCCGTTCCTCGGGCGTTTGGCCGGTCATCTTCCGCACAGTTTCCATCAAGGGCATCAACAGATCGGTCCGGTAGTTTGAAAACACACCTTGCATCACCGAAACAATCCGTTCCAACCCCATGCCGGTATCAACATGCGTGGCCGGCAAAGGCTCTAGTGTGTCTGGTCCCAGGCGGTTATATTGAATAAACACCAGATTCCACAACTCAACAAAACGCTTGCAGTCTCCATTAACCCGGCAAACATGACCAGGGATATCCTTCATATCACAAAAAGATTCGCCCTTGTCATAATGGATCTCGCTGCAGGGTCCACAGGGACCCGTCTCTGCCATTTCCCAAAAGTTTTCCTTTCGGCCAAAATAGCACACATGCTCGGGGTTCATCCCCGGCTGCTCGCGCCAGTATTGAGCGGCTTCTTCATCTGTGGGAATACTGCCCTTATCGTCCTTGAAAACGCTGGTCCATAATTTCGTCTTATCCAGATCCCAGACTACGGTCAGCAGCTCCCAGGCCCAGGAGATCGCTTCTTTTTTGTAATAATCGCCAAACGACCAGTTTCCCAGCATCTCAAACAGGGTATGATGGGTGTCATCACGACCAACATCATCCAGGTCATTATGTTTTCCAGCAACACGCATACATTTTTGTGAATTTACAGCCCGCGTATAGGGCCGCTTATCTGTGCCGAGAAAAACATCTTTGAACTGCACCATACCCGCGTTGGTAAACAACAGCGTCTGGTCACCGCCCGGAACGAGCGATGAGGAACGTACAAAGGTATGACCTCGATCAACGAAGAAATCGATGAAAGATTGCCGGATTTCCGCCCCGGTCCAATTTTTTGACATTCTTATCTCCTGATGGCCTGATTCAATTTGATACTGCGCACACATCCTGTAAAAAGCTCTCAGGGAATACCCCGGGCAGCCTGAGGAATGATCTGAACCTGAATTATAAGGGATGAGGCGGCAATCTTCAACCTTAGAAACCGATTTTTTTCGATGCCGCGCAGATGGAAAAACAAGATCGCCCCCAATCCGGGGGCGATCCAATTCAATGATCTCGCTAAGGGTTACAGAATCGCCAAACTTATCTGGAAAGGGCCAGTTTTACCACTTTCCCGTTTGCGTCTACGGTTGCCCGCGCATAATGATGATGAATTCGGTTTGCAAACCGGACCTCTTTACTGATCGTCACAACCACGCGGTTGGTATCCTCCTGGGTTATTTTCTTGCGCCCCTCAGATTGGACCGTTTCTTCACTGATCGACACCCTGGCCGTATCCAAACCCGGCAAATACGCTTCAACCAGCGACTTCACATCGCGCAGTATTTCTTTGGTAACCCGATTGGGTACGTTCTCGCTGGCCGCAACCGCTTCTGAAGAGGCTTTCACACTCAAGTGATTCCGCAGCCGGGGAACCGATTTGGATTTGAGCGAGATATTATCCACCTTTGCAAGCGGGTCGCCAAACAACACAAAAGATAACAATGTTTTCTGATCTTCTGCGTCTACAAACCCCTGCCGCCGATTCATTTCGCGCACAAAATCAAGCTTCGCCTGCATCAACGCCTCACCAACCGTCATCCCCGCTTCCAGGTGCTTCCAAAATAGATAACCCAGCATATCCGCGCCGATCAACGGGGTGGTCACCGACCCATAAGCGACACAGGTCGAACCGACAACAGCCTGAGCGCCAATTTGCAGAAACCGCAGCGCAATCGATTCCGATTCTGTCTTATCAACTACATAGCCGCCGTAACAGGCCTCACTAAAAACGACACGGGGAGACCGGCCGTTTTTCACCAGATCTTTGGCGGTAATGGCAACCGGATAATCGGGGCCCGGCTCACTATCACCCAGATCGCGTTGGCCATACCACTCATTGGTGTCGGGCAAACCGTGCAAATTATAATAATTCAACATCGCCGAGGTCAATTTATCGGCAGAGATCGAGCCGCTCACATCTGGCGGAGACACTTTAACCGCGTTTCCATCGCCAATCGGGCGAAATACAGCCACCGATGAGCGGCGCCAGACCGAGGCCGAGTATCCAAAGCTGCGGCCATTATTCTTCGGCGATTTTTTGCCGTTGGAACTGCGCTGCAGCCAGCGCAGCAAAAACAGCAGCGGCGCCCACCAGGATTCAACCTCACGCCGCCGGCTGTGCTGGCGGATCGCACTGCGAATCTGCTCTAAAAGCAAACCGGGGTCGGTGCCCTTTTCACCGGGCAAGCGGCCCACCGGCCATTCGGGCACAAAATAGTTGCTGTCCAGCGTGGCATAAGGGTTATCCGACAGCACCTGCTGATCCATATCATCGGTCGGGTTGGGCAAATTGTGAAACGGCACAACCTCTGCCCCGCCCACAATCAACACCGAACCGATCATCGCACCTTTTTTCGCCAGCGCTTTGTCCAGATCCATCAATGCCAGTTTGATTTTCCACGGGTCAATGGCGTCAATCGTCCCCATTCCCACCTGAGATGAAGACCCCAGATCGTCGGGGTAAAAGACCATGGCACCCCAGCCGGGCTGCTTGCGAACCGCATCGGCCAACGCTTTCATCTCTTTATCAATCACCAGCCGGGTCTGTGCACCATACTGTCTGTTCAAACCCGCGATGGTGGATAAAATCACATAAATCGGAAAGCGGCCTTCCTGGCGGCTGATGGCCGGTTTTTGCAATTTTTTGGAGAGCTTTTCAAATGCTTCACTGACCGGTCGCAGCGCATCGTCAAATTGCTTGGGGCCGCGCTGCGGCAAGGCCTTTGGCCCGGCAGCATCTTGCGCGGTCTGGGCTGCCGAAACAGCCTCAACCGCCGGTTCCCTATTGGCCGGTTCGGTCGTCAAGCGCTCTGCCGCCGCGCCAGACTCCACGGCTTCCACCGCCGCCGCCGCAGGGGTTTCCAGCGTTGTCTCGCTGGCAGTGGCCGGCGCTTCCATATCCGTGCGGGTTTGTTCCGTTTCAGCTTCCGGCGGCACAGCCTGCTGCAATACCACCGGCCCGGTGGTCAATTTATTCCACCCCAGCAGTCCGGCAATTTCAGCCGGAATGGCCATATCAAAATCGATTTCCAGACCATCGGGCCACAGATCACGATAGGGATGCTCATTACCCCACAAACGCTTAACCACCTGTGCTGTGGGATCTTTCACCGCACAGGAATGGAGCAGATCGACCGCGTCGGCCTGCACTCCTAATTTAAGCGCCGTATCCGCCAGCACCAGCTCAAATTGCAGCGTATCCGACCAGCGTTCCCGATATAAACGCGCCAACTGCTGGATGGCCATTTCATCATGATTCGCTGCAGCAACTCGCAAATGCACCACGGCGGGCAAAGCCATATCCAGATTCATGCTGATGATGGGCAACACCAGCCGTTCGGCTTCATCCACAGCACCCGCAGCCAGCCAGCGATAGGCCTGTTTCAAATCATAAGACCAACCCGGCAGCAGCAAATCGGGGGTATTTGTGCCGCCCAGCGCCCAGGCGCACGCCACGGCATGAAGTTGTTCAGTGCTGCCAACCGGATATGCTCTGGAAAGCACGTTCCAGGCCTCATAAAATTCGGGGTCCAGTTTCACCAGACGGGTTAATTCTTCAATCGCCTCGACCGTTTTTCCCTCTGCCAGTAACCCGCGGGCAAACACCAACCGCATACCCAGATCACCAGGATAAGCGGTCAACCATGCCGCAGCAGCCAGGCGGTTGAAGCGATAATTTTTGATATCCACCGCCGCATTCAACATAACCAGAAAAGTCTGACGGCCGTAAGTGCGTTTTGAAAAAGTCGGGGTATCGTGTGTGTAGGTCATAGGGTTACGTTAGCCTCCCGTGAATTGTGCACCAGATTCAGCGCAATGACAGCACTTAACTGACGACGAATATTGAGGTCTTCGGGTGCAATTTGTGCCGCCTTACGCAGCATGGTTTCTGCATTGATGTAGTCTTTCATCTCGCGATAGATTTGAGCCGCAGATAAATATGGGCGGAAATCTTTCGGGTTGATTTTGATCGCCTGGGCGTAAATTTTGACCGCCTGCAAGTACTCGCGCCGTTCCTGATAAGTCTTGCCCATTTCGAGATAAGCATCGACATAATCCGGAGAAAACCGAATTGCCTCGCTGAAGTAATACAGCGCCTGATCCAACTGCCCGCTCTGCCGTTGAAGCTGCCCCACCAGAAGATTAAGACGGGGGTTCTCCGAATCCAACCGCAGCGCCGTCAGCGCAGTTCGCTCGGACTCCTCCCCCATCCCAAGCAGGTTTTGAATCCCGGCCAGCAAAACCAGTCCATCCGGGTAGGCAGGGTTCAACTGAACAATCTCTCCGGCATACGGCAGGGCAACCTGGGGACCGTCCAACTTCAACACCAGTTCAGCGCGAGCCATCATCAACAACAACGGCGTATCAACAGCAGCCACAGCCAGATCCAGCGTCCGAATGGCTTCGCGGGGTTTATCAAGCGCCGACAGCGCCTCAGCCTGCAACAGGAGGCTGTGAACATGCTTCGCATCCCGTTCCAGCGCTTGCAAGGCCAATAAATGCGCCCGTTCAAAACTCTTCATGCGCAGCATAACCCGTCCACACAAATAAAATGGTTCGGCATCATTGGGCGCAAGGATACAGGCGCGTTCGGCAAATTGCAGGGCTTCTTTTAAGTTTCCTGTTTGCAGGCTGGCATTTCCAAGCAACAGCCAACCGCGCGGATCATCTGGCTCGATGCGAATGATGCGATTCAGAATTTCGACGCTCCGATTCTCCAAGTTGCCGTTCAAATATGCGTCGGCAAGCTGCAACATCACATCGAATGACTCAGGGGTCAAAACAGCCGCATGTTCCAAATGTTCAATCCGCGAACCATTCTGACCCAGTTGATCTGCAAGATTGGCCGCCCAGACATGCCAGGCAGCTTCATCCGGGTGGATCAACAGGGCAGCTTCGATAGACTTAAAGGCCTCTCTCAAATCACCGGCCCGCTGTGCAGCCAGCGCCAAAATGAGATAACCCAGCGATTCATGGGGTTGTTTGTTCACACAATGTTTGGCGTAATCTACTGCGCGCTCTGCTTCGATAGGCAATAAGGTGATTGCCAGTTGCAGAGCCACTTCGGGGGCCTGATCGTTTTTCTGTCCGACCTGTATCGCAGCAGTACGATTATCCACAATGCGCAAGGCCATGATCAGTGCGGCCGTATCTTCACTGTTTCGTGATACTGGCACCAGGTTGCGGGCAGCCTGTGGAGAAGGCGCAAAAACCGCATCAGCCCTTGCCCGCCAGCGGGCAATTTCTGGCACAATGCCATGTTTTTCAGCCGCCTGCAAGGCAAGCTCACTGCGCTGACGGCAGGCCGCTGACAGCGCCTCAACCCCCGGAGCATGAACCGTGCACATCAGTTCCTGACAAACCCGCTGTTGTTCGGCGCGCCGCACATACACCATGGCAGTCAACAACTGCATTCTCGGTTCATCCGGGTTTTGCTTCGCCAGAAACTCGGCCATCTCAAGGGCGTCATCCCAGGCTTTAATTTCCATCGCTGCCGGCACCAGCCAGTAAGAACGGTCCTGCCCACTCAGCAGGGTGAAGTTCAAAAACCCATCCTCGGGTTTCCAGGTGTGGGCGTGTTCAGCCGATTGTTCCAGATAAGCTTTCTTCGCAGCCAGATACGCCTGACGTGAACCCATCTGCTGCCCCTGGCGGGCCAACAACCGAGACTGCAAAGCCAAAACGCGCGGCTGGTCCATTGCCACATCCAGGGTGTTATTCAAAAGGTCGCCGGCCAAAACATCCCATCCCATTTCAAAAGCCAGTTCAACCCGCAAACACTGCAATGAAATCCACTCTCCAAAATGGTGCTCTTTCACTACATCCAGGTCAAACCGAAATGCCTCTGCAGAAAGACCCTCTCGCATTTGCAGCAGCCCCAGCGCATCATCGCGATGCAGCAGTGCCAGTGAGTAGTCAACCGCCATATATTGCAGCATCAGGTCTTCAGATGAGCGCTCGAGGGCAAACAAAATATGTTCCACCGCCGAGGGCAAATCGCCCACCTGTGCCAGCAAGCGCGCCATACGAACATCCAGATGCAGCGGCGTTCGCAGTGAGTTCAGCCAATCATCGGGCAGAATTTGACCCGCAAGAGGCATGGATCGCTCAACCACCAGCGCTGTGTGCTCAGGTTCCCATTCGATTTGACCGGCATGTTCAAGACACGCCAGCGCAGCCTGAGGTCGGTTCAAAATAGAGAGCAGGTCCGACTGGAAGATGCACAGACTAAAATCTTCGGGTTCCTGTTCCAGCGCATTTTCCAACCACATAAGCGCTTCTTCCGGTTTTCCCTGCTGCATATTCAACACGGCCAGGTTGAAATAGACCTCGGTTTTATGCTCCGCAATTTCAACTGCCCGTTTAAGACATTCCGAAGAAGATTCAAGGTCATTGAAACGCAGGAAAATCGAAGCGGCTTCAAAGAGATGGTGTTCATTGACCTTCGCAGTGAGCAACATTTTTGCCAGGGTCTTTTGGCCTGCCGTGACATCACCGGCATGAAGCTGCAAATCGGCCAACTTCAACCAGAAATCGGGAACATCCGGTTCCAATTGTGTGGCGCACTGCAAAGCGTGAATTGCCTCGGGTTCTTCATTCAACCGCACCGCAATCTCGGCAAACCAGTGCAAATTCGAGATGTCATCCGGGGCAAGGGTTAAGGCCCGCCGCGCTTCTTGCAAAGCTTCTTTTCTGAGCTGAACCAGGAAGTAAGCCTCTGCCAGCTTGCGCCGCAAAATAACCAGGTTAGGATGAAGCGAAACCGCATCCTGCAAGGATGCCAGGGCAGTTTCGGATTGGTTCAGTCTCAGCGCAACCGCCCCCATTCCCCCTTGAACCCGCCAGTTCCACTCATTCAATTTTGCTTCAGGCTCTTCGACCAGGCGGCAGTAAACGACAAATGATTTATCCAGAATTCCTTTTACGGCCAAAATCTCGGCCATTAACAACCGGCCCTCAAAGTTTTCAGGGTTCATCACCAGCGCTTTTTCCAGAGCCTGCTGGGCATTGACCAACCGGGCAAAATCAAGCGGGGGGTCTGTGGTCAAGAAAACACTTTTACCCCCTAAAAGAGTCTTTGCATAAAGCATCAACCGCTCAAAAGATGGGTTTTCAACCTGAACTGCAGTTTCAAGCGGTGCAATCGCAGCCTCAGAATCTCCCAGCAAAAGATGGGTCTTCCCCAATTCATAGCCCAGGTCGGCATCCGCTGGCCATAACTTGCGCGCCTCCATCAGCACCTGCGCGGCCTCACGGGGTTGACCAATGGCCGCCAGCGTCTGCCCCAGCCGCAGCGCACTTTCAAGATGCCGCGGTTTTAAGGAAGCCGCCTTTCGCAGAAAAGGCACTGCTTCGGTCATATTCCCGGTGACATAATAAGCTTCAGCCAGCGCAAAATTCACCTCAGCCGAATCGGGCACTGAAAGCACTGCCGTGCGCAGCGCCTCAAGCGCACGCAAATTCTTGCCCGATTTCTGGTAGCAATCTGCCAGCGTCAGCCAGTTGTTGGCATCCTGCGGATACACCAGCGTGGCTTTGCTCAAATAACTGGCAGCTTCTTCATACCGTTCCAATCCGATCAAGGCCTTGCCAAGATACACCACGGCCTGCTCATGATTTTTATTGATTCCCAGCAAAACTTCACAGGTTTCGAGTACGCGGGTGAAATGGCCCAACTCCAGCGCGCAGCGCGCCGCACCGGCCCAATCTTCGGCAAGCACTTCGCCCTGATGGGTTAAGATCTGTTCCCAGATAGCCAGGGCATCATTCCAGCGGTGCTCCAGCTCATACAGACCCGCCAGATGGCGCAACAGATCCAGATTGTGTGGTTTAAGCATGACCGCCATCACCGCATATCTTAATGCCTCCTGACAGTCACCCAATTGCGCAAGGATTTTGCTCAACTGAAAGATAATGCGCACATCAGCCGGGCGATCATTAAGGATGATCAGCGCGCATTGAATCGCCTCATGCGACAGTTCAAGATCCACCAGTGCATCCAAAACTGCCGCTGGCTGCCAGTCGTACGCCGTCTGAAATACAATCGATTTCTTTTCTGAACTCACATGCTGAACCAGTTGATTCACCGCGGCCCGCGCATGATCACGCTGCGTCTCAACATCTCCCTCACAGGCCAACAGAGCAGCCTGTTTAATTTGAATAAATGGATGCGCTGCTTCAGAAGGGATTTGTTTGATCAATGATTTGGCGCGGTCAGAATGATTCAACAACAAAGTCAGTTCAGCGCCCAACCCCGGATGGTCTTCACCAATGCGCAAAACCTGATCCACCTGGGCACAGGCGCTTTCCTCATTCCCCATCAATAGATCCACCTCAGCCAATTGAACTTCCAACCGGCCGAGCAGCATGGCAATACTGTTTTTTGCGTTAAGCAAATATTCGGCCGCCTGCGGATAATTCCCGGCCAGGCGATGAATATTTGCTGCCTGCTGCATCTCAATTGTGTGATACAGAAGCCCTTCGGGGTTGCCCAGGGTTTTTACCTGCTTTCCCGATGAGGCCTCTTGAAATGTCCGCGTTTTAAGCAGGCGCTCTGCCAGTTGCGTGGCAAGATCATTTTGCCCCATCAGGTTAAGACTGCGCAAATGCTCCAACTGCTGGTGAAACGACACCCCGTTCAATATCTCGGCAAATTCTTGCGCCAGCAATTCAGGAGAAACCGGATTCGAGAGCAAAACATGGCTGATTAGTTCGAAATAAGGCAAGATCGTTCGCTCGCGCACCAGAGAGCGCAGCATTTCAGACGGGTCGCTCACCAGACCATATAAAATGGCAAGCGGCGATCGGAGCGTTTTACCAGCATCTGCATCAACAGGAATTTTTGCCGCAATGCCTTCAAAAATAGCGTCCCATTCCACCTTAAGGCGGCGCTTTTCACGCAATGCAAGCGCGATCAAACCGGCTTCTTCCAGAGTTCCTGGAATGGTAGGGGCCTTACTCCATTCTTCATAGTGATACACAGCCTGTCTAAGAACACCTTCATCCGGCAAAATGGGAGATTTTTGAGAGAGGTTCTCCGGCCGGATTGGAATATCCAAAACCGACAATGCAAGCTGTGCAGGCGACCATTCGGATGGAGCGATCCCCTCCAGCGTTTGATCCTGATCCCCTATTTTTTCCAGAATATGCTCATCCTGCAGGCTGGACCAGATCAACGCATCCTGGCGAAGACGCGTCAAAACAATGGAACGATCTTCTTCAGGAAGCTGATTTAATAATTCAATGATCGATACCGGTCGCATAAACACTCCCCTCCCAAAAAGTCTGGGTCGGCCATAATTGAGCAAATCACGCTGCTTTGGTGAGAATAAAATAAGCCGCAAGCACCTGCAGAAAACCGGCTAAAACCAGAAAAACCCCAATACCTGTAGTTGTGCGCACCAATTCGTTCAATGCCCCGACCAGAGCCGATGCGTTGCCAACCAGTCCGGCCACGTCATCTGAAATGCCTTTTTGTGCAAGCTTGGCCGTCTGCTGAGCAATTGTTTTCAAATCACTGCCCACCACCTTGGAAAGCAGAATAAACACGCCCGCGCCAACACAACAAACTCCCATCAAGAAAAGACAGGCAGCCATGGTCATCAAGAATTCGGGTACAGAAAAGGGGAACATAAACGCCTCCTGATTTTGATCTCAAGAGGCGTTGTTGCAAGAAATATGCCAGTTTTATTTTAAGCCGGGCGGGTGATATCGGCGGGCAAATGCATAATATCAATCGTATCGCCATCACAAAACAACATTGCCCGTTCAATTGCATTGCGCAACTCGCGAATATTCCCCGGCCAGGAATAATTGACCATCATTTCCATCGCGCGGGGCGTGATATCAGTGACATTCAGTCCCAGTTTCGGGTTATTGTTGCGGATGAAAAAACCCACCAGCTCGGGAATATCGCTTTTGCGTTCTCGAAGCGGCGGCAAATCAAGATCAACCACTTTCAGACGATAATACAGGTCAGAGCGGAACTCACCCGTTTTAATCAACTGCCCCAGGTTGCGATTGGAAGCAGCCACAATTTGAACATCCACTTTAATCAGATTCGTGC
>CAZQLE010000001.1:27007-94420 GCA_964593905.1 uncultured Anaerolineaceae bacterium | reverse complement strand
GTGTTTAACAGGTTTGAAACCTGGCTCTGTTCGAGATTTCGGACCTTTTCATCTGCCGAAATGTTGGCCAAATTTAAAACGTGGGCAGTTAATTTGGGTGGCAGATGAGAATGAAGCAGCGTTCGTATTGGAAGGGTTCCATTTTTTGTCTGTTTCAATTGATCTGTCAACAGAGGATGGCGATCTGCTGTAAAGTCAAACTCCAGCTTGAGAGAATCTTTGGGGTTTTTTGCAATGAGCGGCCCAATATGATGAGAAAGATCCATCACTCCGGGACCATTTACGCCAAAATCGGTAAAAATGATGTTGCCCAGGGTGGTTTGCACGGTTTGATCTTGATGGAATAATGTGGCACGCACATCCAGGCGAACACCCTGTATGGCACGGATCTGGCGTGTATCGGTTGTGATTGGGGCGAGTGCCGGAAACATGGGGCGGAGGGTGTGTCCGAGTTTTTCGATTGCGGGGAACAGAATCCCTTTTGAGCCTAAATTGGGGTAGGCTTTTCCGCCACAGGCGACCACTAACTGCGTATATTCGAATTTCTCGTTCGATACGGTTGTCAGTTGAAACCCGTCTGGCAGCGGATTGATTTTTTGAATTTCTGTGCCCGTATGAAGTTTTACACCGCGCTGTATCAGATGGGTGGTTAAGATGTCTACAACGTTTGCGGCTGAATTGGAAAGGGGATAGACCCAGCCATCATCCGTTTGGTAGGTGGGGATGTTTATTTGTTCCAGCCATTTAATAAAAGCAAAGGGCGGAAAGGCTGTGAAAACATCTTCCAATACATGGGTGTGGCTGCCTGAATAATAGCGTACAGACGCCGCGTTGACGTTGGTGATGTTGCATCGCCCACTGCCAGTGACCAGTAATTTTTTCCCGGGGTTTGGATTGCCGTCGAAAAGATGGACTTCTGCCCCGGCAGCCGATGCCTCAAGCGCTGCCGAGATTCCGGCGGGACCTGCTCCAATGACGGCAATGGTCGGTTTCATTCCGAATCTCGCTCGAGATGAAAATCTAACAGCGTTGTTTTGCACGGGTCGGGGACCTGCATGCCGCCTGTTTCAAAGATGCAGGCGTCGCGGGGGATGCTCATTTCTCCGCCCTCGTGGATGGTTACCGCCTGACCGGAAATGAGATCCAGCAGGGTGGATTTTTTGAAATCTGTTTTTATGGTTCCACTCTGTTGATTGAGGTTAAAGAAACCCACCAAACTGGTGGTTGGGTGCACCCATATTGCCACGATGAGCGGGAAGCAATCACAAATGGTAAAAACACCATCCATCTGCGCCGGATGTTTTTTTAGCTTTGCCAGTGTGGATAAAAATGACTCCAATTTTCGATCGTTCCAATGGATTTTGTCAGAATAAAAGAGCGAAGGGGTGTGGGTTTCTGCTGCCTCTTGGCCATTGTAAATGTGAAAAGCGCCTTTATTAAAAGCCATGAAAGCGGTCCAGGCGCGCGCCTGAGATTCTGTTGAGGCCAGGCGCATGATTCTTTGTTGATCGTGATTTTCCACCGCACGCATTTTGATGTAATTGGATGGATAAATTGCATCTTGAAAGCGGAGCATCTGGATGTAATCGGTCAGGGAACATTTGCCAGTGACGGCAGCCTGAAATACGGTCCAAATATCATAGTCGTAGGTGATATCAAAGGCCTGGTAAAGCTCGGCGTCTGAAAGCGCAAATAACCCTTTCCTTCTGCGATACTCCACAAAACCTGCGTGAACTGATTCGGCCAGCCAGATGCAGTCGGGTTTGATTTGTGCAATTTCTTCTCGCGCTTGAAGCCAGAACGACAGGGGCACCAGCGAAGCTACATCGCAGCGAAACCCATCGACACCCATTTGGACCCAAATTTTCAACGAATCAATTAGATAACGATTCAGGCCAGCCTGCGGGTGGCGAAGGTCAATTACATCGGACCATTCTGGCACGGTTGTGATCGGGTTGCCGTTTTGATCCTGTGTATAGAATTCAGGATGTTCTTGAAGGAGGATTGCATCATGGGCGGTGTGATTAAAAACGATGTCAATCATCACTTTAAGACCCATTTTATGGGCTTTGTTAATCAGCCGTTGAAAATCCTCGGGGCTGCCATATTCCGGGTTTACTTTGCGATAATCGGATATTGAATAAGGACAGCCGAGTTCGCCTTTTTTGTTTTTTACCCCAATGGGGTGAATTGGATTAAACCAGATCACATCCACGCCAAGGTTTTTGATTCGTTGCAGATCATTCTCAACCTCAATGAACTTCCCCTGCGAACCATAGGCGCGAACATAGACCCCATAAATTACCAGATTTTGAAATGATTTGAGTGTGTTGTTGGCCATTCTGCCCCATTTGATTTCGCTTATTAACCCTAGTATACCAACCTTTACTTCAATGATTTGAGGGTTGACCCCTTTTTGCAATTAAATCTGTCCAAAAAATTCTGAGATTCAGAACATTTGTGTGATCTGTCTTATGATTCTTCTATTGGCACTTGCAAGGAAAGGCACTATTGGCTATACTCACCCGTGAGGAGAAAACTCGCAAACATGACAAAACAAAGAATTCTTCTTGTTGATGATCATGAAGTCGTTCGATTGGGTCTGAAAGCCCTTCTGGAGCACCACCCACAATTTGAGGTGGTTGCTGAAGCGGGCACTGCAAAAGAGGCCATCGAGCAAACTTCGCGTTTCAGACCGGATATCGTTTTGATGGATATTCGTTTGCCCGGAGCATCGGGTATTGAAGCATGTGAAGAGATTACGCGCAGCTTTGCTGATACGCGGGTGGTTATGTTGACTTCGTATGCTGAAGACGAGATGTTGTTTTCGGCCATTCGCGCCGGCGCTTCAGGTTATGTGCTTAAGCAAATCAGCAGCGATGATTTGATTCGCGCTTTGGAGGCCGTAGGACGTGGCGAAGCCCTGTTGGACCCCGCGGTGACCCAACGCGTTTTCCAGGAAGTGCGCCGTGCGGTCAAAGAGGAAGAGGCGTCTGCTTTTGCAAATCTTAGCCAGCAAGAGAAGCATGTCTTGATGCTAGTCTCGGAAGGAAAGACAAACCGCGAAATTGCCAAAGCGTTGTTTTTGGGCGAAGGCACTGTGCGCAATTATGTTTCGAGCATTCTTTCGAAGCTCGGCGTCAGCAATCGGGCTGAGGCAGCCGCTTATGCGGTGGAGCATAACTTGAAGGAATATCTATAATCGAACTGCTGAAGATTTTTGCAGAGGGCGCTGAAATTTACGAAGATAAAATTTCAGCGCCCTTTGCTTATTTAACCAAACTGTGAGCCTTGACTTTGGGGTTAAAGCTTTTCCCAGGTCTCTTTCATAAAAAGGGCGTCTTCTTCCATAAGCGGGCTTTCACAAAGAATTCTGCCGCCGCAGTTGCGTTCTTTGAGCGCCGCGAACAACTCGGCAAGTTTGAAATCGGATTCTTGAATGGGCAAATGCTCTCGTTCACCTTTTTCAGAATATGCAATTCCAGAAAGGTGAATGTGCAGACGTTTTAAAGCCGCCTGCCCCAGCGCATTTGTGTATTGATCCAGCATTTCACGCCACTCGTTCAACGAGTTGGCTGTACCATTTCCGGTGCGTGCGTGAAGATGGGCAAAGTCCAGGCAGGGCTCGACGCCGGGAATCGACTTGCTCATCTCCAGCGTGTCTTCGAGGGATCCCAACAGCGCGCCTTTGCCCATTGTTTCGGGTCTTAAGATAACGGGATTGCCGGCAGACTTTAACTCTTGCACACATTCTTTTAATCGCGAAATGGCGATGACCCGAACGTCTTGAGGATTTTGACCAAAATAGGAACCCGGATGGAAAATAATATCGCTCGCGCCGGCGAGATTTCCATAAAGTGCCGCATCCATCAGCCGCTTGCGCGATTTGGGCCATTCTTCTTCGGTGGCGTTCAGGTTGATGAAATATGGTGCATGTACACTGATGGCAATGTCGCGGTCTTTTGCTGCTGTTTGAATAGCCTGACAGGTAATTTCGGTAACACGAACCGACTGAACCCACCCCAGCTCCAGCGCGCCAAGTTTTAAATCGGCCAGACAGTGGACTGCGCCCACCGAGCCGCCGGTTTTTTTAGGGGTTGAGAGCGGGGCGCCCACCGTACCAAACCGAAACGTGTCCATGCAAGACTCCTTCTGCTAATGAAAAATCACAGGCAGTTTTTGCACCAGGTGAGGGCCCAGAATTAGAACCCCGACCAGGATGGAAGCTACGGCGGTGATGAGTACACCGGCTGCGGCTACATCTTTGGCAATTTTTGCGAGCGGGTGAAATTCTTTGGTGGTCAGGTCGACCACGGTTTCGATGGCGGTGTTAAAAAATTCGGCAACCCAGACGATCGCGATGGTGAGTATTAAAAGCGCCCAATCCACCACATGGACACCCAGCCAATATGCCAGTGCAATCACGATAATTGAAGCGGTTGCGTGTATCCATGTATTGCGCTGCGTTCGCAAAACATAAGCCCAACCTTGAAATGCAAACCCAAAGGATTTATGTCTGGATTTGATAAAATCACTCATTGGCATCCTCGCCGGGCAGGGCGGCCAAATGAACATCAAGCGAGGTCAATACCTGGTTTTGGATATCCCACATGCGGGTCTTTTCTCCGGGGGTGCCGTGGTCATGACCCAGCAGGTGTAAAACACCGTGTACTGTCAATAAGGCGATCTCTGCGTCGACGGGGTGTCCGGCTTTTTGGGCCTGCTCACTGGCCCGAGACAGTGAAATGAAAATGTCACCCAGATAGTCATTTCCTGTTTCAGGGTCTTTTTCACCGCCCGATGGAAACGAAAGAACATCGGTGGGTTTGTCATTGCCTAAAAAATCACGGTTTAACGCCTGAATTTGCGGGTCACTTCCCAGCTCTATGGTTAAATCCACTGTATTGATGACAATGCCTGACAGCGACAGTGTTTTTGCCGCCACCTGTTCGACCCACTGAATTAAATCGGGGGAGACGGAAAGTTCTTCGGAGATTTCAACATGGATCATGGTGTTTCCTTTTTCCCGGCAGGCTGCAATGTTTTGGTGCGGTCGAGAGCCGGCAGGGCAGGGTTGCTTATTGCGAGCTCGGTTTCTGTTTGCCCAGAAGCGAAACGAATTTCAGGATACTGGATGCGTGGATGATATGTGTTTCGCAGTGTTGTTGAAAATGACTGACGCGCAATGTTAAGATCTTTTTGCGTCAGGGTTGTGTCATCCAACTGCCCTTCCTTGTGCAAAAAGTCAAAAACTTTTTTAACCAAAGCTTCAATTTCAGCATCATCTTTGGGTAATTCTGCTCTAGCGCGCGCCTCACAGCCATCTGCCAGCATTAACAGTGCAGTCTCTTTCGATTGTGGCCGAGGACCTGGGTAACGGAATTGTTCAATATCGACCTGGCTTTCATCGGTTGATACACCGACTGCCTTGGCGTACTGGTAACGCGTGATTAATGTCCCGTGATGCTCTCTGATAAAATCCTGTATTCGCAACGGCAAATGATGTTTTCTTGCCAGTTGAACGCCATCTGCCACGTGACGAATGATGGTCGCGGCGCTAATGACGGGGTCCAGGTCATCGTGCGGGTTTAGCTTTCCGGGTACCTGGTTTTCGATGAAGAACAGCGGGTTTGTTGCCTTGCCCGCATCGTGGTAGATTGCGCCCACCCTTACCAGAAGCGGGTCGGCTCCAATGGCTTCGGCGGCCTGTTCTGCCAGGTTGGCAACTTGAAGACTATGTTGATAAGACCCCGGAGCGGAGCGGAGCATAAATTGCAGCAGAGGATGATCAGGCCGCGAAATCTCTAATAATTGCAATGCGGTTGGAATTCCCAACAACTGCGAAAACAGGTATTGAGATAATAACGTGATACTGGCAGAGGCAACACCATTTCCGAGAGAGGCTAGCAATAAAGTTGCCAACCCGAGCCAGTCGGTAATGGTATCGGGCAAACGATATGCCATAATCACCAGCGCACCGCCGGCGCCGGCCGCCAGACCCGACCAGATGAAACTTGCCAGGCGGCGTCCTTTTCCCAGAATCAGAATGCCAATCATGCTGGAAAGCAGATAGAAGACGGTTAGATCCAGTGATTGGGGCAGACCGTAAGCGGCCTGTATGCTCAATACCAATGAAAATACCAGCGCCGTCTCTATGCTGACCAGACTGGCAACGGTCATGCCAAAGGCAGACAGGGGAAATAAGTAGGGAACAACGGCCCGATTCGGAATTAACAAGCGCGCAGCGTAAAGATAAACCAGAAAAAGAGCCATCGCCCAGACAAGCTGGCGTATGTTGTGGAGCAGTTTGGGGCGTTTTCGCCAGAAATAGGCCACAAAGAAACCGACAGAAAGCGCCACCAATATCAGCGATGAAATTAACTGTTTGTTGTTTTGTTGCGGCTGGACCAACCCAAATTGTTCAAGCGCCTCATAAATAATGGGTGTGATAATTTGTCCGCGCGAAACGATGGTTTGCCCGGCGACAAAGCGTCTTTCGACTGGCGCGACTGCATTACGCGCTTGCTGACGGGCTTCTTCGGTCAGGCTTTCGCTGTAAAGACTGTTGGGGGTAATAAACTCTGAAACCAGCCCAACCACGATGGCTGCTTGATCTGCTGAGAAAGAAAAGCTTACCAGGGTGGGAATGTTTCGCTTTGCCTCACTGATCTGGTCATCTCGAATTGAGTTGCGCATCACCAGTTCAAGAACGCGCAGTGATTCTTGCTTAACCACCTCCCAGCGATCATCTTCCAGATCTAGAATTTGAGAGGATAGCGCAGAGGGAATGGATGGATTGGAGACAGCAGCCAGGTCCTGAAGCTTTTGATCGCGGGTGGAGAATGAATCTGTCCGGACGGTATCAATGTAATTAAGCGTGATGCGAAACCGATCTATTTGACTGCGAGCAATTGAAGGATCAGCCGGCAGATAAATTCGGTTTACGCTTAGCTCAGCATCTTTACGTTCTTGCTCGGTAAGAATGACGCTGGTATACGTTAATGTGCGCGATGACTGAATATCCTGACCGATTACATCTCCGGTTTGAATAGGGTAGCTGGAAGGCCGGACAGCGAAAGGCATCGTTAACGAAGCAAAAGACATCGTGCTCACTACGATCAGGAGCAGCCAGCGTAACGTGCGATGATTGGTCAACCAATCCAGACGATTCACGAGTCTTTTGTCATCCCAATTGCGACAATAATTGTTTTACTGTTGAACTTACCATGTCGTTTGCAGCGCGCCCCTGAATTTTTGGCATCACGGTTTTCATTACCTTGCCCATATCCGATGGCCCAACTGCACCGCATTCGACAATGGCAGCCTGAACCAAAGCCGCCAATGCCGATTCACTCAACTGACCGGGTAAAAAGCCTTCCAATACCTTCAATTCGGCCTGGTTTGCAGAGACCAAATCGGGGCGGTTGGCTTTTTGCGCATCTGCAATTGCCTCATTGCGGACTTTTATCTCTTTTTGAAGCAGGCCAACAACTGCTGCGTCATCCAGCGTGGTACCTTTTTCCACTTCCGCTAGCTTAATATTTGCCAGAGCCATTCTCACTGTTGTGCGGCCAACCTCATCTTTAGCGAGCATGGCATTTTTTAATGCGGATTCTAATTCGGCCTTTTTACTCATAATTCACCAGTCCCTTTCTCATTATAAATCACAACTGGGTGCTATTCAAAAACAACCCAATCCTTAATTTGCTCAATGATGCCCGCGCCAATTCCGGGAACATCTTCAATATCTTTTAGCGAAGTGTAAAAACCATGTTCATCTCTATAAGCAACAATGGCCTCCGCTTTTGAAGGCCCAATGGCCGGGAGGGTGCTGATGGTTTGTACATCTGCCGTGTTGATGTTGATGGGCGCAGATAGTGACGCGGTCTTTTGCGCGTTTTCAATCGCCAGCAGTGCGCAGTCTTGCCCAACACATTGGGTTGGGACAAAAATTTGCCCGCCATCGTGAATCTTTGCGGCTAAATTGATTTTTTCGGCAGCAGCATTGGGCTGCAACCCGCCAGCGGCGGTGATTGCATCTTGTACGCGCAGATCTTTGTCGATTTTATAAACGCCCGGCTGTTGAACCGCCCCGGTAACATGCACAATGGCAGGTCCGGGTGTGGGCGGGGGGATGATCTCAATCCCTTGCCCACGCGGCGGGCTATTTACGATGAGAATAAGCGCGGCGCCAATTAATCCGCCAAAAACACCGATCAACACCATTTGCCAGGTTTTCACGGATTACTCCTTTGTTGCGACGACAAGCATGGTCAATCGGCCACGGCTGGCTCTTTCAGTCGGCCTTCTTCTTTGGCGAGCATGGTCTTAAAGGCCGTAATTGCAACCTCCAGCATCTTTAAGTCTGGTTCGCGGGTCGTTAAGTTTTGCAGGGCAAGATTGGGTTTGATCAGTATTTTTACCACCGGTGAATCGAGATGATTGGCTGTCCAGCGGATATATTCATAGGCCAGACCGGCCAAAACTGGAATGAGCACCACACGGCTGACCAGACGCCAGAAAAGCGACAGAGGGCCAATTGCTGCGAAGAGAATGATTGAGAACACCACCACGGTGAGCAGGAACGAAGTGCCACAGCGCGGGTGTTGCAATGAGCAGGCGCTGACTTTTTCGGGTGTTAACTCAACCCCGCCTTCATAGGCATTAATGGTCTTATGTTCGGCGCCATGATAAGCAAAAACCCGCTTGATATCTTCCATCTGGCCGATGCCCCAGACATAGAGAATCATAAAAATCAGGCGGGTAAAGCCTTCAATTAGATTGCTCCACCATGCGGTTATGCCAAGCCAACGCTCCAAGCCTTGCCCGGCCAGGGCCGGCAGCAGAAAAAAGACCCCAATGGCAATGGAAAACGAGGTTAAGAGTGTAAGAAACAACTGGGTGCCTTCGAGCTTTTCATCTTCACCCGTTTGCACATTGGCTGATAAGGTTAAAAAGCGAATGCCCAACCCCATTGCATCCCATAAAACGACCAATCCGCGTAAAAATGGGATTTTCCGAATCGAAGATTTGTAGATACCGGTTAAATCTTCCTGTACAATTTCAATATGTCCGTCAGGTGCGCGCATTGCTGCGGCTACTGCATTTGAGCCGCGCATTACGACCCCTTCGATCAATGCCTGACCGCCGTAAGACGGTATTTTTTCTGCTGGCATATTCCTCCAAATCTCTACTTATAAATCCCGATAATTGTAAAGGAAATGAATTAACGCATCAATTCCATGATACCAGGTGGGTAAATCCAGTTTCTCATTGGGTGAATGCACGCGGTCATCTGGCAAACCAAAACCGGTAATAACCGAATCGGCATTAAGAATTTCTTTCATGCTGGCGACAATGGGAATGCTTCCGCCCACGCGAATAAAAGCGGGTTCGGCAGCCCAGATTTTTTGATAGGCGGCAATTAATGCCTTTATTTCCGGCTGGTCGGGGTTGGCCATGTAGGCCGGGCCGCCATGCTGCCAGACCACTTCCCAGCGCACGGTGTCTGGGATATTTTGCTGCAAATAAGCGTTCATCATTCCAAGTATTTCATGCGGGTCTTGATCTGGGACCAGGCGGCAGGAGATTTTGACCATTGCATAAGCCGGAATGATCGTTTTGCTGCCCTGTCCGGTAAAACCGGAGGTCATTCCATTAATTTCCAGGGTTGGGCGCGCGCCAGTGCGTTCTATTGCCGAATACCCTTTTTCGCCATGCCAAAGAGCGGGTGCGCCTGTTTCTTGAAGAAATGTTTCTTCTGTAACGGGCAGTTTGGCAAGCTGTTTTCGTTCGGTTTCTTCAAGGGGGCGAACCCGGTCATAAAAACCGGGCAGGGTGACCTTGCCCTCTTTGTCGTGCATCCCGGAGACCAGATCACACAACACTTGCGCGGGGTTATGAACGACACCACCGTATCCGCCTGAGTGGACATCGTGATCTGGACCATATAACCGAATTTCAAAAGCGGCAATGCCGCGTAATGCGTAGGTAATAGCCGGGATTGTTTTTGAAAGCATGCCTGCATCGGGGTTTAAGATGACATTGCAGGCCAATAATTCTTGATTTTCACGCATGAATTCGGCTAAATTGGGAGACCCGATTTCTTCTTCGCCCTCGATTAGAAATTTTATATTCAGGCCGGGGTCGCCCTGCGCCAGGATCGATTCAACCGCTTTGATTGAGGCAACCACTTGTCCTTTCATATCGGATGTACCGCGGCCAAACATCTCTTCTCCACGAATTTCAGGCGCGAAGGGATCTGATTTCCATAATTCAATTGGATCAACAGGCTGCACATCCATATGCCCATAAAAGAGAATTGTTTTTGCAGACGGATTTGAAGAAACAAATGAACCTACCGTGACAGGGTGTCCGCGGGTTTCAAGCACTTTTGCATCAAACCCAATTTTTTTCAGTTGTTCGGCGAACCATTCGGCTGCCCGGCGCATATCGTTTTTGTGATCGGGGTCGGTTGAGATCGAAGGTATGCTGACGATCTCTTTAAGCGCATTCAAGAACAGTTCACGATGCACCGATGCATAAGACAGGGCTGTTTCAAGTTTGGCGGTCATTTTTATCTCCCTATTTTTATCTTGATTGATTATATGCTAAATTAATCATCCCAAGGGGGGAAAGAATATTGTCATACAAATTACATTTTTCACATAATGACATATTGCGAATGGAATTGAATGTTGCTACAATAATTTTAATTGGTTCGGTGGTCGGCCTAAGATCACTTAGCCGGCGTCGGGTAATCTATATAACGCCCGTCGAAAAGTGCCGCCACCTGTTGGAAGCCCACCGACCCTATGTCTATCTGTAAATCCTATTCCATTCCCACGAGTCTTGAAGAGGCTGTAAGGGTGTTGAGTGAAGCACCCGGTTCGGTTCGCCTGATTGCCGGAGGTACCGATCTGTTACTTGACCTTCAGCAAGGGCGTCATCAACCTGTAGATTTGCTGGTTGATGTTAACAGGATCCCTGACATGCTCATCTTAGAGGAGCGCAGGGATCATTTTTATATTGGCGCGGCCGTGCCATTGAACAAGGTGTCTTCTTCACCGCTAACCATTCGCCATGCTCAGAGTCTTTCTGAATCGGCAGGGCAGGTGGGTGGCCCCCAGGTTCGCAATTCGGCTACACTGGGCGGTAATGTTGCCCATGCGCTGCCGGCAGCCGACGGCATGATTTCTCTGTTGGCTCTGGATGCAGTTGCGGTGGTGGCGAATAAGAATGGCCTGCGCACGCTTTGCATGAAAGATCTGTTTCTTGGCCCCGGAAAATCCACTTTAGATCCGCGCGGCGATATTCTGGTTGGCTTTCAGCTGCCCCTTATTCAACGCCATCAGGCGTCGGCGTTCAGCCGGGTTATGCGTCCTCAAGGGGTGGCGCTGCCGATTTTGAATATGTCTTGCTGGTTGGAGCGGGACGGAAATGTTATTCGCGATGTGCGGATTGCATTGGGACCTGCTGGCCCAACCCCACAGCGAGGTATTGCGGCCGAAGAAGTGTTGCGCGGCAAGACACTCTCCAAAGAACTTGTACACGAAGCGTATGAGGCGCTCCTTGGTAGCATAAAATTTAGAACCAGTCCTCAACGCGCAACTGCAGAATATCGTCGCGAGCTGTGCGGTGTATTGTTAGACCGCGTTCTGCATACCGCATGGGACCGCGCCGCTCAGGTGTAGTGATCCGTTTTATTAAGTTGAGGTGTTGAGATGACTGATTTAAGCGATATTCGCTTTAATGTGAATGGTCGAGACGTTATTGTCTCTGTTGATCCGGGTGAAATGTTAGCTGACGTGCTGCGCACCAGACTGGGTTTAACCGGTACGAAAATTGGCTGTAACGAAGCTGAGTGCGGTGCGTGCACGGTGATGCTCGATGGTGAACCTACGCTTTCGTGCACGTTTCCTGCTGTTCGTGCCAATGGCACAACCGTTGTGACCATTGAGGGGCTGGCAAAAAAACAGGCTGAGGTTGAAGTTCTTCATCCATTGCAGGAAGCATTTGTCAAGCACGGTGCGGTACAATGCGGTTTTTGCATCCCTGGCCAGATTATGACCGCTTATGGTCTGCTTGAGAAAAACCCCAATCCACAATCCAAAGATATTCGCCATGCATTAAAAGACACCCTCTGCCGCTGCGCGGGTTACCCGACGATTGAACGGGCTATTCAGGCGGCTGCCGAATCGATGCGCACTGGTGAACCGGTAAGCGAACCCACGATCGCGAACTCGCAGTTTGCAGGAAAAGCAGTGGGCACGCTTCAGATTCGACCTGAAGCGGTCAAAAAAGTGACTGGCCAGGCGTTGTATACCGATGATCTGAAGTTTGAGGGGATGTTGCATGGCCGCGCAAAACGTGCGGGCATTCCGCACGGACGCCTGGTTCAGCTAAACGTTGAAAAAGCGCGAGCTTTACCGGGTGTGGTGGCTGTCATGACGGCAGAAGATATCCCTGGGGAACACAATCATGGCCTGGTGATTCCTGATTGGCCGACCATGATCGGCATTGGTGAGCGCGTGCGTTATGTGGGTGACTCGGTAGCCATTGTTGCCGCTGAAACAAAAGATATTGCCGCTCAGGCGTTGGATTTGATTGAAGCGAAATATGAAGTGCTGCCGGTCATTGCCGACCCGGTGACGGCAAAACGGGACGATGTAGATCAGTTGCATGAAAAAGGCAACCTGCTCAAACACATTAAAGTGCGCAAGGGCGACATGGATTCCGGTTTTGCCAAGGCTGATGTGATTCTTGAACACACCTTCCATACCCCTCCCACCGATCACGCGTTTATCGAGCCCGAATGCTCCATTGCGCGATTGACTGAAGATGGCCGGGTGGAGATCTTTGTCGGTTCGCAGATCCCCTATTCTGACCGCAGCCAGGTGGCAAAAGCACTGGGCTGGAATGAAGACCGGGTTCGGGTGATTGGGATGTTGATCGGCGGCGGTTTTGGCGGTAAAGAAGACATCATGGGGCAGATCCACTCGGCGCTGCTTGCGTGGAAGACCGGCCGCCCGGTAAAAATTCTGTACGATCGGCATGAAAGCCTGGTGGTGCATCCCAAGCGTCACGCTACACAGATCCGCGTCAAAGTGGGCGCGAAGAACGATGGTACGTTGATTGCAGTGGAAACCGAACTGTACGGTGATACTGGCGCTTATGCTTCGCTGGGCGAGAAAGTAATGACCCGTGCGACCACCCATTCTTCAGGACCCTATGAGATCGAGAATGTCAGGGCCGATTGTTATGCGATGTACACCAACAATCCGCCGGCCGGCGCTTTCCGTGGTTTTGGCGTGTTGCAATCGGCTTTTGCTGTTGAAAGCATGATGGATATGCTGGCTGAACGGCTTGGCATGGACCGGATTGCGCTGCGCAAGAAGAATGCTTTGAAAGTTGGCAGCGTAACCAATACGGGTCAGGTGCTTAAAGACAGCGTGGGTCTGACAGAATGCCTGGAAAAGGTTGAAAAGGAAATCTACCGGTTGGGCGGCGAACATCCGTTTGAGCCCAAAGCGGTGGATGGACAACCCAATAAAATGCGCTGCTGGGGTTTTGCGGCGGCTTATAAAAACACCGGGCTGGGCGGTGGTGCGCCAGATAAAGCCGGCGCCGAATTGGAGCTTTATACCGACGGCACGGCAGAAGTTCGGACATCATCGGCCGAGCTGGGGCAGGGTCTGGTGACAGTGCTGCGGTTGATTGTGGCCGAAGAAATGGGCATGAAACCCGAAACCGTCAAGGTATTGTTGTCTGATACCGATTTAACCCCGGATGGCGGCCCGACCACGGCCTCGCGCCAGACTTTTGTGGCCGGAAACGCAGCCCGTGGTGCGGCGCAAACATTGCGCCAGGCGATTTCGAGCATGTTGTCTGAAAAATATGATGTAGCGCCCGATTCAATTCAATATATCGAAGGCCTGGCACAGGTCAACGGTAAGTCAATTCCACTGGGGCAGGTGGCCGCAGAGATGGTACAGGAAGGCCGCGCGCCAAAAGTGTTATTTGAATACTGGGCGCCAGAAACCAAGCCTTTGGGCACGGGGGGCAACATGCATTTTGCCTACTCGTTTGCTGCGAATGCCGCTGAAATTGAAATTGATCAAAAAACTGGCGAGTTGAAAGTGCTGCGCGTTGTGGCCGCCAATGATGTTGGTACGGCGATCAACCCGTTGGGGCTGCAAGGACAGGTGGAAGGTGGTGTTATTATGGGGTTGGGCCACTGTCTGACTGAGCAGTTTATTGTGGAAGAAGGCCGAGTTGTTACCGATCATCTTGCGCGGTACCGCATTCCCTCCATTGCTCATGCCCCGGAAATTATTTCGTTTGTGGTTGAGCACCCGGTTGGAACCGGACCGTTTGGCGCAAAGGGTGTCGGCGAGGTTGTTGCGATCCCCATTATCCCTGCCATCACCAATGCAATTTATAACGCGGTGGGTCTGCGGGTTGACCATTTACCGGTTGATCAAGAGCAGATCCTTCAGCACATCAAAGTTCAGGCATAAAGGAGTCAGAAATGCTTATTAAGAATGCGAAACTGATTACCTGGGAAAAAGAGAACCGGATTCTCGAAGATTATGCTGTGCTGGTTAAAGATGGGCTGATCAAAGAAATTGGTCCCAGCAAACTCCTTGAGGCGAAATATATTCAAGAAGAAATGTTGGATGCGAATGATCAGTATGTAATGCCAGGAAATATCTGTGCGCACACCCATTTTTATGGCGCCTATTCCCGCGGAATGGCCATTCCTGGCCCGGCGCCAAAAGATTTTCCTGAAATTCTTGAAAAGCTCTGGTGGGCGCTGGACAAATCTTTAACTGAAGAAGCAGTTCGCTACTCTGCTCTGGTGTGCATCATCGATGCCATTAAACATGGCACCACCACCCTGGTGGATCATCACGCGTCCCCCAGTTTTATCACCAATTCGCTGGAGGTTATCGCGCAGACTGTTGATCAGACCGGAGTGCGTGCTGCTTTGTGCTATGAAGTTACCGACCGGGACGGCGAAGCGAAGATGCGCGAAGGGGTGGATGAAAACCTGCGTTTTATCGAGAGCCTTAAGCATGGCCGTTCACCCGACGGCCGCCTGGCAGCTGCCTTTGGGCTGCATGCCAGCCTGACTCTCTCTGATGCGACACTTCGCTATTGTCGTGAAGTCTGCCCGACCGATGTTGGTTTTCATGTTCATATTGCAGAATCGATTGCCGATCAATATGACAGCCTGCAAAAATCGGGGATGCGTGTTGTAGACCGCCTGGCGGCATATGGCATTCTTGGGCCGCGTTCGATTGGCGGTCACGGGGTGCATATTGACGCCAAAGAAGTGCAGACGCTTGCCGAAACCGGCACCTGGATGACCCACCAGCCGCGTTCAAATATGAATAATGGGGTGGGTGTATCGGCTGTTGAATCGATGCTGCGGGCCGGGATTAAGGTTTGCATTGGCAACGATGGTTTCTCAAACACCATGTGGGAAGAATGGAAATTCACCTATTTGCTGCAAAAAGTCGCCAACCTGGATCCTCGCCGGATGAATGGAATGGACGTGGTGCAGATGGGTGTGTATAACAATGCTGCATTGGCCGATCAGTTCTTTGGCGACCGGGGGCCGCTGGGCGTGTTGACCGAAGGCGCCCAGGCTGACTTGATCTTTGTGGATTATCTTCCGTTTACCCCACTAACGGCCGGAAATTTGCCCTGGCAGATTCTGTTTGGCTTCAATGAGAGCATGGTAACCACCACAATTGTGGCAGGAAACGTGTTGATGAAAGATCGCAAGTTATTGACGATTGATGAAGCACAGGTAGCGGCCGAAGCGAAGAAACTGGCACCGCATATCTGGGATGTCTATAACAAACAATTTGCAGCGTAGGACGGTGGAAAATATGTCTGATATGCAATATCCTGAAGTTAAAACAATTGCAATTATCGGCGGAACCGGCAAAGAAGGAAAAGGTCTGGCTTATCGTTGGTGCAGAGCGGGTTACACGGTCATTATTGGATCGCGCTCGGTGGAAAAGGCCCAGGCCGCTGCTGATGAAATTGCGGCAATGCTGCCAGATGAAATTAAACCGCTTGGCATGGAAAACCCGGCGGCAGCGGAAAAAGCCGATCTGGTCGTGTTGACGGTTCCTTTTGCGGTGCATGTGCCCATGTTGGAGAGTATTAAAGAGCAACTGCAGGGCAAAATTTTGATTGATGTTACGGTGCCACTGGTTCCGCCCAAAGTTACCAAGGTTCAATTGCCGGCCGCAGGTTCAGCAGCACTGGAAGCCCAGCAGATATTGGGTGAAGGTGTAAAGGTCGTGGCTGCTTTCCAGAATATTTCTTATGAAAATTTACTGCACAACGACGATGTGAAATGTGATGTGCTGGTTTGCGGCAATGGGAAAGCTGCCCGCGAGGTAGTGCTAAAACTGGTTGCTGACACGGGTCTGGTTGGCTGGGATGCGGGACCTTTGGAAAACTCTGTGGTTCCCGAAGGGTTGACCTCGATCCTGATCGGCATCAACAAGCAGTTTGGCATCTCAAATGCCGGCATTCATCTCATCGGGGTTCCTCGTCCTTGATGAACAGGTAGAGCAGGGCCACTTAAATGTCTACACTGTCAATTATTCCTCTGCCCGGAATCCCGATGATTCACACTGGAGATCATCTGGGGAGTATCCTGGTTGAAGCTGTGGAAAGAGCCGGGCTGGAGTTGGAGCAAGGTGATATTCTGGTTCTGGCTCAAAAAATTGTATCGAAATCTGAGGGGAGGCTGGTTAATCTATCTGAGATACAGCCTTCCCCCAGGGCAGTCGAAATAGCCCGGATTGTCGAAAAAGACGCCCGCTTTGTGGAACTTGTTTTGCAAGAGAGTCGTTCTGTTTTGCGAACCCGCCCGGGAACCTTAATCGTCGAACACCGCTGTGGTTTTGTGTGCGCCAACGCCGGGATCGATCACTCTAATGTGTCTGGTCCATGGGGTAATCAGGCCGATTGGGTATTATTGCTCCCCGAAGATGCCGACCGGAGTGCAGAAAGCATTCGGGAGCAGGTGGTCTCAAAAACAGGCATCAGCGTGGGGGTGTTGATTATTGACTCACATGGCCGGGCGTGGCGCATGGGCACGGTTGGGGCTGCAATTGGTGTGGCAGGGCTGCCAGGGCTGGTTGATTTGCGCGGCGAGAAAGACCTTTTCGGTTATGAGCTGCGCATTACCCAGGTGGCTGCTGCAGATGAGCTTGCTGGAGCGGCTTCTTTGATGATGGGGCAGGCGGCAGAGGGTTCGCCTGCCATGCTTGTGCGCGGTTTTCCATATAAAATGCGCGAAGGAAGTTTGAGCGAGTTGATTCGCCCCATCGAATTGGATCTATTTCGATAACTTACTATGATTACGATCGCAACCCTCCTACGTGATTCTGGTTCAGACACAACGCAGTCATTGTGGAAATTTCTGGAGGATCAATGCGATTTAACCAAGATCTGGGGAGCACCGCTTCCGCATTTGTCCTGGTTGACTATGGACGATTGTGATGTGGAACGGGTAACTTCTGTTTTGGAAAGTCTGGCAAAAGAGGTCTCGCCATTTCCTCTTCACACTGCCGGCCTGGGTTTGTTCACGGGTGCAAAACCTGTTTTATACCTTGCGACCATGAAGACTCGGAAAATGATCGATCTTAATCAATTCATCTGGCAACAAACCGAAGGGTTATGCCGAACGCGTAACCCCTATTATGCACCGGATTACTGGATTCCACACATCACCCTGGCGTATGAAGATTTGACCGGAGACAATATTGCCTGTGCCGTTCGAGATTTGATCAACAAGCCTCTTGAATATCAGTTGCGGGTTGATAATCTGGCAATACTGTACAAAAAAGATAGCGATTATGGTTTGATCACCAGGTTTGATTTTTTGGGTGTTAAGAATTCAGTCGATGGATAAAGTTTATTGAGGATATTATGAAAATTGCTGCCCTGGCAGGTGGGGTTGGTGGCGCAAAATTGGCTCATGGCCTTGCACAACGGCTTCCATCAGATGACTTGACCGTGATTGTAAATACTGGTGATGATTTTGAGCACTATGGTTTATATATTTCACCAGATATTGACACGGTATGCTATACCCTGGCTGGCTTATCGAACCCGGACACTGGCTGGGGAAGACGTTGTGAAACCTGGAATATCTTTGAAGAATTGAAGAGTTTGAATGGCCCGGTATGGTTTCGGCTGGGCGACAAAGACCTTGCGACCCATTTGGAGCGAACCCGATTGTTGCGGAGTGGTCTTCGTCTGAGTGAAGTGACTCGTCGTTTCTGTGATCTGTGGGGAGTCAACACGCGCATCCTGCCGATGTCTGAGCAGCCGGTTAAAACGATTGTGCATACCCGCAAGGATGGCAACCTGCCTTTTCAAGATTATTTTGTTGCAAGGCAGTGTGTGCCAGAAGTTACTGGATTTGAATTTCAGGGTATTGCTGCGGCTCAGCCGGCCCCGGGTGTCGAAACTGCTTTGAAGGAAGCTGACGCAGTCGTTTTTTGTCCTTCCAACCCCTGGGTAAGTATCGACCCAATTCTGGCAGTGCCGGGGGTTCGTGATTTTATCGCGGGGAAGGTTGTTGTGGCAGTATCCCCAATCATCGGTGATAAGACCGTCAAAGGGCCGGCGGCAAAGATGTTTCGTGAGCTGGGTATTCCATCAACCGCAAGTGCTGTTGCAGAGCACTATGAAGATATTCTCAAAGGTTATTTAATTGACACCTCTGATAAGAAATTGATGAGCGAGTTGGACAAAAAATCCATGACGATCAAGTGTACAAGGATTCTTATGAAAAACGAAGCTGAGCGTCAAAAATTGGCGGAAGAGGTGCTTGAAATGTGCGAGTTGCTTCTCGCAACGAGGAATCAATGAGCCTCTGGGCAATCATACCGGTAAAACCTTTACGACGTGGCAAGTCGCGGCTGGCAGGCGTCTTAACTGAAGATCAGCGGGCCGAGCTTAACGAGCTGATGTTGAAACATACTTTAACAACACTTCGTGGCTCAAAAATGATTGATGAAATTCTGGTCATCAGCCGTGATCCTGCTGCACTGGCGCTGGCGCGAGATTTTAAAGCCCGCACGGTAAAAGAAGACGGGGCCCCAGAGCTTAACACTGCATTAAAAAGGGCTACTACTGTAGCGCAAGTTTATTCGATTCAGCAGGTATTGATATTGCCGGCAGATTTGCCGTTACTTACGGTGGCTGATATCGAAGCTTTCATTAGCAATGCCGGAGGACCGCCAAGTGTTGTCATATCTCCTGACCGACGCGCTGATGGAACCAACGCGCTTTTGCTTAACCCACCCGGGCTAATTGAATATTGCTATGGGAAGGGCTCTTTCATACGCCACCTTCGGCAAGCCCGGCAACTGGGTATCATTCCAAAAGTGTGCCCGATGGAAACGATTATGTTGGATTTGGATCTGCCGGAAGATCTTGAGCTTTTGCGAAAACTGGAATTGACAAAAATCGATCAAAAAATGGCCGAATAATCGAATTCTTCACCTAACCTTATGGAGGCAAATCTGATGACCCAAAAAGTAGCTTTGTATTTGCAAGATGCGCATGATTTGCGCGACGGTCTGGAATATGTTCGCTATGCCGAACAGCGTGGTTTCCATTCGATCTGGCAGGCTGAAAGCCGTCTCGTTCGCGATGCGATCGTACCGATGGCCGCTTATGCCGCAGTTTCGGAAAAGATCATCATTGGTTCCGGCGTAATTAACAACTGGACGCGCAATATCGGTCTGTTGGCATCCACTTTCTTGACCCTGGATGACCTGGCCCCGAACCGTGTGATCTGTGGCATTGGCGCCTGGTGGGACCCGCTTGCGAAGAATGTCGGTATTGACCGCAAGAACCCTTTGCAGGCCATGCGCGAAACCGTGATTGTGTTGAAGCGGTTGTTGAATCTGGAACGTGTCAGCTTTGACGGTGACTTTATCCATGTAAACGGAATTGAGCTGGATGTCGTTCACGGGCGTCGCGAGCCGCGCAATGTGCCGGTTTATATTGGCGCAACGGGCGATAAGATGATGGAAATGACCGGTGAGCTGTGTGATGGTGTGGTGTTGAACTATTGTGTGGCGCCGGAATATAATCACAAGGCACTTGAGCTGCTGGATAAAGGCGCCCGCAAAGCCGGGAAAACCGTGGATGATATTGACCGCCCGCAGCTTGTTGTTTGCTCGGTTGACAGGGATCACGACAAAGCAATTGACACCACCAAAGAACTGCTTACCCAATACATGGCCCAACAGCCGCACATTGCCAAGGCTTCGGGCGTTTCAATGGATGTGGTCTCTGAAATCCAATCCATTCTTGGTTGGCCTGCAACCCATGAGCAGATCCAAAAAGCCAAGCATCTGGTGCCTGAAGAGGTTGTCTTGAAGATCACAGCATCGGGTACCCCGGACGAGGCTCGCGCCAAAGTGCAGGAATATGTCAACAATGGCTGCACCTGCCCGATCCTTTACCCGGTTGGCGGCGATTACAAATTGTTGATCGACACTTTTGCACAACAGTAATCCAATAACGTTGTAAAATTAAAATACCTGCCAGAAAACCCCCATGTTTTCTGGCAGGTAAAGCCTTGACAGCCAGGGTTGAAGACGCCGGATTGTTTCTGGGTTTAAGTTATAACAAATCAATATTGTCTTTCGATTGCAATTATTATCAGCATTAATCGCTGAGAGGAGATTAAAAGCCATGATTGTGGAATATCACCGTCCCAATAGCATGGAAGTCGCATTGGAACTTCTGGCAAGAAAAAAAACGATGACCATACCTCTTGGCGGTGGTGGGGTCATCAGCCGGCATGCGCCTGAAAATTGCGCGGTTGTTGATTTGCAGAATCTTGGTTTGGATCGAATTGAATTGGCTTCTAGTGAGCTGTTGATTGGGGCAACGGTCAAACTACAGACTCTGGTTGAATATACCGGGCTTTATACCGGCCTTCGTGAAGCTGTTTTAAAATCGGCGTCACGTAATCAGCGCGAAATGGCCACTCTGGCCGGCTATCTGGTTACGGCCACCGGTCGGTCTGTGCTGGCAACAGCCTTGCTGGCCTTTGGCGCCGGGTTGTTATGGCAGCCGGGAGAGCGCTTTGTTTCACTGGATCAATATTATGCCGGTGAGCGTGTAGGCTATCAACACATGCTGATCACCCAGATTAAGCTCCCGACGGTGGATGATTTTCGGTTGGAAGTGGTTGCCAGGACGCCGCTTGATTTGCCGCTGGTTTGTATTGCCATTGCAAAAAACAACGGGGCTTATCGAATTGCGGTGGGCGGTTTTGGTAGCGTGCCAACCCTTGCGTATACGGGTGCAGATGTGGTTGCTGCTGCTGATTCCACTGCTGTAGCATTTAGTGCCGCAGAAGACGCTTTTGCGAGTGCTGTTTATCGTGGTAATGCTGCCAGGGTGTTGGCTGCGCGTATGTTGGCAGATCTGTCTGCGTGAAACATGATTGCGGGTACAAGTGAGGACAGGATGAATATAACAATTTCGATTAATAGTACTGGCAAGGTGTTTTCCGTACGACCTGATGAAACATTGCTCGAGCTGCTGCGCAGGGAAGGTTATTTTGGAGCAAAATTTGGGGGATGCGAACACGGCGAATGTGGCGCATGTACGGTGTTATTGGATGGTAAACCGGTCAATTCTTGTGGAATGCTGGCAGCCCAGGCTGATGGTCATCAGATTGTCTCCATTGAAGGAATTGGTGAGCATGAAGACCAGGGTTGGAAAAAAACGAAGGGGTTGAATCCAATTCAACAAGCCTTTGTTGATTCGGGCGCGATTCAATGTGGTTACTGCACCCCGGCAATGGTATTGGCTGCAAAGTCTCTTTTAGATAAAACACTCCATCCCACCGAGATGGAAATTCGGGATGCGTTATCGGGTGTTTTGTGCCGCTGCACCGGTTATTTGAAGCCGGTTGAAGCGGTGCAGCGCGCGGCTGCAATTTTGCGTGGTGAAGAGGTTCTTCCGGTTTCCTCCTCCCCTGATCTGGTTATGGCAGCGGATTGGAAACGGGAAGGTGATGCGCATGAGGGGACGGACGGAGCGATGGGTGGCAATGTAAGCACCCAAACCACCCCGCAGATTATCATGGCTACTGAGCCCCGGCCGCTAAAATCGGTGGGAAAATCTGAAACAAAAGTTGATGCGGTGAAACTGGTTCAGGGAAAACCCGCGTTTACCGCTGATTTTGAGATCCGGGGTATGCTGGTGGCTAAAGTGTTGCATAGCCCATTGGCACACGCACTCATTAAACGAATTGATGCCTCCAGGGCGCGTGCGCTGCCGGGTGTGGCCGCTGTTTTAACCTGGCAAGATATTCCGCGTGTGATTTATTCGACCGCCGGACAATCCGATCCGATTCCGGGTCCTCTGGATGCTTTTTCACTCGACAAAAAAGTGCGTTTTGTGGGTGACCGGGTTGCTTTTGTGGCGGCAGAAAGCGAAGCGATTGCCGAGCAGGCGCTAAAACTGATTGATGTTGAGTATGAACCGTTGCCTGCGATCCTCGACCCGGCCGATTCGATGAAACCCGGGCAGGTTCTGATTCATGACGAGCCGGAATTTGTAGATTTTGCCGATTCGGATGCCAAGCGAAACATTGCGGCAGATATTCGTATTGATATCGGCGATCTTGAAAAGGGTTTTCGTGAGGCCGATTTTGTTTTTGAAAGTGATTACGAAGTCCCGAAGGTGCAACAGGCACATATTGAACCGCATGTTGTCATTAGCTACTGGGATGAGGATGACCGTCTGGTGATTCGCACCAGCACCCAGGTGCCGTTCCACGTTCGCCGAATGATGGCTCCTGTTTTGGGTTTGCCGGTAAAACGAATTCGGGTTATTAAACCGCGCATTGGGGGCGGATTTGGCGGAAAACAGGAAGTTTTGATAGAGGATGTGGCCGCTCATCTGACCATTGCAACAGGCCGCCCGGTGCGATACGAGACTTCTCGTGAAGAAGAGTTTATTGCGGCTCGTTCCAGGCATCCGATGCGGCTGCATATGAAAACCGGCGTAAAGAAAGACGGCACAATAACTGCAAATGAGTTATATGCCCTTTCTGATACTGGGGCATATGGCTGTCACGCGCTAACGGTTACTGGGAACACTGGTCATAAAGCGATGGCATTGTATGTTGGCGACGGCGAATATCGGAAGAGTCCCAATATCCGCTTTTATGCCGATGTGGTATATACCAATGTTCCCCCCTCAGGAGCTTATCGTGGATATGGTGTACCCCAGGGGTATTGGGCAGTTGAACGCCATATGGAGAAAATTGCCCGTTCATTGAACATCGACTCACTGGATTTTCGCTTGAAGAATGCCATTCGCTCGGGTGAATTGCATCCGTTCAGCACAGCCTGGAGCGAGGGTCGTGAGCCGCGTCCTGAAATTATCCACACCGTCGGATTGGAAGAATGTGTTCGGCAGGGGAAAGCTGCCATTGAGTGGGATCAAAAATATAAAAACGAAGCCTGGCGTACTGTGCCGGGAAAACCACATTTACGCCGTGGCATTGGTGTGGCGACAGTGATGCAGGGCACGGCAATACCTTACCTGGATATGGGTGGGGCGAGCATAAAAATGAACGATGATGGCTCGTTTAATATGCTGATTGGCGCCACTGACCTGGGCACGGGCTCGGATACGATTTTGGGGCAAATGGCGGCTGAAGTGCTGGGTGTGAATGTGCATGACATCGTTATTTACTCTTCGGACACCGATTTTACACCCTTTGATAAAGGCGCTTATGCTTCAAGCACGACTTACATCTCGGGTGCAGCAGCGGTGAAGGCGGCCGAAATTGTTGCAGAGCGAATTCAGAAACGCGCTGCGCGTATGCTCAGCGAAAACGGTGCGGCGGTGGATGCGGCCGAAATATTGCTGGAAAACAATAAGGCTACAGCCCCGGATGGCCGATCGGTTAGCCTGGCTGAGGTGGCTCTGGATGCATTGCATCACAATGATCAGGAGCAGATCATGGGGGTAGCGTCTCATGTAAGCACTTCTTCACCTCCGCCATTTGCGGCGCAGTTTGCCGAAGTAACCGTGGATACGCAGACTGGTCAGGTTACCGTAGATAAGCTGGTGATGGCGGTTGACTCTGGGGTGATCATTAACCCGGTGCTTGCATCCGGACAAATTGAAGGTGGAATGACCCAGGCTTTGGGATATGCCGTTTGTGAAGAGATGCGTTATGATGAGAATGGCGTAGCGCGTGAAAAAGATCTGGTTGATTATCATATTTTCAGAGCCGATGAAATGCCAGAGCTGACCACGTTGTTTATCCAAACTTATGAGCCCACCCATCCATTTGGTGCAAAAGCCGTGGCCGAAATTCCGCTGGATGGCGTTGCACCGGCAGTTGGAAATGCAATTTTAGACGCTTGCGGCGCCCAGGTTGATCAAAACCCGGCGACCCCCGAACGTATTTGGCGGGCATTGCAGGCTTAATTGTAGGAGATGCTTTTATGGCTTCAATATATCAAGCGCTGGTGGAACTCGAAACAAAAGGTCTTGCGGGCGCTTTATGCACGATCATTGGAACCAGCGGTTCCACCCCCCGGCATGAGACCAGCAAGATGCTGGTCTATCCGGATGGTCATTTTATTGGCACCGTCGGTGGGGGTGAGATTGAGAACCGGGTCTATGCTGAAGCGCTGAAAGCTTTGCAAGAAGGCACTTCCCGTGTGCTGCGGTACAGTATGGTGGACCCTGAGCGGGGTGACCCGGGTATTTGCGGGGGTACGGTGGAGGTTTTTGTGGAGCCGATTTTTCCCAAACCATTGCTGGTTGTTTTGGGTGGTGGGCATGTGGGCAAGGCGGTCGCCCACCTGGCGCACTGGCTGGGTTGGCGGGTTGCGGTTTCAGATGATCGTGCTGAATTCTGCACAAAAGAAGCCAACCCGGATGCGGATGAGTTTTATCCGGTGAAGATGGAAGATTTGACCCGGCACCTGTCCATTACCCCGTTTACCTATATTGTTTTGACCACGCGCGGGACTGTGGTGGATATACCGGGTTTACCAGCGCTGCTTGAGTCGGACGCAGGCTATATTGGTGTTATTGGCTCAAAACGACGTTGGGCGGTTACAAAAAAAGCTTTGCTTGAGCTGGGTATTTCTGAAGAGAAAATAAGCCGTGTGCATGCCCCAATTGGTCTGGAGTTGCAAGCCGAGACCCCCGAGGAAATTGCTTTAAGCATCCTTTCTGAAATTGTCATGCTGCGAAATCATGCCTCTGGAAAGAGCATGAAGGGATAATACTGGAGATTTTATTATGTGGAAATCGTACCTCAGTACCACCAATATTGAAGAGACTCTTGATGTTTTGGCTGTTCTAACCGATAAGGCCAGAATCGTTGCCGGGGCAACTGATTTGATTCTTGAATTGGAGCGTGGTCAGCGAAAAGGGGTAGAGACGCTGGTGGATATTACACGGATTCCAGATCTGGATCAGATCACGATGGATGAAGATGGTGTGATCCACCTGGGTCCGTTGGTAACGCATAATCACTGTGCGGGATCAAAGCTGATTCAAGAGTATGCTTTGCCTCTGGCAATGGCAGCCTGGGAGGTGGGGTCTCCACAAATTCGCAACCGCGGTACGATTATAGGTAATCTCGTCACTGCATCGCCGGCAAATGACACGATTTCACCGCTGGTTGCTTTAAATGCCTGCCTGGTTTTACGATCTAAAAAAGGTGAGCGAAAAGTATTCTTGCATGAGTTTTACACCGGTGTTCGCAAAACGGTGCTCCAACCTGATGAAATGGTGGTGGATCTTTCGTTTCCTGCGCTGACGAAAAATCAAAAGGGAACTTACATGAAGATCGCGCTGCGCAAAGCACAGGCCATTTCCCTTTTGAATATTTCGGTTGTATTGACCCTTGCGGGCAGCACCATTGAGAAGGCTTCTGTTGCGCTTGGCGCGGTTGCGCCTACGATTATCCATGCCGATGCGGCTGAGCAGTTTTTGGCGGGAAAGGAACTGAGCGAGGCAGTGATTGAACAGGCTGCCGACCTGGTGATGACCGCTGCGCGGCCGATTAATGATGTGCGCGGTTCGGCTTCCTACCGCAAAGCAATGGTGCGTGTAGGTACAAAACGCTGTCTGAAACGCTTTTTAATCGGCGAGGAGCGGGGTGGTTTGCCCACTTCTCCGGTGTTGTTGATGGGAAAGAATTATCATAACAGCGCTGTCTCTGCGAAATTGCTGCATGACGCGCAGACCCCGATCCATACAACCGTAAATGGCAAGGAATACGAATTCAAATCCGGTCAAAATAAATCGCTTTTACGGCTGTTGCGTGAAGAAGGGTACATGACCGGGACCAAAGAAGGCTGCGCTGAAGGGGAGTGTGGCGCCTGCACTGTGTATTTGGATGGCGCCGCAGTGATGGCCTGCATGGTACCGGCCCCACGTGCGCATGGCGCTTCAATTGTGACTATTGAGGGCCTGTCGCCGAATGGCGCGCTAAGCCCGATGCAGCAGTCATTTGTGGAAGAGGGTGCGGTGCAGTGTGGTTATTGCACACCCGGTTTTGTGATGTCTGCCACCAAGCTTCTTGAGGAAAAACCGAAACCAAGCCGCGATGAGATTATCCAGTCTGTTACAGGAAACCTATGTCGCTGCACCGGATACTATAAGATTATCGAAGCTGTGGAAAAAGCGGCTAAGAAAGTATAGGGAACACAATGGGAAAATACCAGTCATATTCAACCCGTGAATCAAGCTCTCCGCAACAAAGAGAGATTCATCCAATTTGGCGAGGTGTGGGACTGGTGTTAATTATTCTCACGCCCATTTTGTCGTATGCGGGCAGTTTGGTGCTTCTGGAGGAGAATCAAAAAAACGGATGGGTTGCAATTCCTCGCGAATTGATCGTATCTGGTTTTTCAGACTCTCTGATTTTGGTTAAGGTGCTGGTTACCCTGGTTTTGATGGTGTTCCTGTATGGATTATTCTCAATGGTAACGTTCATTCTAGTTCGAGCTTTTGCTCCGCCGCAATACGGTCCCTATGATGTGCCCCGTGCGGCTTACCGCGGGAAAAAGTATAAACGATAAACGAGCGGCAAAGCATTTTTTAGGAGGTTGGAATGGCAAGCGTTGGTCAATCATTGCAGCGTGTTGATGCTGTTGGCAAAGTTAAAGGTGAGGCACTGTATCCTGGCGATATTAATCTTCCCAACCAGGCTTATCTGAAGATTCTGTTTGCACATCGCCCACATGCAATTGTGCGCAGTGTGGATATCAGTGAGGCTGAAAAAGCGCCTGGTGTGATCCGTATTCTCACCGCCCGTGATGTTCCTGTAAATGAATATGGGTTGATCATGCCTGATCAGCCGGTCTTGTGCGGGCCTGGTTCGACCAAGCCATTTGGCGATCATGTTCGTTTTATTGGTGATCAAATTGCGCTGGTTATTGCAGAATCGGAAGAAATGGCCGCGCATGCGCGGGATTTGATCAGGGTTGAATATGACGATTTGCCGGTATTAACCGATGTGCGCAGCGCGATGGAAAATCAGGAAACGTTGATTCACCCGGACCGCGGTTCAAATATTTTGTTGCACTATAAGATTCGCAAGGGATCTATTGAAGAGGGTTTTGCCAGGGCAGATGTCATTGTTGAAGGACGTTATTTTACCCCAGCGCAGGAACATGCCTATCTTCAACCTGAGGCGGGTATTGCCTATTACGATGACGAAGACCGCATCACCGTGGTGGTGGGCGGGCAGTGGACTCATGAAGACCAGGAGCAGATCGCTCATTCACTGGCCCTTCCGGAAGAGAAGGTGCGGGTGATTTATCCGGCAATCGGCGGCGCTTTTGGTGGTCGTGAAGATATGTCGGTGCAGATTATCCTGGGACTGGCGGTTTTAAAATTGAACGAACAGGGTATTCGTCGCCCGGTGAAGATTATCTGGTCGCGCGAAGAGTCGATGATCGGGCACCACAAGCGCCATCCGTATGAGATTGTTGCCCGGTGGGGGGCCACCCGGGCAGGCAAGATTGTTGCAGCCGAAGTTGAAATGGTGGGTGATGCCGGTGCATATGCATATACGTCCACCAAGGTTCAGGGAAATGCAACATTGATGTGCACCGGCCCTTATGAAATTCCGAATGTCAGGGTCGACACGTACACTGTCTATACCAATAACATCCCCAATGGTGCTTTTCGCGGGTTTGGCGGTCCTCAGGGTGCTTTTGAGGCCGAAGCCCAGATGAACAAGCTGGCAGAGGCCCTGGGGATGGATCCGGTTGAAATACGTATGCGGAATTTACTCACAGAGGGCGCGTTAACATCTGTTGGCTCTCCGCTTCCTGCGGGTGTCAGTATTACCCAGGTGCTTGAAAAATGCGCTCTGGCAGCCGGCTGGGAAAAGACAGCCTCGGGTTGGAGCTTTGCGCGCGATTTACCCCGCCCTGGGCAGGAACACTTGCGGCGCGGCATTGGAATTGCGTGCTCGTTCAAAAACGTCGGCTTTTCTTATGGAGCGCCGGAGCAATGTCAGGCTACAATCGAACTTCGCGGCACATCGGAAATTGAAGAAGCGATTCTTTATCATGCCGGCGCTGAAGTTGGACAAGGTTCACATACCGTTTTTCTGCAGATGGCGGCAGATGCTTTAGGCGTGCCTTTTGAAAAAGTGAGGCTGGTGGCCTCTGATACGGCCACAACCGGCAATTCAGGATCGGTATCGGCGTCGCGCATGACCTTTATGGCCGGGAACTCGATTCGCGGGGCGGCAGAACTGGCATTGAAAAAATGGCAGAACGAAGAGCGGCCTGCTATCGCGCATCACCAGTACCGTCCGCCGCGCACTACTCCACTCGATCCTGAGACCGGAAAATCGGAGCCCAATTTTGCTTATGGATATGTGGCCGAAGCAATTGAAGTTGAAGTGGATATCGAGACCGGTCAGGTGCAATTGGTTAATGTGATTTGTGCCGATGATGTCGGTAAAGCGGTGAATCCTCAACAGGTGCAGGGGCAGATCGAAGGCGCGGTTGTGCAGGCGGCCGGGTATGCGATGATGGAGAATTTCATTCAAAAGGATGGCTATACCCTTACGCCCACGCTGTCGACCTATTTGATCCCTACGGTGTTGGATATTCCAGATAAGGTGCAGTCATTGGTACTGGAATACTCGGACCCGATTGGACCTTTTGGGGCCCGGGGCATGGGTGAAATGCCCTATTTGCCTCTGGTTCCGGCAATTACAGGCGCTATTCATCAGGCCTGTGGTGTATGGTTTGATGATTTTCCCCTGACCGCGGAACATGTTTTGCGAGGACTGGGAAACTTAGAAGCGTAAGCGAGTTTTTTTGGCGTAAAATCTTGGGCGGGTTGGCGGAAAAAAATACTGCCTGAACCCGCCCGAGTGTGTTGTATCTATCGAATAGGACTTGAGGTGTGTTGATGACAATAGGGTCGCGTGTTGTGTTGATCCGGGGCGGCGGTGATTTGGCCAGTGGCGTAGCGCTGCGTTTGCACCGATCCGGGTTTTGCGTTGTCATAACTGAGCTTGCCAGGCCCCTGGCGGTACGCCGCTGGGTCTCTTTCTCTGAGGCTGTGTTGCAGGGTGAGGCTGTTGTTGAGGGCGTTAAGGCTGTTTTGGCTGCTTCAATGGTTGAAATGGAACAGGCGTTAACCTCGGGAAAAATTCCGGTTGTGGTTGACCCAACAGGTGAGTGGATACCCAAACTTAACCCACGTGTTGTAATTGATGCCCGGATGCGAAAATTGCCGCCCGAAGCTAGAATTGAGAACACTTCATTTGTGATAGGCCTTGGACCCGGTTTTGAGGCGGGTAAAGATTGCCACGCGGTAATTGAGACTCAACGGGGGCATTTTTTGGGGCGGATCTTCTGGCAGGGAAAAGCAGCAGCAGATTCGGGTGTTCCGGATGTGGTGGCGGACAAAAAAACAGAACGCGTGTTGCGCTCGCCGGCCGATGGAGAATTACATGTTTTTGCGGCTATTGGCGACCCTGTGAAAGAAGGGCAACTGGTTGCACGGGTTAATGGACAATCTGTAAATGCAATTTTTTCTGGAGTGATCAGGGGGATGCTTTATAATGGTCTGGTGGTTACCCGAGGGATGAAAATAGGCGATATTGACCCGCGAAATGATCCCAGTTATTGCGCGCTGGTTTCTGATAAATCTCTGGCAATCGGGGGTGCTATTTTGGAAGCAATGTTAAGTCAGGGGATCTTTCCTGACAAGGCTTTTCAGAAGTAGCAGCTTATGTCTGGGCTAAGTTTCTCACGGGCACTGCGCTTGTCTGAACCTGTCTCGGCTGCATTTGTCGGCGGCGGGGGGAAGACGACTGCGATGTTTCAGCTTGCGCACGAATTGACCGGGCGGGTGATTGTGACCACCACCACTCATCTTGGTACAAACCAGATTCCACTGGCAGATGCTCATCATGTTGTCAATTGCCGCAGCGATCTTGTACGACTGTTCGCGCAAGAGCCTGCCCGGGTTATTCTTTTGAGCGGCGGGTATATTCGTGAAGATCGCATCACGGGACCGTCACCCGAGGTGATGGCAGCGTTAGGCGATATGTCAAAAAGAAAAGAATGCCATATTTTGGTGGAGGCAGATGGCTCGAGAGGGCTGCCCGTGAAGGCACCGGCTGACCACGAACCGGCCGTGCCAGACTGGGTGGGATGCGGTGTTAATGTAGTCGGTTTGAGCTGCATTGGCAAACCGCTGGGACCAGAGACTGCGCACCGCCCAGAGCGCTTCGCGGAAATTTCCGGCTTGAACTATGGTGGTGATATTCTATTTAAAGATATATTGCGTGTAGCCATTAATGCTAAAGGTGGAATTAAAAATTTACCCACAAAAAGTAAAAAGACTTGGCTGCTAAATCATTTTGATGTTTATCCGGCAGCAATGACAGAAGTGCAACACTCGCGCGCCCTCTGGCAGGGGGGCTATGATCAGTGTCTGGTTGCCGCACTGGGGCATGACCAGAAGGTCTGGCGGGCTTTCGGAAAAACAGCGGGCATTATTCTGGCTGCCGGTGAGTCCACGCGAATGGGTGGCACAGCAAAACAATTATTGCTCTATCAGGGAAAAACTTTTATTCGGCGCGTGTGCGAAACTGCACTGGCAGCCGGATTGTTTCCGGTAATTGTCGTAACGGGCGTTAACCATGAGGCTATCTCGCACGCAATTGTTGATCTGCCTGTGGAAATTGTTCATAACACAGAATGGAAGAACGGCCAGGGCGGTTCGGTGGCAACAGGGGCCCGATGCATTCCAGATCATCACGATGGCGTAATTTTCCTGCTGGCTGATATGCCACAGGTGACAGCGACCAGCATACAGGCATTAATTGATCGACATGAAACCAGCGAGGCAGAGATTGTGTACCCAGTCATACGAGGTGTCAGGGCAAACCCGGTTCTATTTGATGCAATTACGTTCCCGGCTTTGCGCGAGTTGCAAGGAGAAAAAGGCGGCCGCACCTTATTTTCGCAATTTCGGGTTAGTGAACTTCTCTGGGAAGAAGAGCAGTTGCTGTTGGATATTGACACACCGGATGATTACAAACGTCTTTTAAGCGGTGATTTTGAAGGGAAAGCATGACACAGCGCATTGGTGCAATTATACTGGCTGCGGGTTTATCTGCGCGAATGGGGCAGCCAAAAATGCTCCTGCCCTGGGGGAACAAAACAATTATTGAGCATGTTGTTGAAAGCTGTGGCAATGCGGCGCAAGAGATTCTGGTCGTAACCGGGAAATTGTTTCCTGAAATTTCTGATCGATTCAAAACAAGTGATGTAAAAGTCATTTTTAACCCCCAATATGCTAACGAAGAGATGCTGGATTCGCTGCGGGCGGGACTGGCGCTGCTTGGCCCAGAGGTGGAAGCCGTATTTATCGTTTTGGGAGATCAGCCATTTTTAAAACCGGAGATACTGCGGAAGGAGATTGAAATCTTCAACAGGACCGGGGGAAAGATTATCATCCCGAGTTTTCAAATGCGCCGTGGACACCCGTGGCTGGTGCACCGTGATTTGTTTACAGATTTTTTTGCTCTTGAACCCGGCCAGACCATGCGCGATTTTTTGCAGAAGCATAAAGACCAGATTGCCTATTGTGAAGTTAATGACGGTACAATTCTCTTGGATCTGGATACCCCGGAAGACTATGAAAAATATAAACCGGGAAATACTTAGAGGATGTTCATGGAAACAATTGTCTGGAAATTGGATTGTAACAACAATTACGCTACACAGATCATTCATCCCCCGACCGGGGTAACGGCCTTTTTATCTTTGGACCATGCTTCCCGTTTTTTACCCGGCGGCGCCTACACAACATTTCGCACCTTTCACCACAACCACGTATTGCGGTTGAATGATCATTTTGTGCGATTATCCGAAACCTCCCGCCTGACTGACAAACCGGTCGAGTTGAACACCCGGCTGATACGAGACGAGTTAAGAAGGCTGCTGCAAAGCTACCCGGCCGCAGAAGGCAGAGTGCGCATCACTGTTGATCTTGAACAGGAGCCTGGCAGTATTTTTCTTTCAATTGAGGAACTTTGTCTGCCCACACAAGATGAGAGACAAAACGGGGTGAAGGTTATCACGCGGGTAATGCAGCGTGCAAACCCCAAGGCGAAACTCTCAAAATTTTTAGAAACAGCCGCGACCATTCGGCAGACCCTGCCAACCGGGGTAAATGAGGTTGTTATGCTGAATCAAAACAACGGCTTTTTGGAGGGGTTGAGCAGCAATTTCTTTGCGGTTATTGGTAAAACACTATGGACCGCCGAAGAAGGGGTCCTCTCGGGTCTTACCCGAAAAATGGTACTGGAAGGCGCACATCAGCTTGGGATGAATATCCAATTGGAAAGTATTTCAGCTTCAATGCTTTCAAAATTTGATGAGGCTTTTATTACCAGCACCAGCCGCTCGATATTGCCGGTGACACAAATTGATCGGTCCAAAATTGCAACCGGCTCGCCGGGGATATGGACCCAAAAACTGGCCGCCTGGTACGAAGACGAAATTGAAAAACAGCTTGAACCTGTTTGAGCACGGGTTGAAAAGTTAATCGCTGGGCTGTTCACCTTCTTCTGGCCCCAGGTCAAGATCGTCAGACGGGATTAATGAGCCTTCATCCATTTTTTGCAACAGCTCGAGCGCATCATCTTCCTGTTCGGTCAGGACATAAATGCTGGCTTCACCCAATGGGCCAACTGTAAGCCCATAGGTTTGTCCCAGGCTCTCCTGACGCATTAAAGCGGTAATGCCGTTGGCACGCAAAAAATTACAGATCATCTCACCCTCTAAACTGCCATTGGCAGCATATACTTGAACCCATTTTGAAGTGTCTTCAGACATTTTTGCTCTCCGTGGTCTGTTTTTTTCTGCCTTTGCAATTTTTGTCTTCAAACGATTTTCCCGGTTTTCCAGTTCTTGCCCAAGAATTTTTTGCTTGTAAACCGGGACATCTGGCTGAATGGCAAAATCTTTGGCCTGGGTGACCCAGGTCAGGGCATGGACGGGGTCTTTTTGAACATGCTCATAAAACTTGGCAATCTCGATACACGATTCAATGTGTTTATATCGTACTCCTTTTTGCCAGACCGTCAGCGCTTGATTCCAGTTTCCCTGTTTGCGATATAACTGCCCAAAGCGGGTGATGGTATCCAGAAAAAACTCTTTTGGCAGTCCCTGATCAATAGCCAGTTCATACGCTTCGACTGCCTTTTCGATCTCTAATAAATCCTCAAATAGCCGCGCCACCGATGCCAGGTCCACCGAGTGAACATTTGCGGTCTGCATGGGTTGGTTTAACAACTGGTTGATATATTGCCAGAGACCCGCCAGACTGAGAATATCAATGGCGTTATGATATAAAACCCCTTTGAGGGGACGCGCATCCCAGGTGTGCAGATACTCAAAATAAATTTCGGGCACCAGCCAGCCCGGAATTTCCTCTCCGGAGCGGGTAACACCGAGAATATTTTCCTCCAGGCTTCCCAGACGACGGCTGGTGAGCCGGTTTCGCCACAACCGTCTTGAAAGATGGAGTAGATCGATATGCTCCAGATCGGCAAACGGAGAGGAAAAACCATTTAACACATGCCGTGATTTAAGCAGCGGAATATCAAAGGATTTGCCGTTAAAGGTAACCACCGTTTGAAACGGGTCGAGAAAATGGGCCAGTGCAGCCAGCAGCGCCGGTTCATCTGAGGGATCGCGCATAAACAATTGCAAAAGATGAAATTCGCCATTTTTTTGAAACCCCAAACCGATCAAAAAGGCAAAAGTTCCCGTGCCACCAGAAAGCCCGCTGGTCTCGGTATCCAAAAATACGACTTTATCGTCGGACAGGTCGGCGGTAAGAGGCGTATGGGCCCATTGACAGAGGATCTGATGCGCGGTGGGACCGGTCAGATCAGTTAAACCGTGCAAATAACCTGCCGGGTAAGTTTCGGAAACGACAAAACAATCTCCAAAGTGCGTTTTAAAATCGATACCGTTCACCACGGTTTCAATCGAAAAACTGTTGACCTTTTCGACGCGGGGCTGTGGCTGTAGGCCTTTTGTACCGATATTGACGCCAAGTGATTGAAGTTTGTCAGATAAAGATTCCATTATTCTCATCCCAATGCCCAGTAAGCTTTTTAAGAATTCCAAGGGTGGCGCTTTTTCCACCAATTCCGTTTTCGGCCGCAGGTCCCACACAGGCAGGACAACCATCTGTGCAATTGCAATGCGCCACAAGGTCGTGGGCGTACTCAAAAAGCTCTTCATAACGCTCATACAGCGTCTGGCTCAATCCAATACCAGCCGGCACCTGATCATAAATGACTACGGCGGGTTGCTTATCTGCAACCGTACTTTGCGGATCTGCATTGAGTCCAAGATCATTAATATCACACATCAACAGGATTGGTGACAGGTGATGGAACACATAGCCCAACCCGGCAACACCACTTCGCATTTTAACCCCTACTTCAACCCGCTGATGGCACCCAGGGCATAGCGTTACCAGGTTTTCGAGACGGTTTGCCATAGTGGGGTCAGAAAACTGGCGAAAAGGCACCTTGTGATGAACATGATGCTCTGCCTCCTGCTCGATTTTGCCGCAGACCTGACAGGTAAATTGGTCGCGTAGGCGAACGATTAGACGAATTCTGGGCCAGTCTTTGCCATATTGATTGGGGTCATTGGTCCACAGGCCGTTTTCGCGCAAATCTTGCACAAGCATATCATCCAGCACCAGCCAGGTTGCCACGGTGCGAAGCTGGGTTGGGGGTAGCTCCAGCGGGATCTCGGCCAGTTTTTCTTGCGTGAACCAACGAATTTTCCGATAGCCCACCAACTGAGAGGTGACCAGCACCTCGCCATAACCTATACTCGCTCCCGATAGATTACGCCCGCTTAATTCACTGAGCTTTTGAATTTGCACATCTTTTTTTGGCTCGGTGTAATAATCTTCTTCAAGCGGGCTTAGATAGGCTTTATGGGTTTCAAGATCCAGATGGTTCACCAGAAAACTGCGCCCTTCATGCAAATAGACCGCCTGCGGATGCACCATCCAGGGGGCCGAGGCCGCATCAATCTCTCCGATCGTCACAGAATTGGCAGTTTCATCGATCAATTGAATCGAAACGCCCGAGGAGCTGCGCAGAGACATTGCTTGAGCCGGATACTGGCTTGAAGTCCAAAAATAACGATCCTTTGATTGTTTAAGGATGCCATTTGCCTCCAGGTATTGTAAGAGATCTTCCAGATGGTTGGCTGGGAATTTGCCAAAAGCCTCATTTTTACGAAAAGGCAGTTCAAATGCCGCACAGCGCACATGCTGCAATAGAATCAACAAATTATCCGGGTTGATCAAGGCCCGCTCGGGGTTTCCGGCGACCAGAAATTCGGGGTTGCGGGCAATAAACTGATCCAGGGGGTTGGCCGTGGCGAGGAAAACCGCCAGCGAGACGGCTTCACGCCGGCCTGCACGGCCGATTTGCTGTCTGGCGGCCGAGATGCTGCCCGGATAGCCAACCAGAAGAACCGCTTCCATGCCGCCAATATCCACGCCCAGTTCTAGCGCATTGGTCGCGACCACCGCGCGCGCTTTGCCGGTGCGCAGATCAGATTCAATGGCCCGGCGTTCTCTGGGTAAATAGCCGCTGCGATAACCGCGCAGATTTTGCTCTTCGAGCAGGGTGGTGCTGCGCAACTGACGCAACGCAATTTCTACCGAGCGGCGCGAACGGGTAAAGATCAGGGTTTGGATGTCATTATCCAGCAGGATACCGGTCAGATTCACCGCTTCACTCAATGCACCTTTGCGCAGCCCCAGCTCCTCATTGATCAAGGGCGGGTTATAGATCAAAAGGTGCTTTTCGCTTTTGGGCGAATAATCTTCCTCGACAACCTCAACCGGGACTTCGGTTAGTCGTTCGGCCAGTTCTCGGGGGTTGGCAATGGTTGCAGAAGTTAGAATAAACTGGGGGTTTGCACCATAAAAAGCGGCAATCCGACGCAGCCGGCGGATGACATTGGCGACATGCGAGCCAAACACACCACGATAGGTATGCATCTCGTCGATGACCACAAAACCCAGGTTGCCAAAAAACTGCTCCCACAGGGTATGGTGCGGCAAAATGCCCGTATGCAGCATATCCGGGTTGGTGAGCAGAACACGGGCAGAAGAACGAATGGCGCTCCGCTGGCCGGAAGGCGTATCGCCATCATAGATCACCGGCGCCAGATTGCAGGCCCCCGCTGAAACCAGGGAAATCTTTTGCGACAGCTCTTTGATTTTGGAAAACTGATCCTGGGTCAGTGCCCGGGTGGGGAACAAATACAGCGCAGTCATTTTGGGGCGGCGGATGGCCTCTTCAATGACGGGCAAATTATAGCAAAGGCTTTTCCCACTGGCCGTGCCGGTAACGATGGCAAGGCTACCCCCTGAGGCCAGCACGTCCAGGCTCTGAGCCTGGTGGCGATATAAGGCATGATACCCCGCCGCCTCCAGGCCGGCCTTTGTCCAGGGATGCAGATTGGGGGGGAATTCCACTACTTCAGGCAATTTGCTGGCTTGAACTGTGTGGAACATGATATTGGGCCCCACACCAGAATCGGACAACCAGCGCGACAATATTCTTTTCACCGGGCTACCAGAAGAGTTATTCAAAACGACCCTTCTCCAATAAGCAAACAAATGTTCAATTATTATACCCAAAAGAGACCCATTTTACATCGCCTGTAACGTTGTGATAAAGATCAGAAGTGTTTATACTAATACTGTGCTAATCCACTGTTGGTGTTTCGCAAAAACGGTTTCTTGAAAAAGACCGTTTTTGCGAAATTCAATTTTAAAATTTGATGCAGCACCAGCCAGATATCCTACTCATCACAGGAGAAAATATGGTCTCCAATAAACACTATCGCTGGTTTGTAGTGGCTATATTTTTTGTTTTCATGCTTTTGCACCAGGCTGACAAATTGCTGATTGGGCCCATGACAACCGATATTATGGAGACCTTTCAGATTACCAAAACCCAGATGGGGGCCGTCTTTACCGGGGCATTAATTCTGGGCGCGATATTTTACCCCTTGTGGGGCTATTTGTATGACCGCTATGCGCGCGCAAAATTGTTGGCCGCAGCGGCCTTTTTGTGGGGGGCCACCACCTGGTTTGGCGCCATTGCCCCCACCTACGGATTGTTTTTAGCCTCCCGCGCATCAACCGGGATCGATGATTCATCCTACCCCGGTTTATACAGCCTGATATCTGACTACTTTGAGCCCAAGGTTCGTGGAAAAATTTATGGTCTGCTACAGTTAACCCAGCCGGTGGGCTATTTGCTGGGGATGCTGCTGGCGCTGTTGTTAAGCGCGACACTGGGCTGGCGCACCATTTTTTATATCACCGGTTCGTTGGGAATTGTGCTCTCGATCATCATCCTGTTTGGAGTGAAAGAGACCCGACGCGGAGGGGCAGAACCAGAGTTGGCCGGGATTGATCAGCCGGCCATTTATAAGTTCAGTTGGGGCGAGGCCAAAGCGCTCTTTAAAAAGAAAAGCCTGCTGCTTATTTTTATTCAAGGCTTTTTTGGAGTATTCCCCTGGAATGTGATCACCTACTGGTTTTTCACTTATCTGGAGACCGAACGCGACTATACCGAAAATCAGATTTTGATCACCATGGTGGTGGCCGTGCTGGTGCTGGCCGTCGGTTATCCGCTGGGTGGTGCGCTGGGAGATCGTTTTTTTCAGAAAGATCCGCGCGGCCGGGTGAATGTAGCCACCATCGGTGTTTTGGCCGGGGCAGTGCTGTTGACCCTGACCATGTTTGTGCCGATCGGCAGCCCGGTTTTATTCGGCATTATGTTGATGTTCACCGCCCTGTTTATCCCGTTTGCTTCGCCCAATGTGATCTCTACGGTTTATGACATCACACCCCCTGAGGTGCGCAGCACCGCCCTGGCTGTGCAATATTTCATCGAATCGGCCGGGGCCGCTTTAGCGCCGCTAATGGCCGGCTTTATCGCAGATCGTTCTTCGCTGCATACCGCCATTCTGGGCATTTGCATTTCCACCTGGATTGTATGCGGGATCACTTTTGCAATGGTACGCAAAACCATCGGGGCCGATGTAGATGCGCTCCATCGCCAGCTGCAGAAACGCGCTGCCGGTCAGGAGATTGTTGCAGACGCGGTTACAGTCTCTACGAGCATAAGTCTCCCGGCAGATTAGGATTATATACTTTATGACAAACTGGACCCGCCTGTTGATTTCGTTGATTTTGACTTTACCAGTTGCCTGGCTGGTCAATTATCTGGCTGATGTTCTTCCGCAAACAAGGCGGTTAACCATCCCGTTGTGCAAGGCATGTGCTGAACCTCGCACACTGCAAGATTTTCTTAAAATGCGTCCGTGCAGGGCCTGTCAGGCACCGGTCGCTTTGCGGACTTCGCTTGTGGTCGTCGGAGTACTGCTGCTCTTTATTGCCGCTGCTTTTCTGCCACTGAGCGGGGCAGGGTATTTTCCGGCTTTAATCATTTTGTCTTACTTCATGATCGTCTTTGTGATTGACATGGAACACCGCCTGATCTTAACCGAAACCAGTATTGTGGGATTAATCCTAGGGGCATTGGTCGGCTGGAAATTGCACGGCCTGGTCTCCACCATCGCCGGCGGTATCGCAGGGTTCTTGATCATGTTCGCGCTCTATGGACTGGGCATTTTGTTTGCACGCTGGATGAGCAAACGACGCGGAGAGGAAATTGAAGAGGTGGCCCTTGGGTTTGGCGATGTTACTTTAAGCGCCATACTGGGGCTGATGGTCGGGGTTCAGCAGATCGTTATGCTGCTGCTGCTGGCAATTTTCCTGGGCGGCATCTTCAGCCTGCTACTGCTGATCGTTTTACGTCTGCTCAACCGCTACCAGCAGTTTACCGCAATTCCATATGCCCCATTCCTGCTTGCGGCAGCGACCTACTTATTGTTTCGCCCATGAATAGCAGAAAATAAAAAAAGTGGCGGTGGAAGCAAAGCTTTTCACCGCCACTTTTATCTGTTTAAGAGAGTTAAACCTACGGGTTCCACTGTGAAAACCAGTAGTGGATAACTGCTTCAACCGGTTTGCCGTGAACCGAGGGCGAACCATCTGGCAGCGGGGCGGGGGGATAATAACCACGGGTCACCACGCCGGTGATGTAGGTTGAACTCTCCACTGCACGCAGGGCAGCGCGGTAAAGCGAATTTTGGATACCAAAATCGAGACTGGGCTGCTCATCCAACACACAAACACCATCCAGGTTCGAACAGCCTCTGGCGGCATCCTCCTGTGATGCGAATGAAAGACCCAGCACCACCGGCAGTTTATATTGCTGTGCCAGAGGCCCGATCTGCCCTTTGATCGCTTTTTTGATATCCGCTTCAAAGCCAGCCACATCCTCGCTGTTTTCCCCATTCACCGGGGCGGTCCACAACAGGTATACACCATCCACCGACTCAAGAAGTTTGGCGGGCAGGGTATCTGTCAACGGATAAGGCAGGGCAAGATAAATTTCGCCGGAATAATTTTTGCGCACTTTTTTGAGAATAGCGAGCCAACGTTCTTCAATATCCGCCGGTAGAATCACATCTTCATCATCTTTAACAATTTGAGCGGCAAGGTAGCCCGGTTCGCCCAACACCAGAGCCTCTGCACCCCCAGCCTCGGCCAAAATTGCATAATGCAGTGCGAAATCTTCCATGCGGTCAAACCAGGTCTGCCACCAACCCGCACCAATATTGGAATGCGCCAACCAGTCACGCACATTGACCGGGAAATCCAACTGGGGATACAACCAGACCTGAATATCTTGCTTGCCGGCTGCAGCGGTCAGCGCCAGAATATCTTGATCCCAGATGGTTTTACCGGGCAGAGCACCCACTTCGGGCAGATCTCTGCCCGACACAGGCCACGCCGGAGTGAGCAACAGCGTGTTGGCCGACAGATTTTTAGCCGCAGCTACTGAAGCGCCAAGATGAGACTGCCAACCCGGCTGATAGTGGCTGTTAAGCTCCACCCCGGTGGTCATTTTCATCTCACGCGGCTCGACTTTTTCATCCGGTGTAACGACATCGCCAACTTCATCCCATAACCAGGATTCGACGGATACGGCGATTTCAGCGGACTCAAGACTCCGGGGATTAAACACCGCGTGAGCATCCTTACCCGCTTCAAGCAGCTCAAGCCCGGCGGGGCACTGGTTTGCCCGACAGATGCGGTATTGCGTATCGCCCAGAAACTCCAACGGGCTAAACAGGATAAACTCCCAACTGTTTTCCGGGTCCGCGGCCGGCCAGGCTGGCAAGGGTTCCATCCACGCAAAGGGGTTGAACTGGATTCCGGGCGGGGTGGTTTCTTCGGAAGGTAAGGTGATATTGAAACCGATCGGAGCCGCTGCATTGTCGATTTGCCAGCTTTGAATTTCTTCGGTCAGCGTGACCCCATTCGGCGGGACGATTAACTGGCGCACAAGAAATCTTCCATCTTTGTGCTCAGCGTTCCAAAAACCATCTCCCAGGGTGTATTTATAGCGGATATCAGCCCCAGCCGGGAGCTTGAGTGTGGTGTGATAGCTTCCGGCGTCTGTGCGGGTTAAAACCGGCGCAGAAGCAGCCAGGATGCTCATCCCGCCACGCAAATCGGTAAAAGCATTTCCCAGGCTGAGTGTGTTCCCCACAATCCGTAAGGGCGCCGAAACCGGCGTGTTCGCCGGAGCAGTAACCGCAAACTCGACCTCGACCATTGGCCGGGGAGCGAGTGACACATTGGCCGGTGTACCCGCCTGATCAGCGATCACCGCTTCCTGTGAAAGAGGTTCATAGCTGCCATTGGGATGGATGAAGGTCAACAGATGAGTTCCGACCGGGACATTATTCAAGACAAACTGCCCGCCTTGTGAAGACAGCACTGCCTGCCCGGCAGCTGTCACATAAATTCCGCCGAGCGGTTCCTTGCTTTCAGCGTCCAGGATCTTGCCAAATATGCGGCCGGTTTTCCCCTGATATACCGCAGCGCGCCAGGCAACGACCACATCCTTTACACTGGTCGAAGCCCTGGCATACACCGCGCGAAACAAGATCTGTTTGTTTTCAGCATTATGTTCAAAAAGGGGCGGTGTGCCCTCCAGGGCGTACCGATATTGAATGACACTGCCGGCGGGAAAGGGTACTGTAATTGCGTAATTTTGATCGGCCTGTTTTTCCATCACAAAACGTGTGGGGTTAATGGCCAAACCCGTCACCGTATCCAACACTTCCAGCAAGGGCCGTGCTGCGTCTGTGTTGTCTTCAGGTATTTTGACCTGAAAAGTGACTTCGACCAGCGCTGCCGGCACCGCCGGGGTGGGGCCAGAAACAAAAGACGCCGGGGTACACGCCCCAAGCGTCACGAGGATTCCGAATATTGCGACCATCTTGCGAAGGATCGTTTTGGGAAGGATTTTCAATTTATCCCCTGCGTGCAACGACAGACAATGGTTTGAAAACTTAAGCCAACCCGAAAGATTGGCGTATTTCGCTTTGCCGGCTGGCCAGGCTACCCAGCACACCATTCACAAACCGGGGAGTGCTGTCGGAGCCGTACAGCTTTGCAAGCTCAATGGCCTCGTTAATGGCAACCTTGACGGGGGTGCATTCTGCAATCGCAAACTCCCAAACCGCAATCCGCAGGATATTGCGATCGATCACTGCCACCTGATCCAGTGGCCATTCGGGGGCAAATCGGGCAATGTGATGATCAAGCTGCCCAACCAGCGGGGCAACCCCATCCACGATCTGACGAACAAAATCCACCAGACCCGGTTCCAGATCAATATCAACCAGACGATCTTCAAGAATAATGTTCGGCTGGTGACTGGTAAGGTCCATTTCAAACAAAACTTGCAAGGCAACGCTTCTAGCCTTGGTGCGCGACTTCATAATTGTTTAACCAATCGAGGGAGAATAATCGATATCTTCAACATGAACGTTGATCTTTCCAACTTCCATGCCGACCATTTCGGATATGGCGCGCGCAACCTGATTCTGGATTACACGGCTTACCTCACGGGCATTTACATCACGGCTTAGAATGACATACAAATCAGCATAGACACCATTGTTTTCAACAACAATGGAAACGCCCTCGGTGTTTTCCTTCTTGAACAAGCGATTCACAGGCGCCATCCGGTTTACACCAGGAACACTTAAAGTTGTCAACCGCGCGATGGTTTCTAAAACATCGGGCGCAATGGTTGTCTTTCCAGGCGGACGTTGCATTTCGCTCATTTTCGCTCCATTTTTAAATATTCTAGTAGCTATTATAACCCGAAAAAATCTTATAAAGTGCGAAAATCTAAAATTTTTCTTTAATCCGGGTCAGGGTTGTAATTGAAAAGACGAATAAAAAGCAAAAAATCCAGAAAAGAAGTAGATAGCCACCGCCTGGAATTTCAGGAACCAATCGGGTGGCCGCGTCTGCCAGGGGACCGCCCAGATAAGCACCAATGGCGCCAGCCCCCGCGCCGGCCAGATTTGACACACCCAGAAACCGGCCGGCGTGTTCCTGCGGCACCAATTCGGTTCCCAGGGCCCAGTTGGCCGTGTAGAATTGGCCAATGCCGATCCCGATGATTATGCCGCCGATATAAAACACGGATAAATTTGGCGCAAAAATGGCGACCAGGGTGCCAATAATTGCGAAGACCCCCGAAGCATAAACCAGTTTTTTCTTCCCAAATCGATCCGCCAGCCATCCGCCCGGTAAAACAGAGAGCAGAATAAAGATACCCACAAACTGGGTTAGCATGGCAGCCGGAGCCGCGGCCGTGGTGGAGCTATAACCAAAGCGCCCCTGGATGAAGTAAATAATAAAGCTGAGTAAATTTGTGGACCCAACCAGAAACGCCAGACGATTAATTACCCACCAGGGAAAAGAAGGCGCAAGTTTGATATCCTGCCCCAGACCGATGCGGGTGCTGACCAATACACCCAGCAAGATGGTGATCAACATTGCAATTACGCCAACCGCGCCCAAAACGATCAGGGTCAGCACTGGAGAAAGCCCGCTTGAATAATAGGTTGAAAACATGCGAATGCCGTACCCAACGATCACGATAAGCAGGGTGAACACCCCGGTCATCACGACAAGCCGAATAAAGGGACGCCAATCGATCACTGAACTGGCCGGTTGGTGCCGCTGTTCTGGAATGAGCATTGAGACCAGCAGCACGACAATCAGCAGTCCGATCAACACCCATATGCCGCCCCAGATATTGCCTTTGCTTACCAGCCGGGCAATGGTAAAAGACACAAAAATAACCGGCAGGGGAACTTCAAACAGTGCTTTTACCGCAGAATAAAGCCCGCGCTTTTCCTCGGGCACAAGATCTGGAATTACTCCCTGCACCGCGCCGTGGGCTGTATTGATAAACACCATCAAAATGATCATCAACCCAAAGAGAATCCAGTAGCCGATTTCGCCTGTTCTTTGGGCATTCAGGCCAATGAGTACTAATAGCAAAATAACACCCAGTGTCCCGACGAGTATATAGGGTCTTCGCCGCCCCCACGGGTGTTGGCTGCGATCTGACAGGGTGCCCATCAAAGATTGGGCAAGGATCGCTGTCATCAACGTCCAGAGACGGATATTCCCATAATAAGTGCCCTTCAACTGTTCGCCGACAAATTGCTGCACCAGCAAAGGGATGATCAGCGGGGTAAGGGTTTGAGAAACACCGCTCAAACCAAGCCAGAATGCGTTGATGGTGATGAGGTCGTACCAGCGGTGTGAGCGATTCATGCGGCTTCCTATGCGTTGTTAGGTCTGAAGATCGGGTATTGTACTGGTTGCGCGCGGCATGACGGCTATTTTTGCCGAAGCCGGCAAGCTTTGCAGAATCTGTGTAATGGCAGCCTGAATATCCCCTTCAATGGGCGTCAACATGCTTTTGCGGGTGTTTTCTGTGGATAATTCGGATTTGAGAAACATATGGATGCGCATCGCTTCTCGCGCCAGTTGAAAGGCCTTGTGCGGGCCAACTTGAAAACCATGCCGCGAAAACTTTTGGACCATCTCAACCGGGGAAAGACTTGCATCCAAAAAAGACTCAAATCCGGCACTGCCCAATCCCTCTGGACATTTTGCGGCCAGCAAAAGCCTGCCGCCATCGCGGGTGATCATCGCTGCATGGGTTAACGCCTTTTGTGATTGGTATAAATTGATATCTTTGGGCGCCCCGCCGGCAGAAGCAATGACAAAATCAAATTTTGTCGCAACAGGCATCTGGCAAATTCTTCTGGAAATCTTGACCCCTTTTTGCATCACCTGACGTGGTGTATCCAATAACGCTTCGACAATCTCTTTCTTGCCATTCAAGATAACATTCAGGGCCAGGTGGACCCCAATTTTGTCGCCAATTTCTTCAACATCCATGCGCATGGGGTTTGTCTCATATGCGCCAGCGCAACAGGCGGGGTCTAGCAGAAATTTATGATTGGTGTTGATCGTAGCCCGGCTGGTTAACCCAATCGCGGCGCTTTTTGCCCCACCCGAAAAACCCATGAAGTGGTGGGGTTCGATATTGCCGATCACAATTTTTAACGCCGCCTGATAGAAGATTGTGTTGACCGCCACCGGCGTACCCGCACGGGTATCGCCCAGGGGAATCAGGTTGTGCCCGGCATCACAATCGTGGCTGATTACAGTGTAATTTTCGACAATTTCAGCCGGCAGTACCCGGGTAAACTCATCCGCGGGCATGGGCACATGCGTGCCACTGGCAATGATTAGCGTGATCGCCCGGCGCGGGATGCCCAGCTCTTGCAGACGATGGAGCAGGGGGGGCAGCAAAAGATGATGCGGCACCGGCCGGGTCTTATCATTAATTGCGATGGCAACGCTGGCGGCGCCGTGAAATTTTTCGAGCAGCCGATCCGCTTCAGGCGTATGCAGCAGCGATTCTATCATTTCCAGTGGGGTGGGGGCGCCGGTCACATTCCCCGGTTCGATCAGGCACACATCAAAGTGGTCGGGGATGGTTGCCGGCAGCGCTGCAGTTCCATAAGGGAGGAGATAGGAGTGCATTGTGAAATTGTCCTATTCGCTTTTTGTCATGGCCACAACTTCGTCAGCGCGCAAATTCACGCAAATTACGCCCTGCACAACCCCTTCGGTGCGCAGTACTTCGTCAGATGGAAAGCGGATGATCTTGCTCAGGCGTGAGATGGCAAAGATATCTTCCCGGCCCTCAATGCTCACTGCGCCAATCACCTGGTCGTTTTTGATGGCAATTTTGCCGCTGCCACCGGGCGACTTGTTCGCCGCAAAGCCAGACATCAGGCGAATCGCGCCCTTGCCATCAGAGCCCAACAGCAGCACAGCACTCTCGTCATCGACCGGGGTGAGAGCAACCGCCTCATCGTCAGCCCCTAATTTTATAGCCAGCTCACTTTGCGGGCTGACCGCCTTTTCAGCAAAGCGGATACCGATTCCTTTTTTGGTGACAACGAATAAATCTCGATCACCGCCAGTCCAGCATACCGATGCCAACGGGCCAAACTCTTTATAGTTATACATGGGTGTGCCGGGGCGCATGTGCTCACCAAACATATGATGGCGGAGAATGCGAATTTTGCCAGGCTTGCTCAGCAACGCCACAAATCCCTGGGCCTGCTCGGGCAAGATCGCCGCAAGACCCTCACCAGGCTCCAGCGGCAAGCGGTCAAATAAATTTTGACCCTTGCTGTGAATCTCAGTTTCCACGATTCGGCTAGCCGGAAAGCGAAATACCCTGGCGCGGTCAGTGAACACCAGTACATTTTTATCCACCTCGGCGGTTAGCAGCGACCGGGGATAATCGGTATCCGGCAGGTCGATATCAAAAATGCCCATTCCGCCACGATGTTGCGGAACATATAAATGACGATACGTCCTTTTTACATAACCACCGTAACTCGAAGTGATCAGCGTATATTTGGTGGGGGGCTCGGCAAACAATTGTGTTTCGGGTACCGGGCTTTCACTCTGGGTCTTTACCTTCCGTTCCGGGGTGGAGCGGTACTCGGAAATCTGGTTTTCAAGATATTCGATATAAGCAATAAGATCAGGGCGGACTCCTAAAAGATCAGGTCGCTGCATGATTAATCCCTTTCTGCCCAACTTGGGTTGCTGAATTGTAACATTTTCTCTGGAAAATCACAGCGGGGGTGGGGTGAAAAACCGATGAAACTTTTATGTTTATAATAAGTTATATTATCGTAAACACAACCATAGGAAACATAGTCCAATCTTAACGCCTTTTTTTATGTGAATTTAATCGGTTTGGGGCTACACTGAAAGCGCAAATATTTTCAAAAGGATACAACTCTATGCAACCCGTTGATGTGCTTTTCACACACGCCACTGTTATCACCATGGATAAGGAACACAGGATCATTACGGATGGTGCTGTCGCAATCGTCGGAAACCGTATTCATGATCTGGGGCCCACCGCCGAGCTATTGACGAAATATCGGCCAGCCCGCACCATTGCCTGCCAACATAAAGTGGTTTTGCCCGGCCTGGTCGATGCACATGGTCACGGCGGGCATTGCATCTTTAAACACATTGCATCAGACACCCCCGCATTCTGGGTGAAAGTGATGACCGAAACCTATCAACACGGCGTGACCGATGAATTCTGGTATATCGAAGGACGGCTATCCGCATTAGAACGCATTAAAGCCGGAATTACGACCGGTTTAAGTGTGATGGGCTCTCAGCCACGCAGTGATGACCCTGTTTTTGCCGGTAATCATGCCCGCGCCTATGCAGAGCTGGGTTCGCGTGAAATTGTCGCTGTTGGGCCCTGCAACCCGCCCTGGCCCCATGAGTTTTCTCGCTGGCAAAATGGGCAAAAACAGACGCATCTGGTCACGTTTGATGAAGCCATGGACGGGACCGAAGAGGTGATTAAGCGCTGGCATCATGCCAAAAACGACCGGATTCTGGTCTACGTAACCCCCTTTGTAATCATTCCCTCGCTGGATACTTCGACCCCCACCACGCCCGATAAAGCCGTCAGGCTTACCCAGTTTGACCGCATGCAATCCCGTCGGGTGCGTGATCTGGCAGCAAAGTATCAGACCCGTATCCACTCAGACGCATTTGGCGGCATGGTCTGGCTGGCCAGGCAGGATGAATTTGGTCTGTTGGGCCCTGATGTTTCGCTGCAACACTGCAACGGAATTTCGCTGGCCGAAGTGGATATCCTTGGCGAAACCGATACTCGCGTCGGGCACATGCCAGGACCCATTCACGCCATCTATCGCTGCCCGGTGCCAGAATTGATGTACGCCGGCGTGACAGTGGCGCTGGTGACAGATGGCACCTCACCCAACCGGCCGTTCGACCTATTCCAGGTTGCCCGGCGGGGTCAATTGGTGCAGCAAATGATGCTGCGCGATCAATATTACCTGCCAGCCGGAAAACTACTGGAAATGATCACCATCGATGCGGCGCGAGCCCTTGGGCTTGAAAAAGAGATTGGCTCGCTCGAAATTGGCAAGAAAGCGGATGTCATCACGGTTGATATGCGCAAGCCGCACCTTGCACCGGAGTATATGCCGGTTCACCGCTTGATCCAGGCTGCTGTAGGTTCGGACGTAAATGACGTGATGGTCGACGGCAGGCTGATCATGGAAGACCGCAAACTGCTCACCGCCGATGAAGAGGAGATTCTAGACCAGGCACAGGAAGAAGCCACAGCCACCATCCAACGTGCGGATTTGAAAAAGCACATGGAACTGCCTGAAGACTTCTGGGGCAAACCCCGCATATCATTTGACACATTACGCTGGGAAAATGGATGATATGTACACGGTTATGTTAAAATAACCAGTGACGATGGATAATCTTCTCAACCGTATTATTAACACCCCTGGACCAGCCCCCCACTCTCCAGAATTATTTACTGTTCTGGAGGAGATGACCTGGACGGTCATAAAAATGGTGGCTGCGCGCCAGGGGTTGCTTTATCTATCCGAACCCGGCGGAGATGGATTCATCCCCCTGCTGGCACTGGGAAGTTTAAACATCGTCGAAAAACAAACTTTTGCAGCCGAAACGTTGGACCCAACCAATGATCTGCTGGCAAATATGATTCGCAGCAAACGGAAACCGCTGGTGCTGATTGATCGTCAGATCGGCCCCCTGCTCTATCCTTCAATTGCCTCAACGCTTGAAGTTCATTTTGGAATTGCCGTTCCGCTTGAGGCCAGCGGGGTTTTGTATGGACTTTTGTTGCTTACCCGCGCAGAAGATTTTCGCCAGTTTAATGAAGAAGAAATTCGAATGGCGCGTTCCATCGCCAATGCAATGGGCCTGGCGCTGGAAAACGTTCGACTATACGAAGAAACAAGCCGCAGATTAAACGAAGAACAAAGTTTTCATGAAATTTCACGCGCGCTGCTCCAAAAACTTGACCTGACCGAGGTTCTCGAAGTCATCTGCACAGAAGCCAGACGTTTAACTTCTGCGATGGGCAGTCTGATTGCGCTGTTGCAGGAAGACGGAAATCTCAAAATTGCTTATCAGTGTGGAGAAACCCACCACCCCACCGGGTTGATTAACATCAAAGACGGCCGTTTTGGCCTTGTTGTTCAAAAGCGGGAGCCGGTCATCTTCAACGAAAAACCAACCTCACGCCCCAATGTAGAGACGCCATACAATCAAATGCTGGTACCCATGATTGTTAATCAGGAAGTGGTCGGTGTTTTGGATGTGGTGAATAAACGGTTTGGCTTTACGCAAGAAGATGTGCGCGTGATGAAAGTTTTTGCCGACCAGGTGGCGGTTGCTGTTGAACATGCCCGGCTTTATAATCAGGCCGAAAAAATGGCTGTGCTAGAAGAACGACAGCGATTAGCCCGTGAGCTGCATGATTCTGCCAACCAGGCGTTGTATGCCATCAATTTGCTGGCCGGCGCTGCCACGCGCCAGCTTGCAGCCGGAAATTTTGAAACGGTAAAGAAACAGCTAAAAGACCTGCGTGAAACTGCACAGGAGGCCCTGGCCGAAATGCGCTTGATGATTTTTGAACTGCGCCCGCCGGCCTTGCAAAAATTGGGGCTGGCTTCAGCGCTGGAAGCGCGGCTTAAATCTGTTGAAGAACGAACAGGGTTAACCACCAACCTGGAAGTCGTGATCACCCGCCCACTGGCGCAAGAGATTGAGGATAGTTTGTATCGTATCGCACAAGAGGCGCTGAATAATGTCTTAAAACATGCCGGGGCGCAAAAGGTTTCGATTCGAATTACACAAACCGAAGCATCCACAACATTGCGCATAACAGACGATGGACATGGTTTCAATCCACCGGCAGTGAAACGAAACGGGGGTCTTGGGCTAAAAAGCATGAAGGAAAGAGCCATTGGGGTTGGGGCCGAATTAAAAATTAACAGTCAACCTGGAGAAGGTACAATCGTTTCTGTGGAGGTAAAAGCATGAACCGCAATATTAGAATCCTCGTGGTAGATGATCATCCAGTGGTGCGCAAAGGCATTGTAGCCATGTTGGACACTGAGCCCGGTCTGGAGGTCATTGGGGAATGCTCAAATGGGATCGAAGCAGTGGAAAAAAGCCTGTCCCTCCTCCCGGATATTATCCTTATGGATCTGGTAATGCCCGAAATGGACGGCGTTGAGGCAATCCGGAATATCAAAGCCAAACAACCTGAGCTGCGTATTCTGGTATTAACCAGTTTTGCCAGCGATGATAAGGTATTTGCTGCAATTGATGCAGGCGCATCCGGCTATTTATTGAAAGACTCCGATCCCGAAGACCTGATCCGCGCCATTCATCAGGTTAACCGGGGTGAGTCATCGCTCCACCCGGTCGTGGCGCGCCGGCTGCTTCAGCAATTACAACAGCCGGCTCCCAAAAAGACCGTTGAGCGAGAAGAACTGACCGACCGTGAGCTGGAAGTGCTGCGCTATATCGCACAGGGGAACAGTAATCAGCAAATTGCAGAAATCATGGTGGTGAGCAAAGCCACCGTTCACACTCATGTAAGCCGCATATTATCCAAATTGCAGGTAGCATCCAGAACCCAGGCTGCATTGCTTGCATTAAAAGAAGGCTATGTCACTTTATCCAGTGGAAATAATCTGGAAGAATAAAAGCCGCTTGTCTCAACAAAAAACACGACGCCGGTTCTGAAACTTAGACCGGCGTCAACCTTTTTAATGATATGCTGTTGATCGAAATCATCAAAATTCACACAAAAGACGATACCTTCTTTCGATGAGTTTTTAACCGAACCTCTCTATACTAAAACCAAAAGAGATTGAACCGATGATGATGATGGAAACCGCCACAATGTCGAAAACAGGTACTGTCAGCGAGTGGATGACCCGTGATGTTATTTCGGCTTCGCCAGACACTCACTTACATGATGCACGCAGAATGATGACGCGCGCCAAAATTCGAGTGTTGCCCATCATTGATGCAGGAAAACTGGTGGGGATCATTACAAAACGAGATTTACTCCGCTACGATCCTTCAACCGTAATGCGGGAAGTGTGGTCTCAATATCGGCAACTGGGCGATCAGAACGTTGGCAAAGCCATGACCAAAAATGTCACCACAATTGGTGAAAATGCTTCCATTGCTCAGGCCGCCAGGGTAATGCTCGAAAATAAGATTTCTGATTTGCCCGTACTTCGCAATAATCAGGTAATTGGAATTATCACCGCAAGTGATTTATTCCGCTTTCTTATCGACGAACAAGAAAGAGATCGGGAAGAGCTGGTCGCGGAAGATTATATGACCAGCAATATAAAAACGGTCTCCCCCAAAACCACGCTCCTTGAAGCGCATCGCATCATGGGTCTGCAGCGCATTCGTGCGCTACCTGTGATTCGCGATGGCGTACTGATTGGAATTGCAACCCGCACGGATCTGCTTTCTGCCGATCCTTCGATCTTCTTCTCTGCGGGCAACTCTGAGGTATCACAGCGAATACAAAAAACGCCCATCGAATATATTATGACCAGCAGCCCGGTTTTTGTTCACCCGACAACCCCGGTAAGTGAAGTTTCAAAGTTGATGTTGCAGTATAAAATACATTCGCTGCCGGTTTTGGAAGACACAGAACTGGTGGGAATTATCACCGAAAGTGATTTGTTTCGGTTGATTGTTCAAAAATATGCTTAAAACTCAGCGCAGCAAAGAAGCGCTTTGTTTTACAGGGTAATTTTAGCGGTATGGCTTATGGTTTAACGGTAGAAATTACAAATGTTTATTAACCGTATTTTTTAACAGGTACTCCTACAGGTATGGGTGAAAAGAATGGGCAGATTCGAATTCGAATCTGCCCATTCGAATTTAATGTTTGCTTTGAAAAGCCAGAAAGATCACGTAAAATAAACTTGTGCGGTAAATTATTTTCACCCAAGGGAGGATTTACACATGAAAGGTATCATCTTGGCCGGCGGCAAAGGGACACGCTTATACCCATTGACGCAATCGGTTAGCAAACAATTATTGCCTGTATATGACAAACCAATGATTTACTACCCCCTATCCATGCTGATGCTGGCCAGTATTCGCGATATTCTGGTCATCAGCACCCCCGAAGATCTACCTGGCTTTGAGCGGCTGCTGGGAGATGGCAAGAAATGGGGAATCCATTTTTCTTATGCTGAACAGAGTGAACCCCGCGGGATTGCAGAGGCATTTGTCATTGGCAAAGACTTTATCGGCAACGAGCCCGTCTGTCTGATCCTTGGCGACAACATATTTTATGGCAACAGCCTGCCTGATATCATGCGATCCGCTGCCCGATTGACCACGGGGGCTGTGATTTTTGGGTATGCAGTGAGCAACCCATCTCGTTATGGAGTGGTTGAGTTTGATGGCAACTATCGAGCAATAAGCATCGAAGAAAAGCCCGCCCTGCCAAAATCAAAATACGCCGTGCCGGGAATTTATTTTTATGATAATAAAGTGGTTGAACTTGCTGAAAACTTACAGCCCTCCAAACGGGGTGAACTGGAAATAACCGATTTGAATCAGATCTATTTGCAAGCGGGCAATCTGCAAGTAGAGGTATTGGGGCGTGGAGTTGCCTGGTTGGATGCCGGAACACACGAATCGTTATTGCAAGCCTCCAGTTTCGTTCAAGTGGTTGAAGACCGCCAGGGATTAATGATCGCCTGCCCTGAAGAAATAGCATTCCGCCAGGGGTTCATTAACAAAGAACAGTTAAAGGCCCTGGCGGAGGAGTATTCCAGCAATCACTATGGAGAGTATTTACTGGGACTTCTGGATAACGAATAGTTTCTAGTCCTATTTTTTGGGACGCCCCCTGGATTTCTTGATTGCTTCGGCAGCAGAAGAGATCATCTGAGGAAGCGGGCGGCTGGCGCTCTCACTGGAGGCCAGCGGCCTGCTTTTCATATCCTGACTTGCCAACGGCTGGCTTTTCACTTCGGCCCGTTTTCCGGTATAGCGATAATAGCCTGTCCCGGTTGCAGCCCGGTTAATTACAATCCCCAGTATTTTGGCGCCCGAGCGGAGTATCTGATCTTTCGCGCCCAAAAGACTGGCTTTGCGGGTATGTCCTACCGAGGTCACGATCAAAACACCATCCACACGGGCTGCAAGCACAGTTGCATCGGCGACAATAAACGGCGGGCCGTCCATAATTACAATATCGGCTTCGCTTGTCAGCTCTTCAATCACCTTGGCAACACGGATCGACCCTAATAATTCAGTTGGATTCGGTGGCAATGTGCCCGCTGGTATTAATTGCAAATGATCATTGATCGGGATCAGAACATCCTTGATGGTCATGCCGGGGTTCACAATAAGATCACTTAATCCTTTTTGCATGAAATCCGGGCTTTCACCAGTACTTATACTGGCGTATAGCGTTGAGTTGCGCAGATCAGTATCCACCAGGATCACTTTGCGGTTATTCTGGGTCATAATAGCTGCCAGATTGGTTGCGACCACCGATTTGCCATCGTTTGAATCGGGGCTGGACACCAAGATGGTCTTGAGTGGATGTCCAACACTAAAAAAATCAAGATTTGTGCGCAGCAACCGAAAATCGTCTGAAATTCCTGATTGCGGGTGATCCGCAACATAAGTCCATGGGTTTCGCACGGTTGGCAGCGCAGGGATTCTGCCGATAATGGGGAGGTTCAAAAGCTGTGCAATTTCTTCAGGATCTTTGACACTCGTATCCAGAGATTCGATGATATAGATGGCTATCAAAGCCAGCATCAAGCCAATTGCGGCTGACAGGCCGGCGACAAGGGCAATATTCGAGGTATCTGGCTTGGAGGGAGCTTCGGCCGGTTCAATGATGCGCAGGCTGTTAACCGCACCACTGGTTGATTGTGCGCGCAAGGTCGCAAAATTTCCCTGCAACAACGTTAGCTTTTGCTCAAGCGCATCAATTTGAACCTGTTTATCTGCGATTGTTCTGGCATTGCTTAAGCTGGCGAGATCATTTTTTGCATTTTGAATTTCCACCTGTGTGTCAACAATTGCCTGCTGAATCTCATTCAGTTGTTGAACAATAAATTGCTGCTGGGCCGTCTCGGTAGGTGTATTTGTAGAATTGGCATCAATCAACTCTTGCGCAATTGTGTTGGTCACCGCCTGGGCTCGCTGGGCATCTGTATCAGTTGTCAGAATTTCAATCAATGGCGTATTAGGTATTGCGCGCACTTCATAGGCCGGCAACCAGGTAAGACCCAGGGCCTCCATCGTGGCCTTCTGAATTGGCGTGCGCAGGGCAATATCCGCATAGATTGCCGCAAGCTGTTGTTCCAGATAAAACTGCCCTTGTGTTGGGTTTGGGTCGCTCAACGCCTGCCCAATAATCAAGGTGGTCCTTGCTGTATAAGTCTTTGGCTGCTGAAAAGCGACGATAAAACTAGAAACTCCCGCGACCACTGTCGCAGCAATAACCAACCACCACCACTTTTTTATTGCCTTGATCATTCTAGATAGATCCATAATGGGTTCTCCAATTCAGGCTGTGATTAGGCTGCACAATATTCAAAGCGAATAATTAATTGTCCTCAATCTGGGAGTAAATACCCACCAGATCTGAGGTGATTTTATTCCAATCATGATTCGCCGCAACATACTGCCGACCGTGCAATCCGATCTCATGAGTCAATGACGAATTTTGTAATAATTCTACAATCTTTCTGGCAATCCTATAAGGCTCATCTTCCACAATCAAATCGGTACCCGGGGTGACATTCAACGCAGATACAGCCTGAGAAGAGCAAATCACCGCTGTGCCGCAGGCCATTGCCTCCAAAACTTTATTCTGAATTCCAGCGCCATACTCTAGAGGCGCCAGTGCTATGCTGGCACGATGCAGGTAAGGCCTTATGTCTTCCACATAGCCTGTCACCACAATGCGCGGGTCAACCCCAAAGTGGATAATTTCTTCGGGTGGGTTTTTCCCAACCACGTACAATTTTGCGGCGGGCAGTTCTTCCCAGACCAATGGCATAATTTTCTGTATTGTAAATAATGCCATTGTGATATTGGCGTGATAACTCATTTTCCCGCTAATAACCACGCTGTAGGGTTCTTTTTGAATTTCTGCTTGCGGGCAAAAATAATCCAGATCCACTCCATTGGGCAGGATGTGAATTCTGCTTTCCACCCCGGCAGCGGAGGATTCATCTGTCAAACGTAAAAAAGCCTGACGGTCATTTTTTGATGTCACCAAAATTTGTTTAAATTGGGAGGTTAACCACCGTTCATATTTTCGGGTTCGGTCCAACTCCAGCAATGTAATAAAACGGCTTACCTTGCGCCGGCTTTTTTTGGCGGCCTGCTCAAATAAATGGCTGATATTATCAACGCTATCCCACACCACCGGGATCTTTAAATTATTCGCCCGGATAAACTGTTTGGACAGAAGCCCGTAGCGGGAGCCTCGCAAATGTTCTATATGAACTGCGTCAAAGGGCTTTTCTGAACTACCCAGCAATTCAAGGATCTTTTTAGCCGCCGCACCTGATTGGCAATATACCGATTGCAGGGGAATTTGAAAATTTGGTAAAGCACCCAGGGCATTCACCAGCGATTTCCAGGTGGGAAGATAAAATGCGTGAATCTCTTTGCAAACAGATTTCAACGCGGCCAGGTCTTTTTGTTCACTGGCTTCCGACCAAATTGTGACCAGGGTCACTTCATGCCCCTGATTTGCCAAAAACCGAATAAAGCTGTAGGGTCTAACCCGAATCGGGTTGGGTACATAAGGACTAATGAACAGAATTCGCATGGCGGCCCTGTATTTTGTTGCGAACGAGATTCCCGGTTCCCCAAACATTTCGCAGGCTAAATAGCTTATCCAGCGCAACACCAACAAAAACCATATAAACCGCATCAATGGGCAACCGGTATCGAATCAAGGTCCAGGTCAGAATGTGCACCCCGGCATACACAAAAAAGAACAAAAGCGCCAGTCCCGAAAAGGTGTGCAAAATGTGTTTCCAATCATTTTTAACCGCGAGATAGAGGCCAAACAGCATAAACGGCAGATACAAACCAAAACCCAGTACACGAGATAAATTCGAAAACAGCCCCGATTCGGAGGACGGCCAAAACATAAAATACGGCGGGATTCTACTGATCGATAACTGGATATAGCGCACGGGATCTTGAAAAACGAACCCCAGCCCTAATTTTAACAATTCCTTCTCCATTGCCGCCTCGCTAAGCGAACGCAGCTCCACCGGGATCAACGCTTCATAACTCCCCATCTCCGGGGTTAAAATGGAGACAAAGTGGGTTCCATAAATTGGATGATTCCCCCAGAAGAATGCAAAACCTGAATTCGTATTTAAAAGAACAAACTGGTCAAAGCGCACATAGTTGTACCAGCTAAACGGCAAAATCATGCCCAGAATCACCAGAATGGGCACAATCACGGGCAGCCAGTTCACAGCGCTTTGTTCCTTCCATCTGGCATATAAGATCCACCCCACCAAAAACGGAGTGAACAACAGGAACAATTGACGCAGCAGCACAGTGAAGCCCAACAGAAGCCCAAGCAACAAACTGTAACCCAGTAAAATGGAGTTTTTCTCTTGGGGTGTTTTCGTTATCTTTAAAGCCACCCAGAAGCTTGCCAGAATAGTCGTAATATAAAAGGGCTCAGTCATCAATGCGCCGGCATAATAAATAAAATAAGTGTAGCCAGCCAGCGCAAAAGCAGACAAAATGGCAGCTCTTTGGTTGAAAACAGTTCGCGCCAGTTGGTAGATCAAGATCGGTTGAATCAACCCTGTAAAAACCGCCTGGATCAATCGGGCTGCAATCGGGTTTGGCCCAAACAACCCGTACACAATCACCAGATAAAAGGTATACAGAAAACTCCAGTGAGCCGTTGGAGCATCTGGCGCGGTCAACGGCCACCAGGTTTGCGCAAATGAAAAGCCGTATCCATTCAAAACACGCAAAGCAAGCGTGTGGTAAGAGTTCTGATCGGCAATGCCGGGCAATTCGGTAATATGATTGCCCAGATACAATGAGGATGCCACGCGCGCCAGGATACTTACCAGCACGGCTACCCAGAGCAGCATAGGAATATTGAAGGCTTGCAGAGAGACTTTTTTAGTTGAATTGATCATACAGGTTCCGAAGTCTCAACAAAACAACTTGCCAGTCGTAAGTATGTTCGGCCAGTTTTCGCGCCCGATTCGCCAGTGCAAATTGATAATCGGGGTTAGATAATATTTTTAATACCGCTGCGGCGAATCCAGCGTTGGTATCTTCAACCAGAACATGTTCTTCATGATTTGCTTCAATTCCCTCCAGCCCCACGGTGGTTGTTACCACAGGCAGCCCGCGTGAGAAAGCTTCCAAAATCCGAACCCGCATCCCCCCGCCGGATCGAACTGGAATAACCACCACGCCGGCTTTTTCAAAATACGGTTCCAGGCTTTTGACATACCCGGTTACTGTCACACTGGCAGGATCGTTTGCAGCGGCGGCAAGAAAATCTGCTGGAGGATTTTTGCCAATAATGGTCAGATGAGCAGCCGGATCGGCCTGCTTAACCAGTGGAAAAACCTCTTCAAGAAACCAGCGAATGCCATCTGCATTGGGCGGGTAATGCAGCGTGCCCAGAGTGACAATTTCATGCCGGTCTGGTTTCCGCTGGATGACCGGCATTTGCGATGTATCCACCGCAATTGGCACTGCCGTGATTTTTTTGCCGCTTGAGGGGTCTGTTTCTTTCAGGTTAATCAACGCCTTGCGATCAATTTCAGTAACGGTCAGGGTATGGTCACACTGCCGAACCAGGCCATATTCATAATATTGCGTTCGCCTTCCCTCCCAAGACAACAAAAACCGAATTGGGGGTTTTGCTTTCTCGGCGCTGCGCTCAAAAATTGTCCAGGTGGCATTATGGGCATCAAAAATAACAGCCGGTTTATGCGTCAGCCCCTTGCACGCTTCCAGTGCAAATTGAACCATGCTAAGCTGGTCAGCATGGATAACCTGATAACGGTCTCGATTTACAAGATCCATCACAGCCGACAGCATTGCTGGCAATCGATCACGCTCAACCAGAAACGGCCGGCCAGAAAATAAACTTTTTACCGCAAAGCCGGCATCAGCAACACGAGATCGATGGATGGGAACGCCGGTTACAGAATTGCAGACCGCTTCAACATCCCGCACAAAAGGCTTTTCAGCCTCGCGAACAAATGAAACCAGATCAACCTGGTGCCCTTCTGATTTTAAGAACCGCAGAACATTCCAGGTCTTAACCCGCGGACCGGCATCTGGTGGATAAGGAAGAATTTGAGTGAGAAACAAAACCTTCATGGGCTACATCACCGGAAGCTGCTTGATTAATTCGGAATAATTTGATGCTATTTTTTGTTTCTTGTCAGATTCTTTGATAAACCACCCCCCGATGATGCGGGGAATGGCAGACAAGAAAAGAATGGCTTTGTAAATGTTGGCTGAAAAATCTCCATAATGTTTTCGAAAGAAGATAACCTTGGTCGAATAGAGCATCAAGAACATCCGTGTGGCAACCTGCCGGGTACTTTGCCCCCCATAATGAATGACCTTTGCTTCGGGAACCCAGTTGATTTTCCAGCCTGCCCGATACGCGCGATAGCACAGGTCAACTTCTTCTGTATAAATAAAATAATCCTCATCCAACAGACCAATTTGATCCAGACAGGTTTTGCGAATTAAAAAGGCTGCACCCTGAATAACATCGACCGATCTGACTTCATCCGTTTTCCACTCCAGCATGGGATAAACACCCCGCGACATCAGCCTGTCCAATTTAAACAAGCGCCAAAACTCGCGGAATAATGTCGGAAACGGATAACAGGATTCTTGCAATGTGCCATCCGGATTCAGCAGCATTGGGCCACAAATTCCACAGGCCGGGTTTTCTTCAAGATATTCAACCAGACTTTGTAAAGCGGATGCGACTATTTTTGTATCTGGATTGAGCAGCAGCACATATTGCCCGGTACATTTGCAAATGGCCTGATTGTTTGCCCGTGCAAAACCACCATTTTGCTCATTATGAATTAACTGCACCTCTGGAAACGCAGCCGCAACTGCCGCTGCAGTTCCATCAGATGAAGCATTGTCAACCACCCAAATTTCGACATCCATTGGTTTTGCAGCATAAACCGATGCCAGGCATTCCAACAACAATTCCCGTGTGTTCCAACTGACAATAACGATTGATAAGTTCATCGAGAATCCTCAGGTAAAGCATTCACCCAGCGCAAAGTATGCGATACGGTTTCCTGCTTGTTGGGGCTCCAATAATACTGGGTCAAAAAAGCCAGAAACAAAGGTTGAATTAATGGATGGTCCAGGTGATAAAAATCAAAAAAATCACAGGTCGACTGAATCATTATTTTTGAAAGTGGATCTTTCGTCAAACCCAGAACCATACCAGTGCTTAGACGGATCGTCTCCGAAAGATCCAATGTCGGGTAATTCTTTTTCACCAGCTCCAGCGCCATCGAAAGTTGAAATTGGAACCAATCCATCACGATCCATTGATCCTGCTGGACGCCTTCCCAATCTACCCAGCCAGTAATCTGATTATCTTTCAACAGGATATTGCTGGGGTGGGCATCGCCAAATGCCCAGGCAATGGGCATTGACAACCCCCGCAAGGTATCAAAGATCGGGTTGAGCACATGCAAATGCTCCGGCAGAACCACATCAAATTTCTCTGGAGAAATCAAAACAGAGCCAGAACCGGCCTGGCTTTGAAAAGATAAAAGCTTTTCCTGAAACTGGTTTACCTGCGCTTCAAGGATATCCGGGTGATCCTTGCCGGCCAACTCCATCGGTTCTCCGGGCAAGACGCGTTCGGCCGTACACATCAACCCGTAAATCGATTCCAATTCCACGGGTATCGAAACCATCTCCCTGACCTCATCATGCAAAACCCCTAATAGCTGTCCCATCAAATCAACATAGCGCTTCATCCGAATGTTTTGCGAACTTTTTCGACAGACCTTAACAATGACCACTGGTTCGGGGTGTTTTTGGTCGAACAGAAAATAAATAATCCTTTTACGATTTTGCACCAGAAAACTAAACTCGGCGGGAGGTTCCCCGGACAGTCCAATCTGACCCCATTTTTTCTGAACAGAAGCCATTACTTTCTGAATCATATTTTCCGTGCCAGAATGCAATACCCCGGCCAAATCATATTTTCCAGGGGAATCTGCAAATAACCCATCATGGATATTCCCAATGCACGCAGCCGGCTGTAACGCGGGTATGGTTTTAATAACTTTGCCAGAAGACGAAAAGTTGCGCGATTTTTTCTTTCAACGACAAAACTAAATCGCCGATGTTCCGGGATCGGATAAAAGACCTGTAAAAGCTCAAAACCATGTTTCTTGAGCAGTTTTGAAATCTGCCAGTAGGTGGAACCTGAACTGCAATGCTTCAGGTCACCACGTTTAATTCTGCGCGAAAGATGCGTTGGCGAATTAAGATTTTCAAAACTCAAATAAAAATAACCGGAAGGCCGCAGTTGATTGTAGATAAAAGTCATCCATTCACTGTCCAGAGCAATAATGGGTCGGTCCAGTTCAGGATAAGCACAATCAAAAAGGGGGAATTCTTGAATGATCAAATCCATTGCACCATTAACAAGGCTGGAGCTTTCAGTACAAGAATCCACCACGCTTAAGTTGGTGAGATTGGCTTGCGCCGCCATCAATTGAATATTTTGCGCAATTTCTTTGCGTGATTCCAGGATCGTGATCGTCTTCACACGCTCAGAAAGAGTGATCATCCCATTGCCTGCCGGCCCACCAATCACCAGAATGCGCGCTCCGGATATCGTAGGCAGGATAAACTGATAATCTTCATTTAGCTCATTGACCCAGTATTTACTGGCAAATTCCAGGCCGGCGGTTCCATAAAGTTGTTGCGCATAAGCCAGGGCCGCCACAGACCAGTCAACCGCCCGGCTGTTTTCGAGTAATATTGATTCATGCTGGGTCGATTCAATATTCATTTAAGCAAATCCAGCCTGTTTTGCTTTACCGCATTCTCAATGGCCACCAACGCGCCAACAAAGATCCACACCAGCATACTCGACCGAAACCCGGTAAAACCAACATTATAGGTGAACGGGATTACCCAATCGCCAAAAAAACCTGCCAATAAGGTGCCGGCAATTCCACCCAGACACCCAAGAACATAAGCATAGTAAAAACCTTCGGGCACCTTGTTTTTAAGCTGCCATGCCACCCAGGTGGCAGCGCCAAAAAACCAGAAAAAGCAAATTACGCCAAAAATTCCTGTCTGGGCAGCAATATCAATATAGTTATTGTGAGAATTAAATTGCAGATAGTACCCCATAATATTGAATAACGGCGTATACCAGTAATAATTTGCCGGCCCCACCCCAAGTATTGGATTCACCTTAATAATCTTGAACAAAATTTCCCAGGCCGCCAGACGTGTGCCAACACTGTATTCATTGTCTTTGAGAATAAAATCGATTAATTTTTGAATACTGACTGCAATTCCCAATAACGCGCCGGTAATCCATACCAAAATCATGCGCGGCAGACCCAATACCAGAATAACAACCAGGCTTAAGACCGGTGGCAGCCAACCCGAGGTCCAACCGGCCGCCAGTGTGATGCGAACATAGAGCAGTAACCCGATAAAGGCTAAAAGAAAGATTCTCCAAAACGGTCTGAGCTTATTATTAAAGACCGCCTGAGCAAAGGCAAGTGAAGCCACCCACACCCACATTACGCTTCCGGTTGCGCCGCGTGTATACAATGTAAGGATCAATGTCTGCACCGCGTCCACTCTTTCGGCAATAAAATGAAAGCCGATCATATAAATCAGACAAAACGCGATCAGCAGCCAGACCATTACCTTGAGCCAGAAGAAATTTTTTAATTGATGCGCTAAAACCAAAAAAGCAAAAAATGACAAAAGAAAAAGGGCCGCACCCCCAATCTGTGCACGAATTGGGGCCGGTGAAACTGAAAACCAGTGAATTTGACCATTTAAGAGCGCAAGCAAAACAATGAATGTGAAGATAATAATGGGAGGAATGGTCTTCGAGGGCAACAGCTCAAATTTTTCAAGACCGAGAATGATTTTTAACACCCATATTCCCGCCAGACCAATAACCAGAAGCATTGAGACGTTAACCGATGAGTTTGTCCCGGTACCCAGCCCCCAGGGAATGACCTGGGAGGTCACAATTAATAATGCAAAACCAATCCCAGGTTCACGCCCAAGCAGCAAGATCGCCAACAGACCAGCTCCAGCCGCTATCACAAAAATACGTAATGAATCAGGAAGAAACCCAACCACCGCGCTTGAAAGAAGTACCACAATCACCAGACTGATCTTGACCCAGTCAAGATTTGCACGCTGCCCAATCTGCTTCATAATTTCACCATGCCAAATTCCTCTAACCCTTCACGATAACCACGATAAATTGAAGCGCCAATAATCCACCGATAAAACGGTTTAATCAAACCGGGTGAGGCATCCAGTTTTTCCAGATTTTTCACGATGACATGCAAAATTTTTGTCACAAAGGTTGTTGAAATAAATTTTCGAAGGATTTTTTTGAGGATTAAAGGGAATGAATCCTTATGAAACGCAACTGGGGTTTTATCTTGAAACATGGCAACTTCAGGAAGCAGTTGTGGAATTCGCTGAAAATGCAAAACAGCCATACGCGATACTTTTTGCATCCGTTTGCTGTAAGTTGCCAGATCTTCAAAGGCATAATCGTCATGGTAGGCCTTTGCCGCTGCACAGCGGCGAACCCGATAGCCCAGTTCTGAGGCACGAAAAGCAAAATCCATCCCGCCCCAGGCGTTTCTACCCGCTGAGCCAAGCGGGCGCATGCCCTTTAATTGATCAAAAAGCACCTTCTCCAGCGACATTGTTCCGCTGCCACATTCAGTAACCGGAACCTCGCCGGAAAGATCTGTGGTGGCTTGCTGATACATTGCCTGTTGAAATTTGGAGGAGGGATCTTTAATCTGCGGATAAAGCGCTCCCAGGACAATGTATCGTGGATATTGCACCAGGTCGGCCACTAATGCGGGAATATAATCGGGCTCAACAAAAATATCATCGTCAAGAAAAATCAAATACCGACCGTGCGCTCTTTTAACCGCCTCATTGCGAGCCGGAATCTCTCCCTGGTTCTCCTGGCGGAAATATTGAAGCGCAAACGGCCATTGTTTTTCTGTAATCAAATGGTACGGCACAGAGGACCCATCGTCTGCGATAACAACCTCAACCACCTGCAAAGGAAATTTCTGCCGGCAAATATTTTCCAATACAGCCGATAGCTGATCCGGGCGGTTGAAGGTCGGTATGATTACGCTGACAGTGACCACAGCATCTTCTTTCATCAAAATTTATTTCTGTGAAGGCAGACTGGCTTTGCTTTCAAGTGTATTGATATCTTCAAATGACTTCAGGGTAAGCAGCGCAGCCAGGCCATAACGATAAAAGATGGCGTGCTGCTGTTCGTTCTTCAGCATATGGAGCAGATAATCGACATCAATCATGCCATTCATCCCCCCCCAGCCCTGTAGGTGGTCATAAATAAAGCCCTGGAATGTTGAGTCGGTTGTCCACCACCAATCAAGCGGATCGGGTCCATATTTTTTGGTGACCGGCAGTGTCATGCCGATGCGCCGCCCCCGTTGTTTTGACTGCGACTGACTGTTGAGGATCCAATCTCCAACAAATGAAGCGGGGATGTTGAATAGAATTCGATCCCGCAGCCTGTACGCTGACATACTTAGCGGGGCGCCATTTGCCATGGGCACCTCTTTAAGCTTTGCCAGGCCATCGACAAAAACTTCGTTGAGAACTGCATCCACATGCAAATTACGTTGAAACCGCAAATCAAATGGAACCGTATTGTAAAAATCAAACAATTCATAATCGCAAAACGGCAGACCAATTTGCCCAAAATGGGAGTAGGTGACCATTTCCATAGCCAGCAAATTATGGAAATGATATTTCAGTTCCCACCATTCAAGGGTCCCAATTGGATCACCTTTATGAAATGGCAGGTCATCAGGGATTAAATCGGGGATATTTTGATTTTTTTCCCAGGCCGTGGGCAGCAGCCGGGAGAGTTGGTCTTCAAAAATGGGCAGTTTATGGTTGTCGCTAAGGTGTTGGCGCAATTGTTCACGCGTCCGAATCAAATTTGCCCCCCGGCGAGTCGCATCACCCACAGGAAGGTTGGCCGGATGACCGGTGATATAAACTGTTTGAGGATCGTACTCTTTTAGAAACAGCCTGGCGCCAATGCCCGCCGTAAATCGCGCCTTCATACCAATTGCACGGGTCATTTCGTGGATAATTTCATGCGTATACAGGGCCGGGTCATCAATTGCAAAAAGTTGAACCGGAATACCCAGTGCATCTGCGGTCTTTTGTGCAGAAACACTCTCAGAGTTATTGGTTGGCCCATACGAGAAAGATTCAACCTGCGCACCGCCCCACACCAGCATTGCAGCAGCCAGGCGGCTATCCAAACCGCCCGAAAGCGGGATGCGAACCTTCCAACCTCTTTCATCATAAGCGCTTGCATAACGGCGAAAAACAGTATGCAAGACCTCGCCAGCTTTTTTTCTCAACTGAACAGGGTCAGAATCTTCAGGGTGATAACCGCCGGAGAAATAAAACTGTTTTTTGGGTTTGCAGGAATCATGCTCAGGATCAAAGGAATAGATGGCCGCATTTGAGAGCACAGATATGTTTTGGAGCAGGGTATTATCTCCCAGCACACTCCCATAGACCAGCATACTGGTTACCGCCAGCGGGTCATATTGATCATATCCGCTTTCACGGGCAACCTGCCAAAAATCATCCCCGATAACCCAAAAATCGGGACCACAGGCCTGATAGATATTGATTCCGCCATAGCGTGAAGTGCCAAATTGCACCACACCCGTATCTTTTGAGCATAGCCCGGCCACAAAAGTGCCGTTCATGCGCGGGATTAACGTTTCAAATCGGTAGGTACCCAGCGCTTTCGAAAGCCATTCTGCAATCTCATCCCCCACCAACATTCGATCACCATCAAAAAAATAGCCCTGGGCCCACACAAAAAAGGAGCCCGACGCCGGGTGCGGGAACGCTTTCAAATCTTCTGAAAGTTTAAGACCACCCTGTTTCCATTTGATAATCATGGGATCGCTCCTTGATCCTTTATATCTATGCGAAGCCTTTGCCGAATTTACCGTTGAAATAATCCCGCAAGCCCAAAACCATGGCCTGTTTTTCCAACTGCTTGCTCTTCCATTTCGGCCTGACAGACCAGCTAAAGATGGTAAGTAAAAATCTGACCAGCAGCATTACAAAACGGATCACCCCCGCATGATGTTTTTTAAACAGGAGCAGCGAATTTCTGGTCATGTAATAGGTCACGCGCGGCAAATCTTTTTCGCGCACATGATGGCTGCGATGCCAGATCACAGCCTGAGGGATCATAAATATCTTATAACCATTCTGGCGCACACGCAAACACCAGTCAATATCTTCACGGTAGAGAAAATAATCTGAATCTAATAACCCCACAATTTTTAGCGCGCTTGAACGCGCAAAAATAGCCGCCCCCGAAATACAATCAACCTCGCCTTCGGTCAACCTTGCCTGTACGTCAGGGCTGTCTTGTCCACGTTGAGAAGAACGCCACAGAAAATCCAGTTGAATTCCGCTGGATTGAATTTGATCGGGCTGATCAAGATGCAAAATTTTTGGGCCCAAAAAAGCTGCTGTGGGATATTTTTCACCGGCAGCGGCAAGAACGGCCAGGCTGTCGGGTGCAATGCGAGTATCATTATTCAAAACCAGCACGTATTTTGCGCCAGAATCAAGCGCCCACCGAATACCCACATTATTCCCCTCAGCGTACCCCAGATTTGTCTCATTACAAAGCAGCGTTATGTTCGGGAAGCTTTGGGTAATTTTTTCGGGCGAGCCGTCTTGAGACCCATTGTCGACAACAATAATCTCATAGTCCACCCCGGTTGATTTCAGAAGCGACTCCACACACGCACAGGTCTCCTGCCAGTTGTTCCAGTTCAAAACAACGACAGAAACTTCAGGCATGTTTCATTTCCTTCGCCTGCTGAAAATAATTTTCCAATTTTTGAATACACGTTTCCCATTTCCATAACGATTTGGAATCATACAAACCGTTTTCTGAAAGCTCTTGGTATAACACTGGCTTTGCAACAATCGTCTGATAGGCTTCCACAAATGCAGATGGATCTCGATCGATCAGCCAGCCATTCCGAAGATGAACGACCGATTCGCGCACACCGCCTTCGCGAATTCCAATGACCGGGGTCCCGCAGGCCATAGATTCAATGGGAACAAAACCAAACGGTTCCATCACCGGCGTATAAACGGTTAAGACCGCCTGATTGTAAAGCTGGATAAGTTCGGCATCTGGCACCATGGACCGAAATTCAAGGTTCACTGTCAGGGAGTTTGCCAGCTCTGTGAGATATTCTTTTTCGTTTTTTTCAGCATAATTGCTCACCAGAATAATTCCTGGCCGAATGTCTGCCGCAAGAGAACCAACTGCCTGAACCAGAAAATCAAATCCTTTGCCGGGGTGAGCCGCTCCCACCGAAACGACAAAATTTTTCTTTTCCAGATCCAGCTTCTGAAACCGGTCTGTGTTGACCCCCAAATAACAAATGCGGGCATTAACATTAAAAACGCGATATAGATTTTCGCGTGAAAAAGCAGAGTTGGTTAACACAAGGGTCGCTGCCTGGGCCGCCTGCTCATTAATGAGCCGCATCTGACGGCGATAATTGCGGGCAAACACATCAAAGCGGTCCACAAAGTTTCGCCAGCGAGGCTGTCGCATATAGGGTCGCGGCATTCTGGGTTCATAAAGAAACCGCGGCGGTTCGGCGCAGTAATACACGCTGGGTGTCTTGAGATTGCTTAATATGGGTGGACTCTGTGTAAATCGGCAGTGATTTACAAAAACAACATCATATCCTTTTTGGTCAATATCTCTGGCAATTGCTGCTTGAAGGGCTTTTAAACGGCCAAAATCAATTGTCCGTGCGAGCGCATTGAACCTGCCCCAGGGACTGCGAAACGATCGTGAAGGCTCAAACGGATATTCAAACCGGGAATGGATATATGGGGTAAGATCACAAAAAGATTTTTCAGAGGTCGATAAAGTGTACTCATCGATTGTGTGACGGGCAGATAAACCTTGCGCCATTTCCAGCATTGCCCGTTTACCCC
>CAZQLE010000001.1:0-26997 GCA_964593905.1 uncultured Anaerolineaceae bacterium | reverse complement strand
TGGTAAAAAGCGATTTTCATAGATTGCCACCCCGTTGACCAATCACTTTTGCAGGTGCGCCAACTGCAATTGCATACGCAGGGATCGATTTTGTGACTACGGCGCTAGCGCCGATGACTGCGCCGGTTCCAATGGTAACGCCATCCAAAATGGTCGTTTTTGAACCCACCCACACATCATCTTCAATCACAATGCCTGCATACGATACACCCTGATCGCGGATCAATCGCTCACGATCTTGAAAAACATGGTTCTCAGCATGAAAATTTACATTCTGCCCGATGCGCACATGATCGCCAATGACAATGCCCCCGCCTGCCCCCAGAACCGCATAACAACCGATAAAAGAATCTTCTCCCATGTAAAAATAACCGTGTTCATAATCGCCTTCTCTACCCCCGCAGTGCAGCCAGGCATTCCGTTCAATGGTTGAGCGATTGCCGATCTTCACCCCCCGGGTCGATAGACAATGAAAATATCCGTAACTGCCAATATTTACATGCTCGCCGGCAGAGAAAAAAGATGGATATACGAAATCTGTGTGTCCACCCAGCGCAAAATTGCGCCCTGCTTTAAGCCCAATTAACCACGCCAGTTTACCGCGCAACAGATCAACCCGGCGGTTAAATCTCTTCAGACGAAAGTCAAACCAGGTGGGCTGCGGCTGTGTTTTCATTTTCCAACAGGCCCCAGTCTGGAAGATACACGTTTGGGTCTGGGGTTGCGAATTGAAACAATTTTCTCCCGCAGCGCTATCCCAGACTGCCATATATTCACGATCAACCTGGCTGGTGCATATCCCAAAGCCAGAACCCATTTCAAACTACGGGTTTTTAAGGAGGGATCAGAATCCATTGCCCTGGATAAACATTCTCTCACCCACGGCAATGGCAAATTATTGCGAATTGCCGAAGCCGCCATTTGCCGTAAAAGAGTCCCTTTAATGGGGTTGGGCATTGCCACAAATTGCGGATGTAAAATCATTTTCTCCTGTTGCTCTGGTAAATCATAAATTAACCGCATCAGCAAAAAATAGAAAAACCTTTTCCGCGTTGAGAGAGAAAGTTTTCCAAAAAAATCGGAATTCAAGACTTTTTCGCGCCCGTATAACAAATCCAGGCGTCGTTTTTGCCGCCCCGAAAGCCGGGTGATATTGTTATCGTGAACCCGATACTTACAGGTAATTTTATCCAGATACCCAAACGGGGTGTGAACAGAAAGACGAATCCAAAAATCCCAATCGGGGCCGATAACCAGATTGGGATCAAACCGGATTTGATGTTCTTCCACCCAAACTCTGCGCGTCAATGTACATACGGGCACAGTTAAGACACTTGCATCGATCACCAGAGCCTCAAGCACCATCCCCTCATGGATACCGGGGCGGTGCTCGGTCAGACGCGAGATGTCCTTTCCATCAGCGTCACAAACAAATCCATCTGAAAAAACCACCCCAATATCAGCATGAAGATCAAGATACTGGCTTAAATCCGACAGCGCATTGGGAGTATAAAGATCATCCGCATCCAAAAAACCGATATATTCACCCAATACATGATCCAGCCCATTGTTACGAGCCCGCGCTTCGCCCCCATTGCTCTGGTGAAATACTCTGACACGCGGGTCAACCTCAAACTCTTTGAGAATGTCGGCTGTATGATCTTTTGATCCGTCATTAACAATCACCCATTCCCAGTCTTCAAAAGTCTGGTTAAACAAACTTTCGGCCGTTTCACGGAGATATTTTTCACCGTTGTAAACCGGGGTTATCACCGAAATTTTCGGCATCAGTACACTCCAATGGTTGGAATTTCTATTTGCGACGGAAAACGGCAGAATATACGATCACCCCAATAATCAACAAAAACACAGATCCGATCCCGATGATCAACGGCGCGATAGGCGAGGGCAAATTTTCCGGCGGAATGGGATTGACCGCCGGTGCAACCGTATTTTCTTTAGCAACCTCAGGAAACATCGGAGAAGAATCTGTTGACTCGGCAATGGCAACAATTTTGGGTGTGGGTGTCTGAGTAGGCAATGTTTCTGGGATTGGTTTCCGGGCAATCGCAGGAACGTCCTGCAACTCTCGTGACGCGTACCAGGAACTTTCTTCGCCAGTACGATCCCAGAAGACTACATGGAGTTTATTACCCCCGCAAACTACCATCTGTTGACCATGCGGATCAATCTGACGGGTATCAATTTGTTGAGATTCCACCCAGCTCTTTCCATCCCAGCGCGTTGCAAACACACCATATGAAATCGCCACCAGAGCATAGAGATTCCCGGCATTATCCTTTACCAGATAGTTGGGACCACCAAACGCCGCACCCATGCGCATGATATCCTCTGGCTCACTCCATGTTTTTCCGCCATCCATCGATACGATGTGAATACGCCGGGGGTCATGCCAGGTTAGATGGATTTCATCTCCCTCAAATGCAAAAGGTGTTATCCATTCAACGCCAGGGTAACGCTTGTCTTCAAACTTTAGGTAAGGTGTCCAGGTTTTGCCGCCATCTTCAGACCGGGTATACCCAACCTCTGAATAGGTGCCATACGCCTGATAGCGGACGGTCAGCCCCATGTGAATGCGATCTTTTGAATCGATGGCTGTTTCAATGCGAATATAACCCGGTTCAGGAAACGTATAACTGTAAACCGGATCAGGATCAGACCAGGTTGCCCCGTCATCTTCGGATATGAGATGGAACACATCATATTTCAAAGCGTTCTGATCTGTGGTGCTGTAGAAAAGATGCAGCACACCTTTTGAATCGACCTCGATGTTGGCGTTAAATGTCAGATAATCCAGTTTTACCGGTATTGACCACGCACTGACTTTCGTGGCTTCTGAGAGAAGTGCCGACATAAAATACAGGGTGCCGGGGGTCTGGCTGGTCCAAACGACAAATATGCGATCGGTTTTGTTATTAATGGCCGCAGCTAGTGAATAAATTCGCGGGTCACGCAGAGCCATAATATCTTCCGGCGGCGTGAACTTTCCATCGCCAGGGGTATCATTGCGATAATACACAGCGGCCCCCTCGCCCGCACTGCCAGAAACCGGGTTGTCAGAATAGAAAATATGCAAGTTTTGGTATTGATCACACACCATTGTCGGAAAAGCACGCCAGTTTCGGGTGTTGCCATCTGATAAATCCAGTGGCCTGCTCCAGCCTGTTGGCGGAACCGGAGGCGCCGTAATTGGACTCTCAGGATTCGGCGTTTGTGTCTGGGCCAAGACAGCAGCGGGCGCTGGCAAAATTATGGTGAGCAGCATAAGCAGCAAGAGCGTTCTTCTAAGAGTTTTCATTCCGCCTCAATGATTTCGAAATTACAGGTCACCAGACCGTCAGCTTTGGGTCGACTACCCAGTTTTTCTGATTGTAAATCAAAAACCTCAATCTTTACCACAGATGAAAGCGTATCAAACACATCTCCCGATGGATTTGCCATCCACAAACCCAGGATATAAACACCCGGATTCAGATGAAGTTGATGGATATGAAAAGAAATTTCGTTTTGTCCGGCATTTAAATAAATGTTTTTTCCCAGGGCAAGGCTATCTGCATTTACCAGTTTTGTGCCGTATTGATCATAGATCGTCACCGCCATACTCCCAATGGATCTTGATTCGCGCGCATCAATCACAAGATCGATCTTCAACGGTCCATCGGTATAAAGGTTGCCGTGCGTATTTGGATTCGAACTGGTAAACCGAATGCTGTTAAACTTCGCTTCGCCCGTGCCTCCCCGCGACTGATCGGAAATATCTATCCATTGATCCGGCTGCACAGCCCCCGCGCCAGATGAAAGGTAGGCTTTAACAATCTCGGGTGTGGGACCATTCATGAGCAATTGACCGCTCTCCAGCAGGATTGATTTCGGGCAAAGCCGTTGAATGGCATTCATGTTATGGCTGACAAATAAAATAGTGCGCCCTTCACGGGCCACATCATCCATTTTTCCCAGGCATTTTCGCTGAAACGCCGCATCGCCCACCGCAAGCACCTCATCGACCAGTAAAATCTCCGGTTCAAGATGAGCTGCCACTGCAAAAGCCAGGCGAACATACATCCCACTCGAATAACGTTTTACAGGAAGTTCGAGAAATTTTTCAATTTCGGCAAAAGCGACAATTTCATCAAACTTTCGCCTGATCTCCGTCCGATGCATCCCCAGAATTGCCCCGTTCAGAAAGATATTTTCGCGCCCGGTTAATTCTGGGTGAAACCCAGTGCCAACTTCAAGCAAAGAGCCCACCCGGCCATAGACTACGGCTCGCCCGCGGGTGGGCTCGGTAATGCGAGACAAAATCTTTAAAAGAGTGCTTTTCCCCGCCCCATTCCGGCCTACAATTCCAAAGACCTCGCCGGCCTGAATGCGCACAGAAATATCTTGCAGCGCCCAGATGGTGCCTTCAGCAAGTTGATCACTATTTTTGGGGGGTACGCTTTTTCCCAGCCCATTCAAATAACGAACCGGGGCAGAAATGGTCGAAGAAATCCAATCCCGCAATGTATCATTCCGGTTTCGGGTTGTCCCAATAAAAAACTGTTTATATAAATTCTTAACCTCAATGGCGGTATGTGGCATAGGTGTCCTAAACAATGTCAGCGAAAGATTTTTCAGTGGTACGGAAAAAGATAACCCCTGAGACCAAAACAACCAGCGTGACAGCGATCGGTATAAAAATCTCAATACCAGTGGCCGGCAAATCGGTCATCACCCCGCCCAGAAGCGCCCAACGAAAGCCTTCAACAACTGCGGTCATAGGGTTCAACACCAGCAAAAACCGGAAGGATTCAGGGATGAAAGAGCTGCCATAAATCACAGGTGTGGCATAGGTCCAGATCTGGATCAAAAATGGGATCAGGTAATTAATATCGCGGAAACGCACATTCAGCGCAGAAAGCCAGAGGCTGAAGGCCAGTGCAGTTAAAATCGCCAGCAATATAAAAGCGGGCAGCCATAAGATGCGAATGGTTGGGGCAATGCCATAAAAGATCATCAGAAAAATGAGAACCACAAATGCAACCGCAAAATCTACCATACCGCCAATAACGCCCGAAAGCGGCAGCACCAGCCGGGGAAAATAAACCTTGGTAATGAGATTGGCGCTGCCCACCAGGCTGGTTGAAGCGCGGGTCAACGCTCCGGCAAAATATTGCCAGGGCAGCAAGGCCGCAAAAGAGAACACCGGGTATGGCACGCCATTTGACGGGACATTCAACAATTGGCCAAATAGAACACTAAAAACCACCATCGTGATCACTGGCTGCAAGATAATCCACATCACACCCAGCGCGGTCTGTTTATAGCGGACTTTAACATCCCGCCAGATCAGAAAATAAAGCAGCTCACGGTAATGCCAGAGCGCCTTTAATTGTAATGACGCAAGACCTCTGCGCGGCTCAATTACGGTTTGCAATTGGACGGTTTGACTCGTTTCCACGATATTCCTCAATGGCTTGCAAGATAAACCTGGCAAATTCAGGGCCGACAATCTGATTGGCCTGAACATTTGGATGTGCATCCTGCCCATTTTGATAGGCAGGTCTGAGGGTGTTGGGCGCCGCAAGATCATCAGCGGCGGTTGCGAGATGTTCAAACAGATCAAACACCCGCACATTTGCAGCGCCTTCCAGATATTCGGATGATTTTAACCACTCTGCCAGCAGTCGTGCGCGGGCGGCCGCTTGAGGGGTGGTTAATTCGGGCGTCAGCGGCGGCTGGGTGACCAGAATAAAAAGATGTTCGGGATGTTTGAGCATCTTTTTTCGAATTGCAAGATATTCCGACTTCCGCTTTTCCAACACAACATCGTTGGGGATGTCACTGGTCGGGAAGCACGATTTCAGAATAATGGTTTCATGCTGAAAAAGCTGTGAGATGGCATTAACCGGTTCGGTATGCATCTCTTGATTAAAAATCGTCACCAGCCCGTCCGGGTCGGTATTATCAGCGGGTATGGCGTAGGAAAATCCGGTTTCTCTGCCCTGCGGATCGCGCAACCCACGCCACGAATAGTCCTGATCCCACAATTGGACCTGGTGTATATTGAGCAGCTCACGAACACCGCCTTCATCCAACAGGTTGCGCCCCACCGAATGATGCAAAAAAACCACATTGGTAAAAGAGCGGTCGCTGCCGGCTGCAAGCCGGCTGTGATTCACCAATACCAACGCCATATCCAACTTCTGACGCAAATACTTTTTGATGCCCAGGCTTTCTCCGCTGATGACCCGATACGCGGCCAGCGCACCCACCAGCAAAATACCGAACAGAAAAACAGCCAGGAGGCTTTTTTTGAGCTTCATCCGTTTACCCAAAAAGATATCGGTAGAATCTGGAAAGAGGCGTTTTTTGCACAAACCAGATTAACAGCAATGACCCGCCCAGACCAACCCCAAACAGCACAAGCGTAAACAAAAGCCGCGAGGCCAGCAGTTGCGGAAGATAATGGTAAATCAACTTGGCCCCAACCGTCATGATCTCAAAATGGACCAGATAAATTCCATAAGAACGTGCGCCAAGTTTGGAGATCTGTCCGGCATAGGGGAGCTTAACTTGCTCAAAAGCCAGAAAACTAAAGATCAAACAGATGGTATAAGCCAAGAAAAAAATCGAGCTGGGACCGGGTTTCCAATGGTCGGGAGTGGCATAAATAACCCATTCGGCTTCAACCGTATACAGGATAAAACTTAAGATCCAGCCGGCCAGAATCCAGTACCGATTCTTTTGCAGCCAGAGTTTAGCATCATTCAACTTGATGCTAAAAACGACACCCAGCGGAAAATACAGCGCCCAGCGGATAAATATCTGGTCTGGAGTGACATTGACCAGCGTATGGATGACCGGGTTATCGGGAAAGAACAATCGAAGATAACGCAAAGCAATTGGAATAAGCTGTAAGAGCGCAGCCAGCACGATTAATAAACGCCAGTTTTTCTTTGCTAGGTCCACAATCCACGGTGAAAGCAGATAAAACATCACCAGCACCGGCACAAAGAAATAACCACCGTTGGCGCCCAGCAAAAAGAACTTCAAGGCATACTGACCAGGGGTATAAACATCTCCTAATACGAAATCCAGCAGAAATACAATCAGCGACCAGATGAAATAAGGGATCAATAAATTGATAATCCGCGGTTTGATGGTTTTCCAGCCCAACCGGCTTTCACTGCCCCGGGCAGTATAGGCAATAAAAAATCCCGAGACAAACAAGAAAGCGCCCACCGCAAATATGGTCAGGTTATGAAATGCATCCAACGCAATGTTTCCGGGGCGAAAGATCTGATCATACGCGGGTACAACCACATCACGATAACGATGCGCCCACCAGACCAGCGCAACATAGCCCCACCCTCCGGCATGATTCAACACCACAGCCAAAATCGCCAACCCCGGGAGCAGCGACAAGCGTTTATACATGGGTTTTCCTCAAACTGTCATATCTTCGAATAAATAATGGATCTTCTGATAATGACCATCTGACTGATTGGAACGATCAAACACCCCCAGACCCAGCTCACTCGCCAGTTTCAGATAGGCAAAGGCATCGTCCGACAGTCCCCGCTCGGCCGCGATAAAATCACCCATCACACAATCAATGGCAACCGGGTCTTGCGACAGAAATAAACTGGCCGGGTATTTTCCCTGAAAAATATCCCAGCCGCTCGGGCTGCCGGTGTCGCTGCCCCGATAGCCAAAGATGCCATCGCCAATGGTCAGCACCGTTTTTGCACCCACATTGGGGTTTTGAAAAATATCGACCAGCGGGTTGTAGTCGGGACTGAAATATTCACGATCCAGACCAATATAATCATGCAAAAAACCAGGGTGATTAATCGACCCAAAATGGTTCTTGAAACCTAACGTAAAACCGGGGGTGGAATGTTTTTTTAAAAGCGGCATGTTGATCAGATATCTGGCAGTGACCAGCAGATCGGTGATCTTCACAGCAGGTCTTCCCGGTTCAAGCGGCGGCATTTTGGTTGAGAATTTGACCATCACCTGATCATCACTGCGGTTAAACCCGGCCGCCGAAAACGCCGCGCCGTTATCAAAGAACCGCACTTCAGGTACGCGCACCATCCTCGAAAATCGATCAGGAATCGGGCGGCTGGCGTCATAGACCCAGATATCTTCCGCTTTGACCCCGGCAGTGATTAGCCCGGCAATAACGCTGTTCACCGGCTCGATAATTGCGTCGATCTGCTGATCTTCATCATTTTTACCCGAGCAGGTATTGAAATTGACCTTAATCGCAATTCCATCCCCCGGCTGATAAGCAGGAATAATTTTCTTCCAGGCCGCAGCCAGGTCATTTTCTCCAGTGAGCAGCAGCATTCCGCACTCCATCAGCGCGTCAACGACACCCTGATCAGCATACTTCCAGTACAGCGGATCGCCCTCATCCCATTTCACTGCCGCCAGGTCACGAACATGCACCACTGTGGGCTGCCCATCCACAACCACCACCGACGGTGTGGGAACGGGCGTCTGAACCACTGCGGAGGGCGTTTTGGCCGGCAAAGAGGTACCCGTGGGGGTCGGCATGGTTGTTGGCGATCCCGTTCGGGTTGGAACAGTCGTGGGTTCTGGCACACAGGCAGCAGCCACTGCCGCACCAATGCCCAGGATCGATTTTTTTAGAAATGATCTGCGGGAAGAATTTTTTCCCATTACATCACCCGATTTCCACTCAATCATCCACACTTAACGGTTGTGTGCGCAGATAAGCTGTGGTGCGTTGTTTGCTGATGATATCCGCAATCACCCGGTCCACCTGTTCGGTGGTCAGAGACAGCGCTCTGGCAATCTCATCCGAAGGGGCTTTCATCTCAAATCCCAGCCAGATTGAATCCAAAATATCAAATGGAATGCGGTAGAAAAATTCTTCTTGCGAACCGCCGCCAGGGTATGTATCGGTGGTCGGGGTACGCTGTCGAATTTCTTGGGGCACATCCAGATAATCAGCCAACTCATAAATCTGGGTCTTAAAAAGATGCGCGATCGGGTTGACATCAATGCCACCATCGCCATGTTTTACAAAAAAGCCCAGATCATGTTCATTTTTATTGGCCGTACCGATTGCCGCAAAATTATGCAGTTCGGCATGGTAATACAACATACTCATCCGGCTGCGTTGTTTAAAATTGGAGGCGGCCATAATCTGGAAAAACTCTGTCATGGGGATGCGCTTACGAAGCTCATTCCCCTGTGCATCACTGACCACCAGGTAAAACACGTTCAAAGTCGTTGTTTCCAGAAGATTGCCCGGCAGGACAATCTTGGAATACCAGCCCTTTTTATATTCAGGAATTACTCGCTGAATAGCCTCATCCCGGCGTTGATAACAACCAAAACCTTCCAGTGCGCCGGTCAAATCTTCCAGAACAGTCTTCACGCCGTAATGCTGCGCCAGGCGGTTGGCGAGGTCCACACTTTCTGGGCTGGATTCCTTCTCGGGCATCAAAAGACCCAGCACATGCTCGGGGCCAAAAGCCCGCACACACAAAGCCAGCACGACCGATGAATCAATCCCACCGCTGATGCCAACCACAGCGCCTTTTCGGCGAAACCGCTGCTGCACCTGGCGTTTCAGGGCCTCAACAATCCGGTTGGTCTCTTTTTCCACATTCAGGTGAATGGATTCTTTTGAAAAAGTTGCATTTTGGATTCGCTCGGTCATTTTATCTCCCTCTTTTGCCACAATAAATCATGGTTTTTGCAACGCCAACACCCGAATGCTGCCCTCTGCATCGGTATACGATTCAATAATTGCGTATAAACCAGAGCGCTCAACCGATTTCTTGAGCGCTTCTCCCTGCCCCAGCCCCACCTCAAAACACAGCCAGCCGCCAGAAGACAGATAAGCCGGTGCTTCACGGTAAAGCCGGTTGATGATTCTGATCCCAAACGGGCCGCCGTCAAACGCTTCGCGCGGCTCGAACTTTTGAATTTCATCCGGCATCCGTTCCACCTGGGCGCTGGAAATGTACGGGGGATTACAAGTGATCAACTGAAAAGAACCCGCATACGTCGCCACTGGAAACGCAGCAAACATATCGCTGACCACAAACTGAACCCGTTCAGACAGTTTCAAATGTCTGGCATTTTTTTCGGCCAGTTCCACCGCCGCAGGGGTAATATCAGCGCCATATCCGCGTAAGGCCGCGAAATTATATGCCGCAGCCAAAATAACATTTCCCGAACCGGTGCAAAGATCCAGCGCCTGAAAAGTGTCATGCTGTTCGCTCAACAAAGCAGCTTTCTTAAAAACCGTTTCGCCCAGAATCTCGGTCTCTTTACGCGGGATCATCGCCCCAGGACTCGCCAGAAGTTCAACCCCCATATAACGCTGCACACCGGTCAAATAAGCCAGCGGAACCCCGGCCAAACGCTCACTAACCAGAAAACGGATCCGCTGCTCAAAATCATTCCCGTTGATTCGGGGCAGCAGATGTTGTTCAAAATCCTGGGCGACCAGCCACAGCGCAGACAGGGTAACCTCGGGTGTTTCATCGGGTTTATCTTTCAGCCCCACCCAATGATCACGCAGTGTATTCAACAATATCTCAAAAAGTTGATTATCCACAAAGGCGTCCTATTTACTAAATCCGCGCTGACCTGGAACGGGCGTCCGGTCAACCACTTTGATCAAATTCATATGCCCAATTACTGGCAGGTGAAAGTTTTTAACAAACTGTTCATGCACCAACTGGGTTGAAAGCACCCCCATCACTGCCATGTCTTCCGTCTCGCTCAGATGAGCCCCGGTGGCAGCTTTGCGCGCCAGACCAATCACAGCCTGGGGCTCAAAATAAGGGTTGGCCCTTAACTTTTGTTCTGAGAGCAGATCCTGAACATAATCCAGCGGCTGCGAGAAAAAGCTGCGGTGAATGGGTGCGCGATAAGGGCGCTTGACCCGGCTCCAGATCTCTCGGGGAACCAGCTTGCGGCCCAGTTTTTTAAGCAAATATTTTTCCATTAACCCGTTCAGCTTCCACTCGGCCGGCAGCCGATTGCTAAACTCCACCACACGGTAATCGAGGAACGGGTAGCGGCCTTCAACCGAATTGCCCATCGCCATACGGTCACCCTGCGAGGAAAGCAAATACGGCGACAGGAAGGTTTTAATCTCAACATACTGGGCTTTTCCCAACGGGCTCCAGGTGTCAAAATTCTCGGGCAGCGGAAGATCGGGCAAGTAATCTTCGCGTCCGTTTTGGGCCAAAAACCGCCGGGTGCGCGATGTGGTAAACCAGCGCAGGTTATGTGAATAATACGGCGAATCCACCTGTTCCAAATCGCGCCGAAAGAAGGCGCTCATAAACGAGCCGGTCTGGTTTAATCCGCCAATATCCGGGTACAGTTTCTTCAACAACAGCGGCCGTTTGGAAGACTGCGGGTCGCGCGCCCAAAAACGCCGAATGGCATTTTCTTTGAAGATGTCATAGCCGGCCAGAAATTCATCTGCCCCTTCACCGGTAAGCACCACCTTGAAGTTATGCTGATGCACCAGCCGCGAAAGCAAAAACATCGGCGCCGGCGCTGTGCGCAAGATCGGGATCTCGGTATGCCAGATGACCTCGGGCATGATCTTGCCAATATCTTCGTGTGTGGCATGCACCGTTTTGTGATTGGTGCCCAGGTAACGCACCATCTGCTGTTGATACGGGCTTTCATCAAAATCTTGATCTGAAAAAGTGATCGAAAACGTGGTCAGATCGCGCGGGGTATATTTTTGAATGATTGCGGTCGTTACCGAAGAATCCAATCCGCCGCTCAAATAGGCGCCCACCGGCACATCGGCCCGCAGACGGATCTGGGTGGCATCGATCAGCAGTTGTTCAAATTCATCCAGATAATCATTAAAGTTTCTGGCGGGTGTTTCTTCGCTAAAATCCAATTTCCAGTAGGGTTGAATATCAATCTGCCCATTGCAAACGGTCATGGTGCAGCCGGGCGGCAGTTCGTAAATGCCTTTGAAGACCGATTTCGGTGGCAGCGGGCTCCAGTAGGTAAAGATCTCGCGCAGTGCTTCGGGGTCAATCTCGGCAGAGAAGCCCCCCCGGGCAAATAAGGTTTTGATTTCAGAACCAAAAATCAGTTCCTGGTTTTGCAGGGTATAAAACACCGGCCGCACACCCAACCGGTCGCGCGCCAAAAATAATTCCCGCCGGGTTTCATCCCACAATGCAATGGCAAACTGCCCGTTGAAACGGCCCACGCAGGCCGGGCCCAGCTCTTCATACATGTGCACGATGACCTCGGTATCACTCTGGGTCTCAAACACATGCCCGCGTTCTTCCAGTTCAACACGCAGCTCGATATAGTTGAACAGCTCGCCATTAAATACCACCCACAGGGTTTTATCTTCATTGGAAATCGGCTGGTCACCGGTGGAGAGATCGATAATGCTTAACCGGGCGCTGCCAAGAGCTACAGTTTCATTCCGATAAATTCCAAAACCATCCGGTCCACGGTGTTGAATAACCGCCAACATGCGACAAATGGCTTCGGGATCAATAGGAGGGGTAGTCTGGCTTAATTTTTGAATACCGACAATACCACACATTTTGTCACCGCCTATTGCAAGTCAGTCTTCTTGATTTTTCCAGAAGAGGTCTTGGGCAATTCCGTCATAAACTCAACAACTTGCGGAACCATAAAGTCTTCCAGTTGGCTTTTGCAGTGCGCCAAAACCTCATTCCGCGATAGGTCTGCCCGGTCGGTAACGATAAAGGCTTTGATGGCCTGCCCGAGCACCGGATCGGGAACACCGATCACGGCCGCCTCAAGCACACCGGGAACCGCATAAAGCACGCGTTCCACTTCCACCGGGGAGACTTTCTCGCCCCGGCTCTTAATCATGTCATCTTTCCGCGAGACAAAATATAGATAGCCTTCTTCGTCCATGCGGAACAGATCATTGGTATAGCACCATCGTTCGCCGGGGATCGATCCCGGGCGGTAGCGTCGGGCGGTCATTTCGGGTTCGTTCCAATAACCGCGCATCACATGCCGGCCACGCACCACCAGTTCACCGGTCTCGCCTGCGCCCAGGCGGTTACCCTGCTCGTCTTCCAACCAGACCTCGGTGCCAGGGATGGCGATTCCCACCGACCCCGGACGTATTTTTAATTGCTCGGGGGGCAGATAAAGTGTGCGCTTGGTTTCGGTCAAGCCATACATGGAATACAACCGCGCCCAGGGAAATTTCTCTTGAATTTGCATAATGTGGCTGACCGGCAAAGCCGCCGCCGTATTGGAGAGATAACGCACATGCGAAAGATCATAGGCGCTCAGATCCATGCGATTAAGCACCGCAAAAATGGTCGGCACGCCGGGGAACCCGGTGACCTGCTCTTCCTGCATCTTTTTCAAAATGGCCGCCGGAAACGCAAAGCCCTTTTCAAGCACCAGCGTTCCGCCAAACTTAAAAACCATCAAGAGCTGGTACAGGCCATAGTCAAACGAAAGCGGCAGCAAGTCGATGACAATGTCATCTTCGTTGTTTTCCAGGTACGTGATGATCGAAGTCGTGGCAAAATCCACATTGGAATGGTCCGACATCACCCCTTTGGGGTCGCCCGTTGAGCCGGAGGTGTAGATCAGGCAGGCCAGGTCCAGATCGATATTCTGACAGGGCGGGTTATTCTCGAACGTGGATTTTTGAATTTCGTCAAAGGTCAGATATTGAGAGATGGCTTCACGACTTACCGCAATGGTAATCTGCAAAGTAGGAGCGCGGTCAACAATTTCTGCCAGCGGCGCGGCCGGCAAATTAGCACCAATCAAACCTGCCGCCGCAGCGTTATTTAAAATATAAACCAGCTTGTCTTTTTTTGTGGTCGGGTTGACCACCACAAAAACACCGCCGGCCTTCAACACGGCAAAAATGCCTACCACCAACTCAACCGTGTTGTTCAAATATAAGACAACCCGGTCTCCTCTTCTGACACCTTTATCTTTTAGAGCATACGCAAGACGATTTGCCATGCGGTTAATCTGATCATAGGTCAACCGTTGGCCATCGCAAATAAGAGCAGTTTTTTGGGGCAACTGGGCGGCGCTGTGTTCCAGAAATTCCTGTACCAACATGCGTGATTGCTCTACTTTCTGACCGCTAAACAGTCCTTAACTTTTACTGCGAACAAAGTCAGCCAGGCGGGTAATGGAATCAAAGTTCTCGGGCATGATCTCATCATCGCTGACACTGACTTTAAATTTTTCTTCAATATATGCAACCAGCTCCAGAATATTCATTGAGTCGACTACACCATTTTCAAGAAAGGAAGCGTCATCTGGATGGGGATAGCCGTTGGAGCTAAAGAGGATATTGTCCGCAATATAGGTGCGAATGGATTCTTCGATTTGTGCCATATCTCCGCCTTTCCAATGAAAATTTAAATAAGTTTTACTCGTTTGTTTTCCAGTTTAAAACCTGCAAACCGACATTAATAGCCGATTTCATGGTGGAAAGATCGTAAAACAACATCTTCAGGTAAGTAAATATCGGGCCGGGACGGAAAGCCCATTCACGGAAGGCCCGTTTCTGCCAGTAAAGCAGTTGTTCGGCCGTCAGCGTGGGGTAATCCAGCACGGTACCCTTATCCATATCCACCTGTTCCCAGCGGGTGTTGGGCCGGAACCAGTCGTTTTCGGCCACTTCGAAGAAGAACGGGGTGCCAGGATACGGCGCAGCCACATGGAATAACGCAATATCCAGCGGCAAAGACTTTGAAAACGCGATGGTCTGCTTGATGGTTTCTTCAGTTTCTCCTGGCAGGCCAACAATGAAATAGCCCCAGTTCATAATGCCGGCTTTTTTGGCGGCCAGCAGAGAGCGTTTGGCCTTATCGGGGTAAGCACCCTTGCGGGCGTGTTTCAAAATCTGCTCATTACCGCTTTCGATACCCCATGAAATCAACCGGCAGCCCGCTTTGGCCATCATTTGCAGCATCTCTTCATCCACAAAATCCACCCGGCTGTTACAGGTCCATTTGACATTGAGTTTTTCATCAATCATGCGCTGGCAAAGATCCATCACCTGATCACGATTGACGGTAAACAAATCGGCATACATGTGAATATTATGAATGCCCATTTTCTTCAACTGCCACATTTCTTTCATCAGCAGTTCGGGCGAACGCAACCGGACACTGTACTGGTAGGTAACATGCTTGATGCAATACGTGCATCCTGCCGGGCAGCCGCGACTGGTCACAATAAAGGTGAATGGGCCTTTGATATAAGGCATACGATACTTTTGCAACGGCAAAAGCTCGTGCATCGGGATCGGCAGATCGTCCAGATCTTGAATAAATGGACGGGGAAAATTAACCACAATCTCAGCGCCCCTGCGCCAGGCAATACCCTTGATGCCAATAAGATTGACTGTACCATCCTCATTGAAGGAAGGTTTGTAAGATGGGTCTTTATCAAACATGCATTGAATTTCTGGCGGTCGCTGGTCGATTTTGTTTTCCAGATGATCCAGAAGATCGCGCAGCGTCAAATCGGGCTCGCCAACCAGCGCAAAATCAAGCGCAGGGTACGGACGCATGGTCTCACGCGGAATTGGGGTAACGTGAGTGCCAAATACCATTGTCACCGCACCGCGTGCCTTGGCCAGAAAACACCCGTACATATCATTTTCCAATGTTGGGGCGGTAAGCTGGGTTAAATAATATCTGGGCTCATATTTTTCAAGCTGCTTGCGAAATTCATCCCAACCCATCAATTCGGCATTGGCATCGATCACCGCCACTTTATAGGTGGGCGTCAACAAAGCTGCCATCTGTACCAGCGAGACCTGCGGCCAGATCATGTTTTCGCGCGTGCGCCGGCCCACCCGATGCTGGGTGCGAATCCAATAAGCGCCATCAGGCGTGGGTGGGTTAACCAGTAAAATATCCACGGCTTCCGGGCTGCGTTGTTTATTTTCAAGTCCCTTGCGGACAATTGCATCTGCATCAGGATATTTTGCATCCCGCACTTTGGGGATACGTCGAGTTCCAAGGTTTTCTCCGGCATTTCCGGTCAAAATTTCCATTTTAGCCTCCTGTATCTGGCAAAAAGACAAATACCGTTATTAGGGGTGAACAAGGTCTTGTTGAGCATTTAACTCGGCAAGAACACGAATGAGAATATCATAAACAATAAATTGCAAACCTACCAGAAAGAGCAGCGCACTCCCCACCAGGTAGAACCACAGGCGGGTGATTTCCCAACCATTTACACCCAGTATCAGGCTTGCAATTCCCATGATAATACCTGCCAGCAGCGATATTGCACCAATCCAGCCAAAATTCTTCTCCAATGGAAAAGCGAAAAATGGCTTTCCAAATAAACCCTGCCGAATTGGACGTTTATAAAACAATGAAACCAGATAGTTAAAGGTCGCCCCCAGCGAGAAAAGGCTGATGCCGCCCACCGCCGAAACCATACCCAGGAACAAAGCCGCCACCCCAAGCGGGCCCAGGCTGGTAATGCCCTGCAACCGAGAAATTACCAACCCGAGTGCAACCGCCAGCGCCACTGCAAAACCAGCCAGTCCCAACAGGCCCAAAACCCGGATCGGGTTATACAGCAAAACCGTCCAGGTGATGGTCTGCACATAACGGATACCATCTCGCACCACACTGAGCTTCGACCGTCCCACACGTTCTGTATACGGGATCGGAACCTCAACCATGCGCACATTTTCATGCAAAGCGCGCGTGCTCATGATGGGCGTCAGGTTCAAACCATCTGGCAGTGGACCCATTTTTTCGAGGGCTTCTTTCCGAAACACGCGCATTCCGCTGGCGCTGTCGGTGATTTTTTGGCGGGCCAACAGGCTGATCATCCCGGCAAAAAACCGGTTGCCAATTTTTCTCACCAGGGGCATTTCGGTTTTTTCACCCGCCATGCGTGAACCAATCACCAGATCGTACCCTTCCAGAATTTTGCTGCAAAGCGCAGGAAAATATTCCGGCGGGTAGGTGCCGTCGGCATCCAAAAAACCCACCAGATCACCGGTCGCTTCGTTAAAACCGGTTTTTAATGCTGCACCATAGCCTTTGTTTTTGGGGTGCCGAATCAAGCGCACTCCCTCAATCTGACCGGCAATTTCTGCAGTACGGTCCCTGGAACCATCATCCACAACCAGCAGTTCAAACCCCTCAACACCGACCTGTTTAAGGCTGTCTTGAACACGAAGAACCCTTTTGCTAATTTCTTCAATGCCGTTTTCTTCGTTAAATGCAGGAATGACAACAGAGAGTGTGGTCATCGAATTCATGCCTCCTGGTTAGAAATAAACGTTTTCTTTTGCTGGAATATCGGTTCCATCAATTGTTTTCAATACTTTTGCAGGAACACCTGCAACCACGCTGTGAGGTGGAACATCACGGGTTACCACAGCGCCGGCAGCTACAACAGAGCCTTTACCAATTTTCACGCCATCGGTGATTACTGCGCTGGCGCCCAGCCAGACATCATCCTCAATCACAATCCCTTTAGCAGTAATACCCTGTTCAACAAACGGACGATTGGGATCATCAAAAACATGATTCACGGCGATGATTTGCGTGAAGGGTGACGTATACACCCGATCCCCAATGGTCACCCCTCCCTGGCCACGAATAACCGAGTATTCGCCCACCAGGCTATCCTTACCGATCTTGATCCCCGATTGCGGCATCCCCCGGAAGTTATAAACATGCAACACAGCGCCATGCATCACAATCGAATTTTCACCGATCTCTATCCCGTTCGGGCTGGCATGTAGATAAGTGTTCTGGTCGAGATAAACCCCGCTGTGCAGTGTAACGTGACTGGCACAACGGATTCGTACCCGATCTTCAATTGCGGCAGTTCCCTTCATATTCAGAATCAACCGATAAACAACGGCCCGAATACCGACACCAAGCACGGTGGGTATCCAGCCAAACAAAAACAAAACCGCCTGTTCCAGAATATACCGGAACAAGCCATCGGCCTGTCTGTTGATATATACGTTTAATAATTGTCCATTTGACCGCGGTGTTTGTTTCAATGCGTGCTCCGCCATTCCGACATAATACCTATCGGATCGAAAAATGTATAATGGACGTATGACGGCAGCCATCTTCCTCGACCGCGACGGCGTAATTATCGAAAACCGTGATAACTACGTCCTAAACTGGGACCACGTCCATATTTTTCCCTGGGCCATTGAAGCCTTGTCGCTTCTCAGCGCCCTACCGATAAAAATCATCCTGGTCACCAATCAATCGGCCATTGGCCGAAAATTGGTTTCGTCTCTTGATGTGCAACAAATCAACCAGCGTCTATGCAGCATCATCACCGCGGGCGGCGGCCGTATTGATGATGTTCTGATGTGCCCACATTCACCGGGCGCCCACTGTCTGTGCCGCAAACCCCAACCGGGTATGCTGTTTACGGCTTCCACCCGCCATCAGATCAACTTGAGCCACTCGGTAATGGTGGGTGACGCTGTTTCAGATTTAATGGCCGGTTTTGCAGCCGGTGTCAAAGAAACCATACTGCTGCGCACCGGCCGTGGGAACAATCAGCTTTCCAAAGCCCGGTCGGCCTTGCCCGGTGATTTTCTTGTTTTTAATGATCTACTACAGGCCAGTCACCACTTCCTGCAGCTTTTTAATTAATCACCGGCAACCACCAGCGAATCGTTACCCGACATCAGGTTCGGTTTGCTTTTAATATGCGATACCGTAACCGACAGCGCAGTCAACATCGCCATATCTTCCAGCGTAAACTGGCGAGATTCCGGGCTGACCAGGGTCATCGCACCAATGACCTGATTGTGATCGGTCAACGGCACGCTAATGGCCGAGCGGTTCGGAACAATCTGGCCTTCCCAACGGCGGGGCAACCAGCGCGGATCATCGCTGATGTTTTCAACCAGGGCAGCCTCCCGGTTCTGAACAACCCAACCGGCCAGGCCATGTTTTACAATCTCATTGAATTGCGCGGCGGCATATTCCTGTATCCTTCCATCGTAGGCCAAAAAGCCGCTGAACGGCTGCCCTTCTGCATCCAGAACCACAATACTTCCGCTCGCTGCACCAATTCCTTCCAGTGACAGGCTGAGTAAACGCTCCAAAAATTCCCGGCTATCTTGCACGTGTGAAAGATCACTCTGGATGGATTGCAACAATTGCACCATGGTAAGCATTTGACTGCGATCGGGTGTATTGGCAGTCACCAGCAAACCATCGCCAGAGCGTTCGGTCACAAACTCAATTCGCTCTGTTTTCTGATCCAGGCGCGCATAAACTGGCGGAAGGATTGCATCGGCGCGTTTCACCAGCTCATTCAACGCGTTGGTGATCAAATGCTCCAACGCCAGGTGAACATCCTCAACATGCTGAATATTGTGACTGGGAACATGCACGTTAATATCCACCATATTTGCCAGTTTTCCGCCGTCAAAGCCGGTAAAGCCAACGGTGAGTGCGTTTCTGGAGTGCGCAAAATCGATTGCATTAAGTACATTTTTGGAATTGCCGGAGGCTGAAATGCCAATAACCACATCATCAGGCTGAATAAAACTGGCCAACTGTTGGGCAAAAACAGTGTCATAGCCTTCATCATTGGCAAATGCGGTTACCAGCGGCATGTTATCCGTCAGGCCAATCACCCGAAAGTTTGGCCAGCCTTCCCGGCGGGTATTCTTCGACAGATCACACACAAAATGCGAGGCTGTCGAAGCCGAACCGCCGTTACCCATAATAAAAATTTGGCGGTTGGCAAGCCGGGCCTGATAAACAAGATCGATTACCCGTCTAATTTGCTCCTCCGGGAGATTTCCCAATAAGATCTGAAGCCCTTTTAGGTAGTCGCTGACAAATTCCATGCTGTTCCCTCCACTTTCTAGTGGTTGTAATCGAAAATTACTTTGGACCCGTAGGATTCAACGTTAAAAGGCAATTCTTGAAGTCCTGTTAAAGCTTTCCGTACAGCCGGCTGTTTTTCATGAGGGCAATATAACAAAAGAAAACCGCCCCCGCCCGCACCGGTGATCTTTCCACCGCTGGCGCCATTTCGAAGGGCATCGGCATACATCATATCAATTTGCCCATTCGTTATCGTGTTCGCCAGTTTTTTCTTCAATATCCAGCTCTCATGCAACATCTCGCCCAGAACATCAATATTGCCGGCCCGCAATTCGGTTACAGCCGTTTTTGCAGTATTTTTCAACTTTCGCAGCGTTTCAAAACTGGCCGGCAAGCGTTTACTTTGCTCGGCAAGAATGGTCTCGGCTTTACGGGTGATGCCGGTATAAAACAGCAAAAAGTTCTCATTCATTTTTCGCAGCGAATCACTGGATAAAATGATTTTTTCACTCTGCACCATGCCATCTGGCAAAAACTCAAAAAAGCGCAAACCGCCATAAGCCGCAATATATTGGTCTTGAATGCCGATCGGCTTTTTCAAAACATCAAGCTCAATTTCACACGCTTCTTTCGCCAGGCGTTCTGCGGGGACGATTTCGCCCAGATAAGCATACATTGCATGTAATGACCCAACAGTCACCGTGCTGGAAGAGCCTAATCCCGAACCCGCAGATGGGATATCGCCCATAGTGGTTACTTCGACGCCAGATACAATCCCGGTTTTTCGCAGCGCTTCACGAATTAATTCGTGCTCAACCTCATCCACCGAATCAACCATCTCGGTGCGGGTGTAGCCAATGCGAAGCTTATCGTCAAAGCGCCGTTTTAGCGTGACAAAAATAAACTTGTCAATAGCCATCGAAAGAACACACCCGCCTTCCTCTTTGATATAAGATGGAAAGTCGGTGCCTCCTCCAAACAGGCTAACCCGCAGCGGCGTCTGAACGATGATCACGCTACTTGCTCCTTCTCTCTGAAATAGTCAACCGTTTGGCGAAGCCCGGCCTCTAAAGTGAGGGTTGGCTCCCAGGCCAACCGGGCGCGGGCTTTTGAAGAATTTAAATAAATGTGGCGAGTCTCGCCCACTTTTGCAGGTCCGTAATCCGGTTCTTTTTGGTAGCGGGTGATATTTTTCAAATGGGCAAAGATTTCATTGACCGAAGTGCCTATCCCTGCGCCCAGGTTGAAAATTTCATTGACATTTTCGGTTTGCATGGCGAGCAGATTTGCCCTGGCACAATCGATAACCGAGACATAATCGCGCGTCTGCTCACCGTCGCCATTAATGACAACCTGCTGATTGTTCAGCATCTGGCCGGTAAAAATCGCCACAACCCCCGCTTCGCCTTTCGGATCTTGCCGGGGACCAAACACATTCGGGTAACGCAGTACGACATAATTTAACCCGTAATTGTACTGGTACATATACAGGTAATGCTCAACCGTGTGCTTGCTGGCCCCATACTGGCAAATCGGCTGAATTGGATGCGCCTCATCGCAGGGCAAATAAACAGGTTCCCCATAAACCGCGCCCCCGGTTGAAATATACACAAACCGTTTGACACCAAATTTGAGCGCATTTTCAATCAAATTCAATGAGCCCAAAATATTAACATCGGCATCATACAAAGGCTGATCGACCGAAGTGCGAACATTCATTTGCGCAGCATGATGGTCTACAAAATCTGGTTTTTCCTGCTCAAAAACCTCGGCGATCTTGGGGTCGCGGATATCAATTTCGTAAAATTTAGCCCTGGGGTTTAAATTAGATCGCCGGCCCGTGGAAAGATTATCCACCACCACGACCTCATAGCCATTGGCCAAAAAAAGATCAACAACATGTGAAGCAATAAACCCGGCGCCGCCAGTAACCAGAACTTTCATGATGTTCTCCTCATTGTTTTTCGTTTTAGTAGGCACCCCGGCCGCGCAGCACAGCCGGAATGGTTTGGATAAGTAATTGCAGATCGAGCCAGATATTCCAGTTGCGGATATAGTACATATCCAGCCGCACACGGTCTTCATAAGATACATCCGAACGCCCGCTTACCTGCCACAAGCCGGTAATTCCGGGTTGAACAGTCAACAGGTTCATATCCCAGCGATCGTATTTTTCGATTTCTTTTTCGGTGATCATGCGCGGCCCCACCAGCGACATTTCACGTCTGAGCACATTGAACAATTGCGGCAACTCATCCAGACTAAATTTCCGCATAAAGTGGCCAATTCGTGTAACACGCGGATCGTCTTTCAGCTTGTGGTTTTTCGCCAACTCTGCTTTAAGCGCCGGGTTGGCATTCAAAAGCTCATCTCCGTTTACATACATCGTGCGGAATTTGAATGCATCAAAGGGTTTCCCATTTACCCCGACAACCCTGCGCCGGTGAATGATGGGTCCCGGAGAATCGAGCTTCACCAACACTCCTAGTGCCAGAAGAACAGGCAGCAAGGCGATTAAACCCGGAATTGTGATTGAAAAATCCAACAATCCTTTTAAGAAACGATCAATACCGGTCAAACGGACCGAATTCACCTCGACCAGGGGTACATAGGCAAACTGGTTTACGGTTAAGCCGGTGGTAATGATTTCGTATAAACCGGAGGAAAAACGCACCCGGATATTACGGTTTGCGCCATAGCGTTTAAAAATATCCACCATCTTATCCCGAGATGAAATGGCGCTGGTGGCAAGGATCAGATCTTCAATCTGATAGGTCGAAATCACATCTTCGATATGTTCCATATCGCCCAGCACGTTAAGGTTGCCCCAAACGTTGTCTCCGGGTTTGGTCTTTTTATCGACAAAACCGACCACTTGCAATCCTGAAGTCGCCCATTGCTGCAACTGCTCGGCCAGCATTTTTCCTTCATCATTTGCGCCGACAATTAATGCAGGGCTGACAAAATAGCCCAGTTTACGCAAAGAGTAAATCACCCTGCGCAGAATAAACCTTCCAAAAGTCGTCAGGAAGAAAATCAACAACCAGGCAATGAGCAGCCAACCGCGGGCAAAATTGAAATCGGTGTCGATAAACCCGCCCACAATTAAAAGACCCATGCAGATCAGCGTGGCATTAAACAACTCGGAATATTCACGCGTTCCGCCCAACAAATTGTCCCGTTGATACAAACCTTTAATTGCAAAGATACCCAGCATGAGCGGGATCATGGCCAGCGTAAGCATTTGATAAAACGCATAAGAAGGCACGACCGTCAGATTAAACAGCGGGAGATTGATTTCGAATCGGATCCAGTATGCAATCCGAAAACTCAAACTCATCATAAAGGCATCCAGCAGAATAAGGGCAGTGGTGAACAAAAACCACTGCGTTGATCTTGAAACAACTTTTGCCGCCCGATAAGAAGCAATCGTCGATTGATCAATTCCGCTTGTAATACTTAAACTCTTTGCGGATGATGTCATGGCTTAATCCTCCCTATGATCAGCGCTTAAGGTCCAGTCGATACCCCAGGCGATCATTGATAATTGTCGGGGAACCCGGCAATGCATCTTCAAGTTTTTTGCGCAAAAGATAAACAAGATATTTCGTCCGGCTGCGAGTCCGATCTGATTCGATCCCCCAGATCGCTTTTGAAATTGAGCTGTAGGGCACAACAGCCGGTGCAAACCTGGTGAGCAGTGCAAGAATGGCATATTCCTTTGGGGTCAACCGAACACTTTTTTCACACAGCAAAACCTCTTTATGAATCGGGTCTAGCACAAGTTGTTTATTGATAATGGAAACTGAACCTGTGCTATGAAATGGTTTATACCGGCGCAAAACTGCGCGCACCCGCTCCACCAGTTCAGGCCCATGAAATGATTGAACGATGCAATCATCAGCGCCCTGTTGAAACCCCAGAACCACATCCTCGGGACGGCTATCCGCAGAAATTGCAATAATGGGAATTTCTGTGATCTGGCGAAGTGCATTAATGGCCGTAAGCCCCCCGTGACCTTTCATACCAAGATCCACAACGATCAGATGAGGATGATATTCAGAAATCTTCAGTTCTGCATCCATCAGCGACATGGCCGACATCACCGTAAAACCGGAAATTCTTAATAACTGCTTGATAAAATCAATCGTATCAATTTCATCATCCACAATAAGTATGCGTTGCAACTCTGCCTGATCCACTTCATCAAGGTCAAAGCCAATGCCGATTGAGTTTTTCAAAAGCGTATCGATTTCGAGGTAGGCAGTCATTTAAAGTCTCCCCACTTGGAAAACATGAAAACCGGCTTAAATTGCCGGTTTCGCTACTGGCTCCCCAAACGCCCTTCCTGATACAGATCAGGATAAGCGACCATATACAGCGTCTGGTTCACTGCCTCATCGATTTGAAACAATACCCTTATATTTTTATCAGTATCTCTATAACCCCATCCACCACTTATATACCATCAAATTGTGTAGCGATATTGTACTATATCTATAAATAATTTGAAATGGTTTTGATGAAATACTAGCACTTAATGGATAAATAAAATGAAATTGTAAGTCTTTGGTCAGATTTTTGGTACGCTCAGATAAATTACAGTGTAAAAAAAAGAAATTATGCGTGACAAAAGCTGTATATCGAACATCATCATAACATATTTGTAACTTATAACGCACGCCCGAATCTTTGTTATAAAAACAAAAGTTAACATTCAAAAATTGGTAATAATTTGGTTTGTTTTTTGGTTAGAGAGATGAGTTTTTAACCCATTTTTTCGAGTCTAGAATATATGGGATAATGGGTTATATGAACGCCGGACCCGATTTGACCGATCAGTCAACACAAATGGCCGTCAGCATTCATCAGGCTGCACAGGCCTATCTTGAGGTGTTGCTTGCAGCGCGAAGCAAAAACACCCATAAGACCTACACAAACGCGCTGCATCAATTTCTGGCAGTTCTAAACCAGAATGACATCCCGGTCAAAAGCACCCCTGTCGCAAAATTGACCGAGAAAGCGATCACCCTGTTTATCGACAGCCTTCACGAAATGGCGCCCGCCTCTGAAAGGTTATATACCACCGCAGTTTTATCGTTTTATGAATATATCGCAGCCGAAGAGTTGGCCGTGATCAATCTTGTCAAGGTTCGCAGCCTGGCAAAGCAACGCAACCGCCGCATTGGGCAGCGCTTCCCTCAATTTCCCAAAAGTGATATTGAAAAATTACTGGAGTATGCCGACGCCCTGGCTGAGAAACCGGCTGAAGATGAAGATGACCGGCTGCGCAATCTGCGCGACCGCGCCTTTTTGATCACCCTGGCCGATACCGGTTTGCGCGTGCACGAGGCATGCAAATTGAGCCGCGGAGATATCGATATGTTTGAAGCAAAAGCGGTGCTGATTGGTAAGGGCGACAAAATGGCAGTGATCCGTTTTAGCCGCCGGGCTTTGGATGCGCTGCAAACTTATCTGAAAGCAAGAAGCGAAATGGATGGGAGCACCGGGCGGCTGGCAGGAATGCCCCTGTTTGCCCGACACGATCCTGGCGCCGGCAAAAAGACAAAGCGCATGACCACCGCCGCAGGACGCTATATCGTCCGGGAGCGGGTGCGCGAATGTCTGGGGACCGAGGCGGTTGGAACCATTACCCCGCATTCATTTCGGCATTACTTTGTCACCCGCATATTGCATGGAACCGGGAATTTAAAACTGGCACAGGAACTGGCCCGCCATACCAGCATTGCGGTTACGCAGCGTTATGCCCACCTGAACGATGACGAATTGGACAAGGGCTTTTATGAGGTGATCGAAAAATGAAGGTACAAACCAGCTTCACCCCAGAACAACACGGCTTTCCTTTTGCAAATTCCTATGTGTTTCGCCCCCTGGCATTCCGCGATTCGGTCATCAAGGTTTGCGCCCCCGGAAGCCGCAACCAGTTTGGCTTATGCGGTGGAATGTGTTTTACTGCCCTGGATATTCACAACCTGCGGGCCAACAACCAGAGCACATTTGTTCAGTGGGGCAAAACGGCCGCTTATCTTTTCTTCAGACAGATGGAAAGCCTGCATTGGCGGAATCTAAAAAGATATTTGCGTTATCAATTTATGGATGATACGGCTCTGTTTGGCATTACCTGTGTGGAGCTTGAAAAAATTAAAGACCTCATTCGCAATAATCGTCCTGCGGCCACCGGGGTAATGCACGCCCGGCAGTTCCAGCCGCTTACCCATAACCACCAAATTGTAATCACCGCGTACGAAACCAAAGGCACGCTGTTAATACTCGATGTTTACGACCCCAACCACCCCAACCAGATTGCAACAATCAATGTGGATTATACAAATCAAACCATCTACCAGAATACGGGAGAAAGCAATCGCGGTCTTTTCTTACTACACTACCGAAAAAAGAAAATTCCCTGGATCAGCCTGCTTAAACAATCAACGTAATCGGACAGTGATCGGATCCTTCAAAATGATCATGGATGGATGCATCGGTGATTTTATCGGCAAAAGACTTTGACACCAGAAAATAATCAATCCGCCAACCCACATTTCGCTTTCGCGCCGCAAACCGATACGTCCACCAAGTGTATTGAATCTTTTCGGGGTAACGCTGCCGGTAAACATCCACAAAATCGGCATTCAGAAAATGATCCACCCAGACCCGTTCTTCTGGCATAAAACCAGAAGTGTTGATATTCTCGCGGGGGTTTGCCAGATCAATTTCAGTGTGCGCGGTATTAAAATCGCCGGTGATGATGATGTTTTCACCGTTCTCATGCAATATTTTGCATTGTTCAAGAAGGGTTGCGTAAAACTCCAGCTTATATTCCACCCGGTCGTGTCCGCGCTGCCCATTGGGAAAATAAATATTAAACAATCTGAAATCAGGATAGCGGGTTTGAATCACCCGGCCTTCCACATCAAATTTTTCAACGCCCAGACCATAAACAACCTCCAGCGGCTGTTGGCGCGAAAAAGTTGCCACACCGCTGTAACCCGGTCGTTGCGCCGGATTCCAATAAGCATACGGATAACCCAGGGTGCGCTGCTCTTCTTTAACCTGTTCAGGCCGCGCTTTAATCTCTTGCAAACACATCACATCCGGCAGCTCGGTTTCCACC